>NZ_JBFRFZ010000001.1:0-476537 GCF_052115065.1 Terrabacter sp. 2TAF16
CCGCGCGCTCCACCTCAGCAGGTGTGAGCGACTTCTTCGCTGCTCTCTCAAGCGGGCTCACGCCCACCAGTGTGTCGGTCATCATCCGACCCTTCCCGCTGAACCAGTCAGCGCGTTGGGCCAGTTACACCGTTACTCGGACAGTCTCGGCGTCTCCGCCGGTCGGGGGCTGCCCTGTCGTGTGGGGCACCTCGCGCAGCCCGGGGGAGTGACTGGGACCAGGCCGTGTTGGCATGAGGCGTCCCCTGAGGGTCGTCACGGCCCCCGATCAGCAGCTGGCGCCGATCAGCAGCTGGCGCCCATGACCGGGGATGTCGTTGAAAGGGTGAATCGGTCGGCGGCGGTGACTCTACGGTTTGAACGTGATCACGAGGGCGGCCCAGGTGCCGGCGATGGTGCCGTCTGCATTGAAGGTGCCCACTGAAGTGGGGAGCTGGTAGGCCCTTCCGAGGCTCGCCTTGGACACTGCTTGGGCAGTGAGGGCGGTCCACGAGGTGGTCCATGAGGGGGTGGTGGCCCTCGTGAACGTGGCCACGGCGCCGAAGACGACTTCGCGGGGTGCAGTGGTCGTGGCGGTGAGACCGGAGGCGTAGTTGGTGCTCGTGCCGATGGCGGCAGCCGCACGGTCCACGCGGGTCACGCCGGCGAGCTCGTCGGCCACCATCTGATACGTGCTCGATCCGGGAAAGGTTGCCGTGATCTTCGCTCCGGTGGTGAGCGGCTTGGTGGCCAGCCCCGTCAGGACCAGGAGTCGACCGCCGCTCACCGGCACATCACGGGCCACCGCGTAGGTGTTGCCCGCCGTGTCGGTGGCCGCCACGGCTCCGGTCGTCGACTTGGCCGCGATCTGAAGCGTGATCACCACCAGGTCGCCTCGGCCCACGCCAGCGACGGGGCTCACGGTCACGGTTCCCGAGCTCTTTGTCGTGGTGGCTGAGCTGGTACCCAGCGTCGCGACGTAGGCGGGCTGTGCGCTGGTCGTGACGGTTTGCTGAGCGGTGGACGTCCGCCCGGAGGTGTTGGTGACGGTGACGGTGGTCGTGAAGGTGCCGGTGGTGGTGTAGGTGTGGGTGGCGGTGGGGCTCGCTTGGGCGGCCGCGGTGGTGCCGTCACCGAAGTCGAAGGCGTAGGTCAGGCTCTGGCCCTGCGGGTCGCTGGAGGCGGACGCGTCGGCGGTCACCGGTAGTGGTGTGGTGCCGCTGGTCGGGTTCAGCGTGAGCCGGGCCACCGGGGCCTGGATGGGCGCGGCTGCGCTGACGGTTTGCTGGGCGGTGGAGGCTTGCCCGGAGGTGTTGGTGACGGTGACGGTGGTCGTGAAGGTGCCGGTGGTGGTGTAGGTGTGGGTGGCGGTGGGGCTCGCTTGGGCGGGCGCGGTGGTGCCGTCGCCGAAGTCGAAGGCGTAGGTCAGGCTCTGGCCCTGCGGGTCGCTGGAGGCGGACGCGTCGGCGGTCACCGGTAGTGGTGTGGTGCCGCTGGTCGGGTTCAGGGTGAGCCGGGCGACGGGAGTCTGAATCGGGGGCGGGTCGCTCACGGCCACCGTGGTCGCCGCCGTGTCGCTCAGCCTGCTGACGTTCCGGACCGTCAGCGTCACCAGGTAAGACCCTGCCGTTGTGTAGGTGTGCGTGGCGGTGGGGCTGGCTTGGGCGGGCACAGTGGTGCCGTCGCCGAAGTCGAAGGCGTAGGTCAGGTTCTGGCCTTGCGGGTCGCTGGAGGCGGTTGCGTCCGCGGTCACCGGCAGTGGCGCCGTGCCACTGGTCGGGGCCACGTTCAACGATGCGGCGGGCGGCTGGACGCTCGGGGCCTTCGTCGCCGTGACCGTGGTGCTGGCGACACTGGTGAGCCCGCTGGCACTCGTCACCGTGACCGTGGCCGAGAACGTGCCTTGGCTCTGGTACTCATGGGTCGCCGTGGGGGCGGTCTGAGCAGGCAGGACCGTCCCGTCACCGAAGTCGAACGCATACGTCAGTGCGGCGCCCTGGGGATCGTTGGAGGCGGACGCGTCCGCCGTCACCAGCAGGGGCGCAACCCCATCGGCCGGTGTGACGGTGAGCATGGCGGTGGGTGGCAGTACGGGTGGCGGTGGGGCGTTGACCGTGACGGTCCCGCTGGTGGTGCCCGTGACGCCGGAGGTGTTCCGCGCGGTGACCCTGACGGTGTAGACCCCGCTGTTGAGGTACGTGTGGCTGAAGGTTGACTGCGCCTGCGGCGCCACCGTGGTGCCGTCACCGAAGTCGAAGGCGTAGCTGAGGACTTGCCCCTGTGGGTCCAAGGAGGCGCTGGCGTCTGCCGTCACCGCGAGGGGTGCGGTGCCCTGCGTCGGGGTGAGCGTCAGGTCGGCGACCGGTGGCTGGATGGGGACCGGCACGATGTCCGGCTGGAACTCGTAGGCGCCGAGGTCGTCATACAAGCGCGGTCCCGCTGCGTTGGCATTGCTGACGCTGGCGTCTCGCACCCTCGGGTAGCTCAGGATGTCGGTGGTCTGCTCACCCGGCACCCCGCTGTCGGCGCGGTCGATGGCGGGCGACCCCTCCTTGAGCTGAAGGTTCCAGGAAGGCTTGTCGAGGAACACGGGGTCTGCCTGTATGCCCGCGGCCTCCTGCCCGGATACCGCCTTCATCGCGGTCAGGGAGCTGTACGTCGTTCCCCACGCGTACATCACCCCGGACTTGCTCAGGAAGACCAGATTGTGATCCACCAGGGTGGAGTTCTGCGCGCCGTCCCACACACCGATGTTGCCGGCGCGGCGAGCGCAGGCGATGCCTGAGTACGCGGGATAGACGGCGTTGTCGACGGCGATGTTGTTGGCTATGCGGTAGCTCCCCGACGTCGAGCCTTCGAGGTTGATCCCGCTCGTGCAGTTGTGGAAGACCGTGTTCCCGACGATCAGACCCCCGGTCACGTTGAGGTTGTCGATGCCGTGGTCCCCGTTGTTGTAGGAGACGTTCAAGGTGACCAGGTTGTTGTTGGCGCCGGTGTAGAGCTGGACACCCGTGTCCTCGTTGTCATGGGTGACGTTGCGGATGATGGTGTTGCCCGGACTGGTGACGTTGATGCCGTTGGCGTTCCGTTGCCAACCCTGGGCGTTGTAGCTCGCCTCGTTGCTGCTGACCGTGTTGCCGGTCGACGTGTTCGTCACGTAGATCCCGGTGTCGCTGTTGTGGGTGCTGTTGTTGTTGGACACCACCGAGTTGTTGGTGGCCCGGATGCTGATCCCGGGAGCTGTCGCTCCCTGCGCCTGCCGCCCCGTGTTGGTCACGGTGTTGCCGGTGACGGTGATGTGGTCGCTCTTGGTGACATAGACCCCGTCACCAGTGGTGGCGGTGAAGGTGAGGTTGGAGAGCGTGATGTAGCTCTTGCTCGAGATGTAGGCCCCGTTGGTCACGCCGTTGCCGATCACCGGGCTGCGGCCCGGCCAGCTGGTGATCGTGACCGGTGCGCTGGCCGTGCCTGACACGGACGGCTTGACCGTCTCGGCGTAGCTGCCGTCTCCGATGTAGAGGGCGTTGCCGGGCTGCAGGCGGGCAACCCCCTTGGTGACCGTGCAGAACGGCGCCTCCTTCGACCCGGGCCCGGAGTCGCTGCAGGCCGAGACGGTCTTGTCCACGTAGAAGTCGCTCGCAACCGGCAGGGCTGGTGGAGTGCCGATGACGAACTCGTCGATGACACTGCCCGCACTGCACGTGAGGTCCTCACCCGGAGTGGACTGGTCGCAGATCGCCTGGAGCTTGATGCCGGTGTCGCCGACGTCGACCCGCAGGTGGGACAGGTGCATGGCGCGCATCGCGGTGCGCGGGTCTGAGCTGGTCCACGGCTGCTCGAGTGACGAAGGCGCCCCCACCGTGACGTGCGTGACGCCCTGGATGGGCTGGAACCGCTCGTAGTCGTGCGAGTGGCCGTTGATGTTCAGCACGTACTTGCTGTATGCCTCTCCGAAGCCGCCCAGGATGGAGGCGATCTGCGTCTCGCCCGCGTGGTAGCCGGTCGAGTACGCGGGACGGTGACCATAGGTGACGATGTACTTGATGTTCGGGTCGTCCTGCGCCTGGCGCATCAGCGGGCCGGCCTTGGACTGCCAATCGGCCCACGCGCCGGTCCAGGGCTCCGGGTACGACATGAACCGCACGGGGCCGGAGTCGAACCATCCCCAGTCGTCGCCGCAGCACGAGATCGCCGGAGACCCGGGGGAGGCAGCAGCATTGGGCATCAGCAGGCGACCCTTGTAGTTACGCAGATCGTCCGAGCCCGGCACGTCGTACTCGTGGTTGCCCCAGGCGGGCATGTACGCGGCCCGTCCGCTCCAGCGCATCACATCGTTGAAGTGCGTGTCGACGGCGCTCTGACCGCTGCTCCCGCTGTTGGCATACGTCAGGTCGCCCACCATGAGCACGAACGACGGGTCATCCGCGCTGATGTTGTCAAGCGTGGTCCCGAGCTTGCCGAAGTGTGCCGTGTCACCGACGTCCCCGATGGCATCGAACCGGTAGTTCGTCGTCGGCGGGGCGTGGAAGGTGTAGTCCGGGCCTCCGCCGATCGAGTAGTGGTACGTGCTGCCGGCACTGAGCCCCCCAATCTGCAGCTGCCAGAACGGGCCGGGTGACGACCACGGCATCACGCCCGGCGCCACTCCGGTGGCGGTGTTTCCGTAGTCAGTCGTCGTCCCCCAGCGCACGTCGTTGGCCGGCCCGCGCCAGTCGATGGCCACCGAGGTGGAGCCCGTGAACGTGTAGTGCACTTCGTCGGACACGGTCGAGGCCCACGTCGCCGAGGGCGTGACGCCAACGGCGAGCACCATCGCCGCGACCAGGCTCGTCCCGGCAGCGCGCAGCGCCAGGCGTGCACGGGAGGACGCCGGGCGCGAGGGCCGGGGTGATGGCCACAGAGGCATGCTTGGAACGCTATGGATTCAACACCCAGCCGTGCCCCGCCGGACGCCCGATCTGCCTCTACGACATTTGGATGACGCCGCACCCCACCCGGCTCGGGTCCGCTGCTGCCGTCGGGTGCGGGGGAGGGACCCGGCCTGCGCTCAGGGGCGCGGCAGGACGAGGTCGACCAGCAGGCCGGGGTGGTCAGTGGTGCCCTGCATGTCGATGACGGAGTGCGTGCGCACCCCGATACCCGGACTCACCACCACGCTCTGCAGACCGCCGTCGTCGGTGCGCTGGTAGCCGCTGGGCAGGCATGACTGTGGGCTGGGTGAACCGCGAGCCGCGAGGTTGAGATCTGCGCCGAGGACGATCGGGCGGGCGCCGTTGCGGCGGCTGATCCCGGGCACCGCGGAGCTCAACAGGTACCGGCACTGGTTCAGCGCGATCGTGGCGTCGACGCTGGTGGTGTGCGTGGTGCAGGCGGAGAACCGTGTGGCCAGGTCGATGCAGACCCAGACGCGCTCCTCTGAGTCGTGGGGGTCTTGAACCGGGTAGACGCCGCTGTAGCTGCGGGAGCCCACTACCGGGGGCGAGACCACGACCAGGACGCCGTCGCCGAACTCCTGGCCGTTCTGACAACGGACCGGTGCATGGGTCTGGCGGTCCTTCGCGGACGTGAACGCCGAGGCGACCGCCGTCACCGGGACGGTGGCCGACATCGCCTGCTCGAGGACGGGCAGGTCATCGCGGCAGACCTCGTTGAGGCTGACCATGTCCGGCTGATGCTCGTGGATCAGTGCAACCGCCCGGCTGACGGCACGCCCGCCGGAGTAGCAGTCAGCGCGTCCGCTGTTGCAGAGATTCATCTGCAACACGCGCACCGTGGTGTCGAGCCGGCCGATCGTCGGGCGGCTCATGTCGGTCGGGTCGCTCGCCGCGCGACCGGCGTCGCAGGCCGCGAGACAACCGGCGAGGAGCACGGCGAAGCCCGTTGCGGCGGCAGCCCACCGGGGGCTGCGGACGTGCCGGACGCGCATACGGCCATCGAACCCCGGAACTCGCACGGCGCGCAATCGATGTGGGCATGCAGGCAGGCGCAGCGTTGGTCCGCCGCTCGTCGGCCCGTTCGACGAACCGGGCGCACGCTCTCGCTTCCCAGCCCGTTGTGACGGCCCCGAGGTACTGTCGGCCCGGCAAGCTGCTTCAGACGGTGGAGGACGCGTGTCGCACAAGGTGTTCGGCTTGGTGATCGCCACGGCACTGGTGGTTCTCAGCGCCTGCGGAGCGGGAGAACCCTTCGCGCCGGTCACCTTCGCCACGGTTCAACCGGCGAAGGTGACCAAGCTGCTGGTGTTCGTCGTCGAGAACCACTCGTTGGACCAGATGCGTGCGTCCATGCCCTACACGGCAGCCCTGGGTCGGGAGTTCGCGATCGCGACGACCTACGAGGCGGTGACCCATCCGTCGCTGCCCAACTACCTGGCGATGACGGGCGGCAGCACGTTCGCCGTCGGGGATGATGCCCCGCCATCCAGCCACACGACCGACCAGCCGTCCGTGTTCGGCCAGGCGCTGGCGCTCGGCAAGTCGGCGAAGGTGTACGCCGAGGGAATGCCCGGCAACTGCGCCACGGAGAACTCCGGACGGTACGTCGTGAAGCACAACCCGTGGGCCTACTACCGGAGCGAGCGACCCTCCTGCGCTCGGTACGACGTGCCGGCCGGTGAGCTGAGCGACGACGCCGCCAGCGGCCGGCTACCCAACGCCGGTATGGTCATTCCCGATCTGTGCGACGACGCCCACGACTGCGATCTCCCCGTCGCCGACCGTTGGCTCCGGACGCAGATCGAGGCGGTGATGTCGGGTCCGGACTGGCGCGCCGGGCATCTCGCGATCGTGGTCACCGCCGATGAGGATGACCACCAGCAGAACAACCTCGTCCTGACCACCGTTGCCCACCCATCCCTGCATGGCGCCGTCGTCACGACGCCGCTGACCCACTACTCACTCGCCCGTCTCTACAGCGAGGTCATCGCTGCGGAGCCGCTCGGCGAGGCGGCCGGCGCTCCTTCGATGGCCACGGCATTCGGGCTGGATCTTGCCGGCCGTTGAGGGAAGGGACGACGGCGCCCACCAGGGTTCACGCGCCTCGACGAAGGGTGCCGAAGACGGAGTACCTGCGGCCGCAGGGCGCGCTTGACTGCGGCGCCTGGATGTCGGTCCTACGTCAGCGGCTCTCGACGTACCAGGTCTCCTGGACGGTGCGACGCATCGCGAGCCGCTGCCGGGTCTGGGCGACGATGCCGATCAGGGCAAGGGCGAGCAGGGTCAGGTACCAGCCCCAGCCGGCGTGCACCGCCTGCGTGAAGGTGCCCCGGGTGAAGTCGGCGGAGTCGATCGCGCCCACCAGCAGCATCAGACCGGCGACGACGCTGACCGCCCCGGCGATCGAGCTGACGACAGCCAGCACGATCATCGGGAGGTTGCCGATGACCGCCACCAGTCCGAGCACCGCTCCGACTGCGATGCCCACCAGGACGGCAACCCAGTTCCAGTCGATGCCCAGGGCGACGACGAGGCCCGAACCGATCGCGAAGCCGAAGGCCGCCATGGCGAGAACGACCGCCACCGCGAAGTAGAGGTACGCGAGAAGAGCGAAGATCAGGGCGCACACGAATCCCGCCACCCAACCGAGCACCGTGCCGAGGACACGCTCATCGGCAAGTTCCGCGAAAAGCCCTGCCCCGAACGCAAACCCGGCGAAGAAGCCCCAGATGGGGAGGACCAGACGCAGCGCCAGCTGTCCGGCGAAGAGCATGAAGCCGCCGGCAACGATCGCGAAAAGGCCAAGCATGATGTCTGCCATGCCCCACTGTAGGGCTCCCGGCGTTCGGTCCGGACGTGAACGGCGCACCTCGCGACCACGTGCTCCGTCGTGCAGCGCTGGACGTCGCCACGTGCGGCCCCGCCCGATCCCCGACGTCGGTGCGCCTGAAGCATCGCGCACGCCGCCGTCGTCTCGCTACTCTCGTCGTAGACGCGGGATGGTCGGCCGGAAGGCCGGCCCTGGAGCCGGGCCGCGCCGCGGACCTGCGGATGGCGTCGGGTGAGGAGCGGTGGGATGAGCGCAAGGAACACGCGGTCGATGACGTTCCGGGCGAGCGGCGGCGAGGCGGTCACGGCCCTCGAGGAGGCAGCGCGCCGCTCCGGGATGCAGCATCTCTCCTCGGATGCTGCGACCGGCGTCTTCGTCTTCACCGCGGGGCGGATGGTGCTTGCGTTCGGAGAGAAGGTCACGGCCCGAATCCGCGAGGTCGCTCCCGGCACCGTGCAGGTGACGCTGTCCTCGAACCTGCAGTTCGGGCTGGGGAACATCGGGCGCAACGGTGCGAGCCGGGACCGCATGGGTGACGCGCTTGCGCAGCTCCTCCCTCCGGCCGCATAGGCGGGACGTGGCGGCGTCGTGCCTTCGACCTGGCGTCCGACCACCTCGCACTGTGTCTCCGTCCCTTTGGCGGCGCTGGTTCGACTCAGCGAGTGACCACGGCAGCGGAGGCGCGCGCACGTCCCGCTAACGACAAGGCGGCCGAGTGTGCCGGCGAGGTCGTCATCCCTCGTGCGAGGTGGTCAGACCTCGGGCAGGGCTCCGGTCTCGAGGAGGTCGGTCGCCACCTGCGCGAGCTTGCGGTTGGTGTGCTGGCTCGCCTCGCGCAACATCTGGAAGGCCTCGTCGGGCAGGATGCGGTGACGCTCGACGAGGATGCCGATCGCGGCCCCGATGGTCCGGCTGTGCTCCAGGGCCGCCTGCAGCTGGACGGCGCGGTCGTCGCTGCGAGCCGCCTCCACGGCGATGGCGGCGTGCTCGGCGACGAGAGTCGCCCGCGCGACCGACGACTCGTCGAACGAGTGGGGCGTGGCGCTGTAGAGGGTGAGCACGCCGAGAGTCGCGTCGTGGAAGCGCAGCGGGACCGACAGCACCGCCCGGATGGGCGTGCGTGCGACGAGCTGCGTGGCGTAAGCCGTGAACCTGCACTCGTGCGCGAGGTCGTCGCACCGCACGGTCTCGCCGGCCTCGAAAGCGGTCAGGCCCGGGCTGTCGCCGGCCTCGGCCGCGACCACGGCCACTCTCTCCATGAGCACATCGTCGGTCGAGTCGGCCAGTCGGGCACGTCGACGCGTGAAGCGTTCCGCGACGGCGACGGCCGCCCAGTCGCAGGGCACGAGGTCCACCGACCTCGTGGCGATCTCGTGGAGGGTGGGCAGCACTCCGGGTGTCTCGGCCAGGACCCTGGCCAGGGTCGTGACGACATTCGCGGCATCCAGACCGGAAACGTCGCCCACCATCGTGTCGGGGCGGTGCGTGGTCATAGGTGCATGATGGCACCGCGCCGGCCCGATCGGGAGGTCACGGACCTCCGCTCTCGCCCCCTTCGCCGATCACCATGAGCGCCAGGGCCACCACCGGTATGCCGGCCCGCGCGGCGGCCTCGTAGAGCTTGCTCTCGGCGACCTCCGGGGACACCCCTTGGGCGTCGACGAGCACGCCCACTGCGACACGCACCGTCTCGACCTCCTCGAGGCGTCGGGGCGCGTCGGTGGCCTCGACCCGGCTCCGGAAGCTGAGGTCGGCGTTCGTCACCGCGCCTTCCGCCCACCCGCCGACGAGCGCCGCGACCTCGTCGTGACGGCCCACGAAGGTGTCGGTGCCGCTGCCGTAGAGGTTGACGCCGCCGATGACGCGTGACGCGTCGAGGACGGGGAGAGACAGGGTGCTGCGGATCCCCACAGCAGCGCCGGCTTGGGCGAAAAGCTGCCAGCGACCCTCGTCGAGGAGCTCGCGGTGGTCGACGGCGACGACCTCACCGCTGCGGGCCGCCTGCTCGCAGGGACCGTCGTCGACGTACTGCACCCCGTCGAGCCACGCGGCCTCGAGGGTGCTCGACACGTAGGTCAGCGTGACGTCGTGGCGGGCGATGCCGATGCTGAACGCGACGATGGCCGGCACCACGGCCGTGAGGCTCTCGGTCACCCTGGCCAGCTGGCCGGCGATGTCGATCTCTCCACGCAGTGCCATCCGTCGCAGCGCGTCACGGGTCTGGGGTATCGGCTCCACGCAGCGGACATACCCGCCAACGCGCCACGGACTCGGCCGGCCGCATGTCGGGCTGGGTCCTCAGCCGGTGAGTGAACCCTGGGCAACCAGCGCCCCGAGGTAGTCGGCGAAGCCGCCGGGCGTGCGTCCCTGCGTGCGGCCCGAGGTGCGCACGTGTACTGACGAGCTGGCGAGACAGGCGGCTCCGGACGCACGGATGCGCTCGACCAGACCCACGTCCTCATGGACCGCGAGCGGCTCGAAGCCCCCGGCCGCCAGGTAGGCAGAGAGCCGGACGCCGAGGTTGGCGCCGTGGACGTGCGGGTGACCATCACGCAGCTGGTGCAGGGCGTGCCACCGGGTGAGGGATTCTGCGTCGAGCTCGTCGTCGGGTTGCACGGTGCCGGTCACGAGATCGAGGCCGGCATCGGCGAGCATGACCTGCCGGACGAGCCAGTCGGGCGGGACCACGCAGTCGGCGTCCGTGCCGGCCAGCCAGTGACGACCGGTGTCCGGCTCCGCGACGTCGGCCGTCGCGACCACGACGCCGTGGGCGCGAGCGGCACCGACGCACCGACGGTCGACCTCGACGACCGTGACGTCGCGGTGCCGGGCGGCGACCTCGCGTGAGCGGTCGACGCAGGCGTCGAGCACGAGGACGACGCGTGCGTGGACGCCGGGTCGGGACCGGTGCAGCTCCCCGACGGCGTCGTCGATCGAACCGAGGGCGCGGGGGAGCAGGGCCTCCTCGTCGTTGGCCGGGACGATCACGTGCACGTGCGTCAGGGGGCGGTGGAGGTGGGCCGTCATGGCGAGCCGGCCCGGTGCGCCGAGGACCTCGACATCACATCGAGCCGAAAGTCCCGCTCGAGGTGTGTGGCCACGACGGGCAGGGCGGACGTGCGGGTCCACAGCTCGTGGACCCGCAGGCCGTCGAGCGGCCAGCCCCGCACGGGATGCCGCCAGTGGCACAGCACGAGCGCGCCGTCGTCCGTGAGGGACGTGTCGACCCGTGTCACGAGCCGTCCCAGCCGCGCCGGACTGAGGAAGTACCCGACCTCCGAGACGACGACGAGGTCGAAGGGGCCGTCGGGCCAGTCCTCGGGGACGCTGCCGAGCACGACCTCGACGTGGTCGAGCCCTCGCAACGAGGACCGCGCGGCTTCGACGGCGGCCCCGCTCTCGTCGACGACGACGAGCCGGTCGCACCGTGTCGCGAGGTCCTCCGCGAGCGCCCCGACGGACCCACCGACTTCGAGCGCGCGGCCGTAACGCTCGTGCGGGAGGGCCGCCAGGGTGACGTCCCGCTTGCGCTGCTCGTACCAGCTCGTGCGCACCTGCCACGGGTCGCTGGACGAGTCATGCAGCTCGTCGAGGCTGTCATCGGTCGGCAGGTCCAGCCGGAGGAAGACCTCGAAGGGCCGCGCGAAGTGGGCGAGCATGTCCTCGTGGAGGACGGCCTCGTCCCCGGGCTCGTCGGAGACCGGAGCCACCTGGGTGCGGTGCAGCGCCACGGCCTCCTGCTTCGTCGCCTGCACGTCGGCGTCGAGGGTGAGGGCGTGGAGGTCCCCCCACGGCGCCCGCTCGGGCTCGCACCAGTGCCACAGCCACAGGGGGTACTCCCAGAGCACCGCGTCGGTACGCCGGCACGCCACTCCCGCGGCCCACCCGGCCGCGTCGTGGTCGGCGTGGCCGTCGTGCCGCCACGGGGCGACGACGACGGTGTCGCCGCCGCGCTCGCCGACGACGTCGACGAGGCCCGTGACGATCTCGGCGGTGCAGGCGGCCAGGCGGCTGTCCGGCAGACCGAGCCTCTCGAGCGTCGCCGACGGCGCGAGTCGAGCCAGCGCGGCGCGGGACTCCGCGACCCGGAGAGTGGCCAGGTCGCCGCTGGACACGGTGGGGGAACCGGGGTGCGACGCCTCACCGTCGCTGAGCAGCACGACCGTCACCTCGAGTCCGGCTCGTGCTGCAATCGCCATGAGTCCGCCTGTGGCGAGCGTCTCGTCGTCGGGGTGCGCAGCGACGACGACGAGGCGCCCACGCCCTGAGAGCAGAGCGTCTGCGGGCCTGAGGTCGGCCCACTCGGGTCGCTCGCACCACAGGCTCTCCGCCGTGCCCCGCTCGGATTGCGTGAAGGGCCGCGCGCGGGTCACCACGGTCGGCCGTCGGTGCCGCTGCCGCCGTCGAGGACGGGACGCTCGAGGACATACCGGCCGAGGGCAGCCTCGTCGCGCTCGGCATGCTCCTGCCGCAGGTAGAGCTGTAGGTCCGCGACGCGCGCGGCGTGGTCGTCGTCGAGCGCCAGGGGTGCCGGTCCGGTCGCATGGCCGACGCGCTCGACCACGGACTCCGCGGCACGTGCCACGACGTGCCGCACGCGCAAGGCGAGTCGTGCGCCTTCCTCACCCGTCGCGCGGCCGTCGTCGACCCGGGCAGCCGCGTCGTCGAGGCAGGTCCGAGCCGCCCAGAGCGCGGCGTCGACCGCCCCCACGTGCATCTGCGCGATCTGGTCGGGCTCTCGTCCGCCGAGGAGCAGGCGGCGGGCCACGCCCACCGCGCCGCCGTACCAGATGGCTGCCACGCCCATGCCGCCCCAGGCGAACCCGGGGCGCTCGAGGTACCACCCCGTCGGACCGACCGGGACCGCCTCGGCGCCGTCGAAGTCGACCGGACCGCTGGGCACGGCGGTCAGACCCCGGGCGAACCACGCCGAGGGCTGGACGGTCACGCCGTTCGACGGACCCAGGCGGACGGCATACAACCGCCGGGTGGTGTCGCTCTCCCAGGCGGTGACGAGGGCGTGCGACAGCGATCCGGCCAGCGAGCACCACGGCTTCGTCCCGTGCAGTCGGACGGTGCCGGCGGCGCGGCCCGTGTCGCCTCGCGCCTCGAGCCGGACACCGGGCCCCTCCGCGGCGAAGACTCCCCACGCAGCGTCGTCGGGGACTGGCGCGGCGACGGCGTACCCGGCCGACCGGGCCTCAGCGAGGATCGCCAAGGCATCGAGGTGTGGTTCGAGGGTGCGGGCCGCCGTCAGGTCCACGGCCGCGACGGACGCCAACGACTCCCACAGGATGCGGGTCGACCCCGAGCCCGGAAGCGGGAAGGCGTCGGGCCGGACCCGCACGAGCTCGGTCGTCGCCACCGGGTCGCGACCGTGGCCAAGCCGGACCCGGAGGTCGTCGACGAGGGCCGCGAGCCGCGACGGCGGAGTCGCGTCGTCGGTCAGCCGCACAGCCCCCGTCACCGGACGGACCGGGGAACGGTTGGGGTGGGACGGGCTGCGGGTCGGCTCACGGGGGGCACATACCCAGCAGTGCCGCAGCGCCTCGGAGGCGTCCGTCGAAGGGCGGCCGTGTCGGCCGGGCGGCGTGGCTGACGTCGATGCGGCGACATCTGCCGGTCAGCCTTCAGAGCTGGGTGTCGAGGTAGCGCTGGAGTGCGGCGACGGTGCGGGTGTTCCACGTCGTCGCGCCGTCGAGATAGAGGCCGAGGTAGCTCTGCAGGGCCGCCATCGAGTGCGGTCCCCAGACGCCCACGGCAGGTGCACCGACCCGGACCTGCAGAGCGCGGATCGTCGCGCTGTCGAAGACGCCGGTCTGTGAGATACCCAGCCAGCGCTGCAGGGCCGTCTTCGTCAGTGGGCCGAAGTATCCCGTGACCGGGAGCCGCGGCGCGAGCAGGCCGTACTGCGCCTTGACCGTCAGGACGCGCATCACCGCTGCCTGGACACGACCGCGGAACACGCTGTCGGATGCGGCCCGCGCGGTGACGGCAGCGACCATCGCCGGGACGACGTAGGGGTTGCCGGTCAGCACGACGTCACCGCCCGCGTTGATGAACCCCACGGCACGGGCGCCGGGCGACCACGCGGCCACCTGCTTGGCGTTTCCCAGGTCGTCACTGATGACGACGCCCGTGAAACCCAGGTCGCCGCGGATCATTCCGCGGATCACCGTGGGCGAGAAGACCGCCGGGTGCGACGCGTCGATGCGGGAGTAGTAGGCCGATGACACCATCAGCAGATGCGCACCGGCGCTGATCGCAGCTCGGAACGGCGTGATGTCGGTGGACGTGCGGGTGGTCACCGTGTCGGTCACTCCCGCTGTCGTGTCGGTGTTTCCGGTCACCCGTCCGAGCCCGGGGAAGTGCTTGGCCGTCATCGCGAGACCGGATGCTCTCATGCCCTTGAGGAAGGTCGTGCCCTTGTCGGCGACGACGGCCTGGGTGTACCCGTACTCCCGCTGGTAGAAGCCGATGGGCTTGTTGAGGCTCGCGAAGCTCTTGGCGACCGTGTCCATCACCGGTGCGAGGTCGACGTCGACGCCCGAGCGCATCACCTGCGTGCCCCACGCCCTGGCGTATGCCGTGAGCGACGTGTCGGACCAGGTGCCCTGCGTCAGGGCGGTCGGCATGCGCGAGAAGCCCGGCCCTTGGAGGACCTGCACGTATCCGCCCTCCTGGTCGGAGGCGATGAACAGCGGCACCCCTGCCGTCGCCGCGGTCGTCGTCAAGGTGTCGGCTCGCCCCGTGAGGTATCGCACCGGCGGGGCGCCCGCGGTCGTGCGGCCCGTGAGGATGAGGTTGCCGACGTGGTACCGGCTGATCGCCGTCGTCGTGGCCGAACCGAGCCCGGTCACGGCACCTCCGACCATGAAGAGCTGCCCGACGCGCTGTGCCGTCGTCATGCGGTTGTAGACGGCCTGGGCCTGGGCACCCGGGCTCAGGGTGGTGGCGACGGTGCCCGCGGACACGACGAGTGGAGGGGCCGAGCCGGCCGGACGGGCGGAGGCAAGCGTCGCGGCGGGGAGGGCGAGCACGACGACGGCGATGGGAGCGAGAGCGGCGGCGCACGCTGTGGGCACGCGCGGGAAGCAGGAACGCATGGCGATCCACCTACCATTCAAGGAAACTGCGCGCGACGCCCTTTCAGTGTAGGCCTCGGCACCGGGCGCGTCGGTCACGTCGCAGGGAAATGCCGGACCGCAGGCCGCCGCGGCCACGGTTCAGGTCGAGGGGCAGGTGAGGAAGCTCCGCAGCGCCGCGACAACCTCGTCGCGGCGGTCGATGAACACGTAGTGGCTGGCGTGGAGCTCGATGACGTGAGCATCCGCGGTCTCCGCTGCGAAACGGTCACGGCACGTAGCCCGCCAGATCGCGTCGGGTCCCTGCCACTGGTCCCCGAGGGCGTAGATGGCGAGCGCGGGAGCGGTGATGTCGGAGTAGGGGTGTCGGAACGCCTTGAGGGCCCGGACGAACGGCGCCGAGGCCGCCGTAGAGAACGTGTCGATCACGGACCCGTCCGGGAGGGTGTCCACGGAGGCGCGCATCATCGCGTCGAGAGCAGGTCCACGGATGTCGTCCGGGAGCAGGGAGTGCACGAAGTCGACGTAGTCCTCGTACGTGGCGAACCGGTCCGGGCTCGCTGCCTCCTCCGGCCACTCGACCGTCGGGCTGTCGGCCCAGTCGTAGGCACCGTCGAGGTAGACGACCCCGGCGACGCGTTCGGGATGTCGAGCGGCGAGGGCCGAGACCTCACCTCCTCCCATCGAGTGCCCCACGACATGGGCCCGCTCGATGCCCAGGGCGTCGAGGAGGCGGCGCGCGTCCTCGGCGGCGTCTGCAAGCGCGAAGCCGTTCTGGACCCGGTCCGTCCGCCCGTGCCCGCGTCGGGTCAGGGCGACCACCCGGAACCGGTCGCTCAGGTGCGGGGCCAGCTCCGAGAACACGTGGGCGGTGCAGCCCAGACCGGCCAGCATCAACAGCGGGTCTCCGTCGCCGCCCCAGTCCAGGTAGTGGAAGCGGACACCGTCGAGGACGACGAACCCGTCGGGGGGTATCTCGATGGGACCCGGCACCCGGTGACGGTATCGCGACGAGCCGACACGCAGGACGTTCCTGAAGCGGGCACCGAGCGCGACAGCATGGCTGCCGGCACGTTCGTGGCTCACGCCCCGGCGTGGGCGGGTGTGCGCGTCGACCGACGCGCGCGGTCCACGCGCGGGTATGGATACCGGGGAGGCACACCGCACCCGGACATGCGGGACCCCTCCCGAGCAGACCGACAGGGCCGACCCCCCAGAAAGGTGTTCGAAGGTGGACGTGGACACGATCCGGATCCCGTGCTTGACCGAGGGTTGCGAGGGCGAGATCCATGCCGCGAGGGAGCTGGACGAGGACGGAACGCGATGGAGGATCATCTGGTTCGAGGGGGTGCCAGTGGTCCTGTGCTCCCGAGGTTGTCGGCGGCCGGAGGACCTCGTCTGCCTCATCGATCCCGAGGTTCGCGCTGCTTGATCTCCAGCGGCCCTCGGTCCGGCGAGACCGTCATCGAGGCGAAGAGGTTGAGCCCGAGCCGTTCCGCGAGGTACTTGGTGACCAGCTGCCCGCGCACGCTGTTGCCCGCCACGTCCAGGGGAGGGGAGAACGTCGCCAGGCCGCCCTTACCGGGTGCGACGGTGACGATGCCGCCGCTGACCCCGCTCTTGCCCGGGACCCCGACCTCGTAGAGCCAGTCGCCGGACAGTTCGTACAGGCCCGCTGTGGCCATCACCGCCAGGACGCGCCGGCACACGCCCCGCCCGACGACCGTCCTCCCGGTCACCGGGTTCACCCCGCCGTTGGCCAGCGTGGACGCCATGACCGCAAGGTCGTGGACGCTCACGTCGAGAGAGCACTGGCGCGTGTAGATGTCCGTGGCCTCGTCCGGGTCGAAGTAGAGACGGCCGTAGCTCTGCAGCAGGTGGGCGATGCCCTGGTTGCGCAGGTTGGTGGCGGACTCCGAGGCGTAGACCCTCTCGTTCAGGCTCAGCTCACGGCCGGCGAAGCCTGACAGGCCCTCCCTGACCCGGTCCCACTTCTCCTCCGCCGTGCTCCCCGGCACCAGACTCGTCGCTGCGATCGCACCCGCGTTGACCAACGGGTTCATCGTGCGGTCCAGGTTGAGCTCCACCGCCACGAGGGAGTCGAAGGGGAAGCCGGTGCTGTTGACCCCGAGGAGGCGACGCGCGTCGACGTCTCCGACCGCCTCGCAGACCAGCGCGAAGACGAACGGTTTCGACACGCTCTGGATCGAGAACGTCCTCTCGACGTCCCCGATCTCGAACGACCTCCCTCGTGCTCCCACCACGGAGATGCCGAACCAGTCCGGCGACGCCTCGGCCAGGACCGGGATGTAGTCGGCGACGGCACCCTCCCGGTTCGCCCGATACCGCTCGTACGCCTCGGTGACGGCGCCGATCACCTCGTCCGGTTCTGGGAGCTCTCCGGTCGAGATCGACGACCTGACCGCTTCCTCGTCGAACGGGAGCTGCTCATGCATCGACAGCCTGGTCATCGCGTGCCTCTCGTGCTGGTCGTCCGCAGCCCATGGCATGCCTCCGGCACCTCACGCACCCCGAAGCCCTCTACATGCCCGTCTGGGCCTCGAGGCGCCCGGATCGGACTGCCGCCACGAGGGCCTCGTAGTCACGTTCGTTCTGGTCGGCGTAGGACGACGCGAAGTCGGCGATCGCGCGGTCGAAGGTGTCGCTCGTGCCGAGGTAGGCGGCGATCGCGATGCGGTCACCCGAGCGGGCGTGTGCTCGGGCCAGCGTCGCCCCGCAGATCCGGGCGTAGGCGGTCATGACGCCGGAGCTCATGGTGTCGACGTCGGCCGAGCCCTTCCAGTCGCGCAGCTGACGCAGGTAGAAGTCACGCACCTGACCGTCGAACCCGTGGACCCGCTGCCACCCGAGGAAGATGTCGCTGGCCGCCTGCATGAGCCGCTGGCCGGCGACGACGCGCTGGCCGTGGTTGGCATACCGGCTCGCCCCGACGAACCTCTCGAGGACGGACTCCTGGGCCTCCTTGGCCTGCAGGAACAGCGGGTCCTGCCCGTCCCGGCCGAGCAGGAGGATGATCCAAGCCCGGGTGCCGACGCTCCCGACCCCGACGACCTTGCGGGCGGCGTGGACGTATTCGAAGGACTCGAGCAGCTCGCGCCGATCGGTCTCCAGGGTGCGGCGGTACGACCTGATGAGAGCGCGGAGCTCACCCTCGACGTCGTCATGCCCCGTGCCCGCCGCCAGCTCCTCGATCGGCACGATGAGGGGCGCGTCGGAGATGATCCGTCGCTCACCGTCGACGTCATGGGTCAGCTTGGTGAAGGCCTGCATGCTGTCCCGGGTGCGGGCCTTGGCCGCGTTGGCCTGTGCCTTGGCCTGCTGCTTCTTCGTGATGCTGGACTTCAGCAGCTCGAACACCGTGTCGACCTCGATGTGGGCGTACCAGACGTCGAGGTTGCGCGCGGCCGCGAACAGCTGCATCCGGGCGCGGTACTCGGCGACGCAGGACCTGACGACGTCCCGGCGGTCCGCCGCCGAGAAGCCCCGATCGCGACCGGCGATCTCGAAGCTGGCCGCGAGCCGCTTGACGTCCCACTCCCACGGACCCGGAAGCGTCTCGTCGAAGTCGTTCATGTCGAAGAGGAGGCGCCGCTCGGGAGAGGCGAACACCCCGAAGTTCGACAGGTGGGCGTCGCCGCAGATCTGGGAGATGAATCCCGACCGTGGGGTCGCGGCGAGGTCGCTGGCCATGATGAGCGCCGCGCCGCGGTAGAACGTGAACGGAGAGACGAGCATCCGTCCGTAGCGCAGCGGGACGAGCTCCGGGACCCGGCTCGTCGCCTGCTCCTCGAGCAGCGCGACGGGGTCGGGCCGGTCCGTCGACGGCTCCCACGACCCGTGGCTGCGCCTCGGTGTCTCGTTGCGGGCGGCCCTGCCCCGGGTCACGCGCTGGTCCGGGGTCAGGTGGGCCACCTTCCGGGTCGCCGTCCCCGCTCGCGCCCCGGATGTCGTCGCCGACTGGCTCTCGTTGCTCACAGTCTCTCCTCAGGGTGACGCCTCGTGACGTGGCGCGTGGTGCGCTCTCCTCGACGCTCGCACCACCGGACAGTGCGCGCATCACCTCGGCAGGGCGATGTCTCGGCGGACGCCGCCTTGCGGATCGGGGACCACGCGTCGATCCTTGGCGCGTGGACGGCACCGAGCGGTCGCGGAGACCGACCGACGCGACGGTCGACGTCTGGGTGCGCGAGTCGACGCCCGGGGCATGGGTGCCGCCCGATTCTGCGGCCATCGCCGCCGGGCTCGACGAGCACGAGCGCGCGCGGTGGGCGCGCCTGGCCGACCGACGCGACGCGGCGGCGTACCTGCTGCTCCACGCCATGGCCCGCCGGGAGGTCGGCCGGATCCTGGGCCGACCACCGGAGTCACTGCGCTTCGACCGCACGTGCCCCGACTGCGGCCGGCAGCACGGCGCCCCCCGCCTGCTCGACGACCCGGGGCTGCACCTGTCGCTGAGCCGGACCCGCGCCGTCGTCGCGCTCGCACTGAGCCAGCACGGACCTGTCGGCGTCGACGTCGAGCCCGTCGACGCCGTGCGGTTCGGTGGCTACGGCGACGTGGCACTCCACCCCGGCGAACGAGCCCGCGGCACCGAGGAACTCACGGACATCACGACGTGGGTGCGCAAGGAGGCCGCCCTCAAGGCGCTCGGGGTCGGCCTCCGCATCGACCCCACGAGCTTCGCGACGCCCGCGCCGGGCGTCCCCACCGACGTCGTCCCCGGCATGCCGTCGGTCACGGTCGCCGACCTCGACGTGCCGAGGGCGTATGCCGCCGCCGTCGCTCTCGAGTCCGCCGTGGGAGCGCTGGAGGTACGCGCCCACTGAGACGTCAGGCTGGCTGGGCGAACCGTGGCAGGGGGGTGGCCCAGAGCCACCGCTCGAGCAGGTCGCGGGCCCGCCGGCCCGCGGCGTCGCCGTCCCCGTCCCCGTCCCCGTCCGTGGGCGGGATCTCCCGCACGAACGTCTCGACGTGGCTGACGAACTCGTCGGTGGTCACGGACCCGTGCCGGTGGGCCGCCACCCAGTCGCGCAGGAGGTCGAAGAACGCGACGTCACCGAGCTCCACCCGCAGGGCGTGCAGGGTCAGGGCCCCGCGCTTGTAGACGCGGTCGTCGAACATGTGGTCGGGCCCGGGGTCGGCGAGCACGACGTCCTGTGCCAGACGGGAGAGCCGGGACCAGTGGGTTCCGGCGTTGACGCGCACCGGGACGCCGTCGGCGTGCTCCGCCCAGAGCCACTCGGCGTAGCAGGCGAACCCCTCGTTGAGCCAGATGTCGGCCCACGTCGACGGGGTCAGGCTGTTGCCGAACCACTGGTGCGCGAGCTCGTGGGCGACGAGGCGCTCGTGGCGGCGACGCCCGTCGAGCCAGTTCGGCCCGAACGTCGCCATGGCGTGCGCCTCGAGCGGGATCTCGAGGTCGTCGGCGGTGACGACGACGGTGTAGTCCTCGAACGGGTAGGGCCCGAAGAGCGCCTCGTAGAGGCTCGTCATGGCAGGCAGCCGCTCCAGGTCGTGCATGACGTCGCGCTCGCGGGTCGCCGGCAGCACGACGGAGATCGGCACGTCGGCCGGGGCCAGGGCGCGCCGCACGTAGTGGCCGACGTGGACCGTGGCGAGGTAGGTCGCCATGGGGACGTCCTGCTCGAAGACCCGCCGCGTCCGGCTGCCGCGCGCCCGCGCGGCCACGAGTGCCCCCGTCGCGACGACGTCGTAGGGCGAGTCGCACTCGAACGCCAGCCGGTACGTGGCCTTCGTCCGGGGATGGTCGTTGCACGGGAACCACGTCGCCGCTCCGTTGGGCTGCGCGGCCACGAGCGCCCCCTCCGTGAGCTCCTCCCAGCCGACGTCGCCCCAGCGCGTGGCCACGGGACCCGGCGTGCCGGCATACGCGATCGCGACCTGGGTGCGCTCGCCGCGCGCCAGCGGGACCGACGGGGTGACGACGACCCGGGGGCCGCGGTGGACCCACTTGGCGGCCCGGCCACCGACCGAGACCTTGAGGACGCGCAGGCCCACGAGGTCGACGACGAGCCGCCGCACGTCCTCGAGCACGGTGATCTCGAGGACGGCGCGACCGGCGAGGCGGTTGGTCGAGACCTTGTAGTCGAGGTCGAGGTCGTAGTGCGTGACCTCGTAGGCGGGATCACCACGGTCGGGCGTGTACGCGTCGGTCAGCGCGGGCACCTGCTGGACGAGGCCGCCCGTCATCGCACGCCGCTCGCGACGTCGCCCGCGGATCCACCCGACGCTGATCCCGGCGCGGGTCCGGACGCGTGGGCCACGGGGTCGGCACCGCTCCACGGTGCGATCGGGTTGCCCGTCCAGCGGGTCCCGCGCGGCACGGCCTCGCCCCGGAGCACGAGCGAACCGGGACCCACCGTCGCGGCCACCCCGATGCTCGCCGCGGGAAGGATCACCCCGTTGGGGCCGAGCGTGGCTCCGTCCTCGAGCGTGACCGTGTCCATGCTCATGATTCGATCATGGAAGAGATGGGTCTGGAGCACGCAGCCCCGGTTGACGGTCACGCCGTCACCGAGGGTCACGAGGTCCGCCTCGGGCAGCCAGTAGGTCTCACACCACACCCCATGCCCGATCCGGGCCCCGAGGCTTCGCAGCCAGACGTTGATGGCCGGTGTGCCCGTCGCCGTCCACGCGAACCACGGTCCCGCGACCATCTCGACGAACGTGTCGACGACCTCATTGCGCCAGACGAAGGAGCTCCACAGCGGGTGCTCGACGGCGCCGATGCGGCCGACGACGACCCACTTGGCGACGGTCGTCACCCCGGCGGCGACGGCTCCGGCGGCGGCGAGGACGACACCGCCCAGAGCCGCCGCGCCGGCCAGGCCGACGCGGTCGACGAGCCACTGGAGCGCCACGAGGACGGTGACCCCGATCGCCACGGTCACCATGACGGGCACGACCCGGCACAGCTCGACGAGGCCACGGACCACCTTGAGGCGGAGCGGGGGAGCGAAGGTCCTCTCGTCGTCGGATCCCTGCGGAGGACGGCGCAGCCGCACCGGCGGGCTGCCGAGCCAGCTCGATCCGGCCTTGGACTTCTGCGGTGCGGCCGAGAGCACCGCGACGAGGCCGTGCTTGGGCACACGCCGGCCCGGCGCCGTCATCCCGCTGTTGCCGAGGAAGGCGCGCTTGCCGATCTTCGCCGGTGCGATGTGCACCCACCCGTGGGCGAGCTCGTAGCCGGCGACCATCGTGTCGTCGGCGAGGAAGGCGCCGTCGGCGACCGACGTCATCGACGGCAGCAGCAGGACCGTCGAGGCCTCGACATCGCGACCGACGCGCGCACCGAGGGCGCGCAGCCACATCGGGGTGACGAGACTGGCGTAGACGGGGAAGAGCAACGTGCGCGCCTGGTCGAGGAGGCGCTCGGTCGCCCACACCTGCCAGCCGACCCTGCCGCGGACGGGGTGGTAGCCCTCGCGCAGCCCGATCGCGAGGAGGCGCACCAGCACGATCGTGATGGCTGAGAGCGACACGAGACTGAGCACGGTCAGGACGGGCACGGCCGCGTATGCCGTCACGACCGCCTCGCGTGACCCCGTGGCCCGGGCGACCGCACCGCCCACGACGAGCACGCCTGGCAGGAGCGCGAGGAAGGGCAGGACCGACAGGAAGACGCCGGACAGCCCGTAGACGACGAGCCAGGCAGGTGCGTTCGGGGGACGATCCGTGGGCCACCTCGAGCGGCCCGGGTCGTCGACCCGCTGGGCCGGCGACCCGGCGACGACCCGCCCGGGTCGCACCGACCGGAGGACGGTCGAGCCGGCCTCGACGACGACGCCACGGCCGATGTGCACGTCCGGACCGATGGTGCTGCGGGCGCCGATGACCGCCTCGCGGCCGATGTGGACGAGGCCGACGTGCACGACGTCGCCGTCGATCCAGTAGCCGGAGAGGTCGACCTCGGGCTCGACGCTGGCACCGGACCCGATCGTCAGCATGCCCGTGACCGGGGGCACGGAGTGGAGGTCGACACCGGGACCCACCGAGGCGCCGAGCATCCTCGCGTAGTAGATGATCCACGGCGCTCCGGCCATCGTGATGGCCCCCATCGCATCGGCGAAGCGCTCGGCGGCCCAGAGCCGCATCTGCACGCTCCCACCACGGGGGTACGTGCCCGGACGCACACCGGCGAGGAGGACCCGGGCGGCCAACGCGGACAGGCCCATCCGGCCGAGGGGGGTGATGAAGAGGAGCCAGCCGATGCCGAGGGCCCACCAGGACACCGGTTGCGACCAGTCGGCAAGGTGGGCGAGGCGCAGGAGCTCGGTGAGGGTGACGAGACCGACGAGCCACTGCAGTCCCTTGACCGTGAGCAGGACGAGGGACACGGCCGTCTGCACGAGCTGGGTGCCGCGCGGGATGCGGCGCACCGTGCGCTCGGTCCGTGACCCGTCGGCCGTGTCCATCGTCTCGAGCAGCTCGGCCTGGGCGCCGAGGCGCGGGTGCGTGTGGACGTCGGCCACGGTCACCGTCGGGTAGCGCTCGCGGAGCAGCGACACGAGGCGCGCCGACGACAGGCTCCCGCCGCCGTGGTCGAAGAAGTCCGCCTCGGCCGAACGCACCTCGGTGCCGAGCACCGCGGTCCAGTGACCCGCGAGCCATGCCGCCGTGCCGGACAGGTCGCTGGGCTCGCCGTCGTCGGCCGCGCCCGGCAGCGGCCACGGGAGCGCCGCACGGTCGACCTTCCCCGACGTGCGCGTCGGCAGGGACTCGACGACGGCGAGCACCGGGACGAGGGCGGCCGGAAGCTCATGGTGGAGGCGTGCGAGCGCCGCCGTCCGGTCGAAGTCGGTGCCCGACGCCGGGAGGCCAGCGCGGCTGACGGAGTCGGGCACGACGTAGCCGACGAGGACCTGGCTCCCGGCGCCCGTCGTCTTGACGGCCGCGGCTGCACCCGACACGCCGGGGAGGGACTGCAGCGCCGCGTCGACCTCCCCGAGCTCGATCCGGCGACCGCCGAGCTTGACCTGCTCGTCGGCGCGCCCGACGAAGACGAGGCCCTCGGGGTCGTTGACGACGAGGTCGCCCGACCGGTAGGCGCGGTCCCAGCCGAGGGTCGGCATGGGGGCGTACTTCTCGGCGTCCTTGGCGGGGTCGAGGTAGCGGGCGAGCCCCACGCCGCCGATGATGAGCTGGCCCGTCTCACCCTGGGCGACGGGCCGGTCGTCCGGGCCCACGACGGCGAGGTCCCAGCCATCGAGGGGCAGGCCGATCCGGATCGGAGTGGTGCCGTCGAGCCGCGCTCCGCAGGCGACGACGGTCGCCTCGGTCGGGCCGTAGGTGTTCCAGACCTCGCGGTCCGGGGCGACGAGCCGTTCGGCCAGCTCGGGCGGGCACGCCTCGCCCCCGAAGACGAGCAGCCGCACCGGCTCGAGGGCCTCGGCCGGCCAGAGCGCGGCCAGCGTCGGGACCGTGGAGACGACGGTGACGTCCTGGGCCACGAGCCACGGTCCGAGGTCCATGCCGGTGCGCACGAGACTCCGTGGTGCCGGGACGAGGCAGGCCCCGTGCCCCCAGGCGAGCCACATCTCCTCGCACGACGCGTCGAACGCGACCGAGAGCCCGGCGAGCACGCGGTCACCCGGACCGATCGGACTGTCCTGCAAGAACATCCGGGCCTCAGCGTCGACGAAGGCCGCCGCTGAACGGTGGGAGACCGCCACGCCCTTGGGCACGCCGGTCGACCCCGAGGTGAAGATCACCCAGGCGTCGTCCTGCACGCGGACGTCCGGCAGGACGCCCGGGTCATGCCGACCGTCCCGGCCCGCGCGCGCCGGCCGCGGTGCCGCGCGTCGGGCGGTCCGCCCGGACGCCGGGACCGGTGAGCCGGGCGACGGCACCGTGACCTGCCGACGCGCTCCCACGACCGCCTTCACCGCGGCCTCGGAGAAGACGAGGTCGGCCCGTTCCTGCGGGTCGTCGACGTCGACAGGCACGTACGCCGCCCCGGCGTGGAGGACTCCGAGCACGGCGACGTAGAGGTCGGTCGTCCCCGACGGCACGCGCACGCCCACCCGGTCGCCACGGCATACGCCCGCGGCCACGAGCTCTGCGGCCATCCGTCTCGCCTGCTCGGTCAGCTCGGCATACGTCAGGACGGTGACGGTGTCGTCGAGCGCCGGCGCATCGGGGTGACGCGCGGTGACGTCGGCGAGCACGTCGACGAGCGTCCGCGGCGCGGCGGCGCGGTCACCGGCCAGCAGTGGGTCCACCATGCACGCTCCTCGTCGGGTCGCCGCGGACGCGTCGACCACCATGCCGAACCTAACCCTGTCGGGTGAACGAATGGTGGTGGCTCGACGACGTCGGCTCGCATCTCCCGGTGGCGGCCAAGCAGGCACGGAGTCATCCCGATCGGGTGAGCAGACCTCCTGGAGACGAGACCTAGCATGGAGCGCGCTACCCAAGGAGACATCCATGAGCCCCGTCGACGTGCAGCCACCACCCCCGTTCACCGCGGAGGACTACCGGGCGCGCGGACGACGCGTCGTGGCAGCCGCGACCGAAGCCGGCCTCGCGGGCGTCCTCGTGACTCCGGGACCGGATCTCGTCTGGCTCAGCGGATACCAGCCCACCGCGATCACCGAGAGGCTGACGGTGCTCGTGCTCGCGCCCGACCAGGAGCCGACGCTGCTGGTCCCCGCCCTCGAGCGGCCCGATGCCGAGGCGGCCGAGGGCGTCCGCGGAATGCGGGTGATGGACTGGGCCGACGCCGCCGACCCCTACCTGGCCGCCGCACCGTTGTTGCGGCCCGACGGAACGTACGGCGTCTCCGACTCGGCGTGGGCGCTCCACCTGCTCGGTCTGCAAGCAGCCCTGCCCCGCTCGACCTACCAGTCGCTCACCGTGGGGCTGCCGATGATGCGCGCGGTCAAGGGACCCGACGAGCTGGCGCGGCTCACGGCGGCGGGTGCTGCGGCCGACGCGGCCTACGGGGAGATCGTCAAGGTCCGCTTCGCCGGGCGCCGCGAGACCGAGGTGGCCGCGGACCTCGCTGCCCTGCTGCGTCACTTCGGGCACGAGCAGGTGGACTTCACGGTGGTGGGGTCCGGCCCCAACGGTGCCAACCCGCACCACGAGGCCGGCGACCGCGTCATCCAGCAGGGTGACGCCGTCGTGCTGGACTTCGGCGGCCTGATGTTCGGCTACGGGTCCGACACGACCCGCACGGTCTGCGTGGGGGAGCCGACCCAGCAGATCCGCGACGTCCACGAGATCGTCCGGCTCGCGCAGGAGGCCGGGGTCGCCGCGGCCCGGCCGGGTGCGACGTGCCAGGACGTCGACCGCGCGGCGCGGGCCGTCATCACGGAGGCGGGCTACGGCGACGCGTTCATCCACCGGACCGGTCACGGCATCGGGGTGACCACCCACGAGCCGCCGTACATGGTCGAGGGGGAGGACCAGCCCCTCGTCCCCGGGATGTGCTTCTCGGTCGAACCCGGGATCTACCTGGCCGGACGCTTCGGCGTGCGCATCGAGGACATCGTCACCGTGACCGAGACCGGTGCCGTTCGGCTCAACAACACCGACCACGGGCTCGCCGTCGTCCAGTGAGCCCTGTCCGGGTATCAGCCCGAAGGAGTGACGCCGGAACACGAGCCCACGCAGGAATCTGATGGAACGTGCGGTGATCTCATGGGATGGATGGTGGTCGGCATGCAGCGGGACGAGAAGGCATTGACAGGGAACGGTCGGGGGCGTCCCCTCGGACCGGTGGGCCCGACGCCCCGACCACGGGCCCGGTGGTCTCGATGAGCGCCATGGACGCGTCGGCCGACGAACCCGTCGTCGCCACCACGAGGCGCACCAGGGCACCGGCCACGGCCTACATCTCTTGGATCGCCCTGGCGATGATGACGACGAGCTCGGTCGCCAGCCTCCGGGCGGCTCCGACGATGGCGGTGTACGGCCTGGCGTGCGTGTTCCTCTACATCGTGCCGGCCATCGTCTTCCTGATCCCGACCTCCCTGGTCTCGGCAGAGCTCGCCTCGGGGTGGGATGGCGGCGTCTACAACTGGGTGGCCCGTGGCATCTCCAAGCCGATGGGCTTCCTGGCCGTCTGGTGCCAGTTCGCGATGACGATCTTCTACTACCCCAGCCTGCTGGGCTTCGTGGCGAGCACCTTGGCCTACGTCATCAATCCGGCGCTCGCGTCCAACGGCGTGTGGACCGCCCTCGTCATCGTCGTCGTGTACTGGTCCGCCGTGTGGGTCTCGTCGCGTGGGACCAAGGGCGTCTCGGGTCTGGCGAGTGCCGGGCTCATCATCGGCACGCTGATCCCCGGTGTCGTCCTCGTCACGTTGGGCGCCGTCTTCCTGGGTCAGGGCAACCCGTCCGCCGCTCCGATGACCGCAGACAACCTGCTGCCCGTCTGGGCGGGGCTCTCCAGCCTCGTGCTGATCGTCAACAACTTCCTGTCGTACTCCGGCATGGAGATGAACGCGGTGCACGTCGGCTCGTTGAAGAACCCGGCCAAGGAGTTCCCGAAGTCGATGTTCCTGGCGATGGGGCTGGTGCTGACGATCTTCATCCTGCCGGCCCTGGCGATCAGCTGGATCGTGCCCGCCGAGGAGCTGTCGCTCACGGCCGGGGTCATGCAGGCCTTCGACGCAGTCTTCGCGAACTTCGGCGCGCAGTGGCTGACCCCGATCGTCGGGGTCATGCTGGTGACCGCGTCGCTCGGTGGCATGCTCACCTGGCTCGCCGGCCCGTCGAAGGGCCTGCTGCTCATCTCGCGTCAGGAGGGCTACCTGCCACCGGTGCTGCAGAAGCTCAACAAGAACGGCGTCCAGCAGAACATCCTCGTGGCGCAGGGCATCATCACGACGATCATCGGGCTCGGCTACGCCCTGATCCCCAACGTGTCGAGCGCCTACTGGATCTTCTCCGTCATCACGACGCAGGTCTACCTCATCATGTACCTGTTGATGTTCGTGGCCGCGGTGCGCCTGCGGCGCAACGACCCGGACCACGCGCGTGGCTACCGGGCGCCGATGCTGGGGGCGCTCTGCGGGATCGGTTTCGCCGCCTCCCTCGCAGCCCTGCTCATCGGGTTCGTCCCGCCCTCGCAGTTCGGGTCGGGCAGTCCCGCAACGTATCTCGTGATCGTCGCGGCTGGCGCGCTCGGGCTCGGCCTGCTCGTTCCGTTCCTCTTCTACAGGCTGCGCAAGCCCTCGTGGAAGCAGCCTGAGACGTCAGAGGTGGCCGCATCATGAACATCACGGAGAGCGCCACGTACCAGCAGAACCGGACGACCTACATCGTCGCCGGCATCGCGATCGTGGCCCTCACGGTCATTGCGCTGCTGACCTTCCATTCCGGCAAGTCGTCGCAGCAAGCCGACCAGAAGGCCACCCAGCTCATCGCAGCCCTCACCGCGGCAGGTGCTCGTGCGCCGAGCAAGGAGCAGGTCGTGCGGGTTCTCGGGGACGACGGCGGAGCGGTGTGTGACGACCCGAACGGGTCGCTGCGCAAGGGCATCCTGCTCGGCCAGCTCATGAACGGCGCGGCCGGGCCGGGCATGCGACCGGTCATCGCCGACAACCGGGTGGTCAAGGGCCAGCTGGCCGTCCTCAAGATCTACTGCCCCGACGAGGTGCCCACCTTCCAGGAGTTCGTCGACGGCCTCGACCTCGCCGACACGGTGAAGGGGTGACGACGAGTGGAGCTGCGTGAACGCGTCGCCGGTCTGATGGGGCAGGCACGATCGGACCTCGCTGAGCTCGTGTCGATCCCGTCCGTCGCCGACCCGCGCCAGTACCCGCCGGAGGAGTGTGCCCGGGCCGCCCAGTGGGTGCTCGACGCCTTCGCGGCGGTCGGCTTCACCGACGCGCACCTGGCCGAGACCGCGGACGGGAGCCAGGCGGTCGTGGGGTCACGCCCCTGCGGAGACCCCGACGCCGTCACGGTACTGCTGTACGCCCACTACGACGTACAGCCCCCGCTCGACGAGACGGCTTGGCGCACACCGCCGTTCGAGCTCACCGAGGTCGACGGCCGGTGGCACGGCCGAGGCACGGCGGACTGCAAGGGCAACATCGTCATGCACCTGACAGCCCTCCGAGCGCTCGGCGATGACGTGCCGGTCAACCTCAAGCTCGTCGTCGAGGGGTCGGAGGAGCAGGGGACGGGTGGCCTCGAGGACTTCGTGCCCAAGCACGCGGACCTGCTCCGCGCCGATGCCGTCCTCGTCTGTGACACCGGGAACGCCGCGGTCGGACGACCTGCAGCCACGGTGAGCCTGCGCGGCATGGTGAATGTCGTCGTCACCGTCGAGGCCCTTGCCTCGGAGATCCATTCCGGCATGTTCGGGGGCGCCGCGCCGGATGCCCTCGCGGCGCTCGTCGCGATGCTCGCCGGCCTGCGCGACGCCGAGGGCAACACGACGGTGTCCGGCCTCGACAACAGCCAGGAGTGGTCGGGGGCCACCTACCCCGAGGACCAGTTCCGCAGCGACGCGGGCGTCGTCGACGGGGCGTCGCTGCTCGGCGACGGGAGCGTGTCCGACATGCTCTGGGCTCGGCCGTCGCTGACGATCCTGGGCATCGACTGCCCGCCCGTCGTCGGGTCGGCAGCAGCCATCGTCCCGCGGGCGCGTGCCCGCCTCAACCTGCGCATCCCCCCGGGGACGGATCCCGCCGTGGCGGAGAAGGCGCTGACGGACCACCTCGTCGCCGCGGCTCCCTGGGGCGTGCACGTGGCCGTCGAGACGGAGGCGACGGGGTCGCCGTTCTCGGCCCGGACGGACGGGCCCGCCTACCGGGCCATCGCCTCGGCGATGGAGGAGGCTTTCGGCAGTCCCATGGTGAGCCTGGGTCAGGGAGGTTCGATCCCGCTGTGCAACGTCTTCGCGGAGACCTACCCTGGCGCCGAGCTGATCCTCATGGGGGTCGAGGAGCCACTGGCGCTCATCCACGCCCCCAACGAGAGCGTTCACCCGCGGGAAATCGCGGACATGGCTCTCGCCGAGGCCCTCTTCCTCCAGCGCCTGACGCGCTGAACGGCGCGACGAGGGACGGCCGGCCTCAGGCGCCCTTCACCGCAGCACCCGTCGCGGTGGTGCGCAGCGTCATGGCAGTGGATGCGGCGGCGGCCGCCGAGTCGTGGATCGTTCCCTTGGCGGCCTGGTGCCGGCCCATCAGGACGGCCATCAGCACTCCGGCCATGCTGAAGGCGGCCATGACCCACGACGCGGTCGCGAGACCTGAGGCCAGGGCGTCTGCAGCGGGCTTCCCTTCCGCGGTGCGGTCGGCGATGACGGCTCCGTAGATCGTCGCGGCCAGCGCGGTTGCGACCGCCGCCCCCACGTAGCGCGCCATGTTCGAGACCCCTGACGCGGACCCGACCTGCTTCTCCGGCACACAGGCGGTGGACGCCGACGATGCGGGCCCGTTCGACAGTCCCATTCCCACGGCGACGGCCAGCAATGGCAGGAGGAAGGCACGGTAGGCCCAGTCGGCGTCGGCGAACCCGAGGGCGGCGAAACCGACGGCCGTCAGGATGAACCCGATGCCAACGACCTGGCGGCCACCGAGGCGCGCGGTGAGGCGCGGCACGGCGGCCGCGATGACGACGAGCCCGATCGTCGCCGGCAAGGTCGCCAGACCTGCCTGGAGCGTCGTGAATCCGAGGGCGTTCGGGTCCTGGAAGTAGAGGCTGAGCAGATACATCAGCGCATTGATGGTGCCGGCACCGATGAGGATGGCGATCGTCGAGCCGACGAGGACGCGGTTGCGAAGCAGTCCGAGGTCGAGCATCGGGACGGCCACCCGCCGCTCGACGGCGACGAAGGCGAATCCTGCCGCGACACCGATGGCGATGCACGCGAGCGTGGCGACCGACCCCCAGCCCCAGTCGCCGCCCTTGCTCAGCGCGAGGATGAGCGGCGCCAGCGTCAACGCGATGAGGATCGAGCCGGCGTAGTCGATCGACCGCGAGCGGGTCGTGTCGCGTGACTCGGAGACGCGTCGGGCCGTGATGAGGATGCAGACGACCGCGATGACGGCGTCGACCCAGAAGAGCCCCTGCCAGCCCATCACCGAGACCAGCACCCCACCCATGAGCGGGCCGGCCGCCGCTCCGACGGCGGCGGCGGCCCCCCAGAGCGACACCGCCCGCAGCTGCTCCTGTCCGTCGTTCGCCACGGAGAGGAGGCTCAGGCCGCAGGCCAGGATGGTGGCCCCCGCCGCGCCCTGGATGACGCGGCCGGCGATGACGGCACCTCCGGACGACGACAGGGCGATGAAGATGCAGGACACGACGAAGAGCATCAGGCCGAGCTGGAAGACCCGCTTGCGTCCGAAGACGTCACCCAGCGAGCCGGACGTCACGATGACCGCGGCGCCGACGAGCGAGTAGCCCGTGACGGCCCACTGCAGGGTCGTCACGTCCATGCCCGTGTCCGCGCTGATGGCCGGCAGGAGGATGCTGACCGCTGACGTGTTGGCGTTGACGACGAAGGTCGACAGGCAGGTGGCGGCCAGCACCCCGCCCGCTCGGGCCGCAGTCTGCGCCGCCGCCCGTCCGGAACTCCCGGACGCGGCTGACGAACTCGCTTCGGTCATGGTTGCGCTCCCTCCGCCAAGCACACGCGCCTGCCGCGCTCCTCGAATCTAGGACGCCACACAGCCCGTGAGAGTCACCCGTGGAGGATGACTCTCACGACCACGGCGGCTGCCACGCTGGTGTCGTGTCCAGCGAATCGGACCCGGTACCCGGGGGGCTCGTCACACCGGGTGCACGCGTGCGGTCGGTGAGCCGTCGCTGGTGGTCGCGCGTCGCGGAGGTCGCCCAGTCCCACCTCGCGCCTCTCGGCCCTGCGGCGGACCCCGAGCCCGAGGACTTCGACGCACCGCCCCCCGAGGCCGTCCTCGACCTGCTCCGCCATCTCGGCGTCGTCATGTCCCGTGCCGGCGACGCGACGGAGCGCGTGACCCAGATCCTCGAGCAGGTCGCGGACGTCTACGCGGCCACCGGCGTGACGTTCTTCGTCGTGCCCACCGGGGTGTTCGTGCGCATCGACACGGGTGACTCCAGCCGGATGGACTTCGAGGCCGGCAGCAGCGTGCCCCTGCGGCTCGACCAGGTCGACGCGCTCTACCGGCTCATCGACGACATCCGCCACGGCTCGGTGGAGGCCGGCGTCGCGCGCGAGCGCCTCGATGCGCTGGTGGCCTCACAGCCGCGCTTCGGCGGCGTCGTCGCGGTCCTCGCCAGTGGCGTCGTCACCGTGGGCCTGGGTCTCCTGCTCAACCCCACGGCCAGCGCCCTGCCGGCGTTGCTGCTCATCGGCTTCCTCGTCGGCGGCCTGCGGTGGTGGGCCGACCGAGAGCCCATGCTCTCCCTCGTGCTCCCCGTCGTCACCGCGACCGTGGTCACGGCCATCACCTTCCAGTGGGTGGCACCGGCTGTCGGCTCGACGCCCCTGGAGATCGTCATCCCCGCGCTCGTGACGTTCCTGCCCGGCGCCGCACTGACGATGGCCACCGTCGAGCTCTCCACCGGAGACATGCTGGCGGGTTCGGCTCGGCTCGTCTACGGACTCGAACGGCTCTTGGTCCTGAGCTTCGGCATCGCGATGGGGGCCGAGATCGCCGGTCTGCCACCGGCCCTGGAGCAGGCACCTGCCGCGCTCGGGGGATGGGCGCCCTGGGTGGGGGTCCTCGTCTTCGGGGTCGGACAGTTCGTCGCCTCGTCCGCGCCGCCTCGAACCCTCGGATGGCTCCTCGTGGTCCTCTACGTCGCCTACGGCGTCCAGGCGCTGGCCGGTCGTGCCCTCGGCACCCTCGGCGCGAGCTTCCTGGCGGCAGCCGTCGTGCTTCCCGTGTGCTACACGATCCAGAGCCGGCGCAGCGGCCCTCCGGTGCCGGTGACCTTCCTGCCGACGTTCTGGCTGCTCGTGCCGGGTGCGCTCGGCCTGCAGGGCGTGGCTCGTATCGTCGGCGCAGACCAGGCAGGGGGCCTCGGCGACTTCGTCAACGCCCTGCTGAGCATCGTGGCCATCGCCGTCGGGGTGGTCGTCGGCTCCGGGCTCTCCGAGCGCATCGGCCGCGCCACCTCGACCTGGCGCGGGATCTAGCGGCAGGCCGGGGGAACACGGAGGGTCACCGCAGCGGCGGCACGCCTTCCTCCCGGGGGCCGTACGTGGTCTGCCCGCCCACCGACCGGCGCACGGCCAGCGGCTCTGCCGCGGGCTGGGTCTCGACCGCGGGACCGGTGTGCTGTGCCCAGTCCCCGTACCGCTGCGCCCAGGGCCCCGCGGAGAGGCCGTGCAGGATGACACTGAGGAGCACGGTCGTGGCGACGGCGCCGATGAGGGTCTGGACAGCGGGGTCGGCTGCGCCGAGGGTCTCGTAGGTGATGAGCGCGAAGACGACGGAGGCGAGCCCGCGCGGCCCGAACCAGCCCACGAAGAGGACGGTGCGTCGTTGCAGTCCCGTGCCCAGCAGACACAGCGCGACGGGAAGCATCCGGAGGGCGGTGAGGGAGAGCGCCGCGTAGAGCAGGCTCTGCCACCGCACCATCCAGTCGAGATGGTGGGCGACCGTGATCCCGAAGAGCAGCCACACGCCGAACCCGAGGAGTGCAGAGAGCCGATCAGTCATCTCCAGGCCGGCGTGCGTGTGCCTCGAGTCCGTCTGAGCAGCTGCGTATGCCGTCCCGGCCACGAAGGCTGCGACGAACCCGTTGCCGCCGACCTCGACGGCGCCGTAGTACGCGAGCACCGGCACCGAGAGCGTTGCGATGGGCAGCAGCCCCGACTCCGCCCACCCGGCTCTGCGCGACCGCTCGATCAGCCGGCCGGACGCGTACCCCGCTGCGATGCCGACGAGCGCTCCGATCGCGAGCTCGCGCAGGGCGTCGACGAGGGCGTCCTCGGGCGCGACCCCAGCAGCAGCTGCGATGGCGAACAGCACCACCGGGGTGGCCATCCCGTCGTTGAGACCGCTCTCGACGTTGAGGATGCGCCGCACCCGGACCGGCACGACCGGGTTGAGCACGGTGGCCGCGCCGAGTCCGGCGTCGGTGGGAGCCAGGGTCGCCGCGAGGAGCAGTGCCAGCCACGCGCTGGAGCCGGGGAAGATGCCGCGCGCCAGCAGGTACCCGGCCCCGATCGTGAGGGGGAGACCGATGAGGAGGAGTCGCCCGGTGAAGACCGAGTCACCACGCACCTCGCGGGGCTGCAGCTGTGCAGCGTCGTGGAAGAGCGTCAGCGCCAGCGTCACCTCGGCGATGGTGCGGCTCGTCGTCGTGTCGGCCCCGCCCGACACGAGGACGCCGAGCACGATGCCGGCCGCGACGAAGACGATGGGACCGGTCAGGTGCGCCCGGCCGACGCGGGCCGACTGGGTCACGAAGACGATGACCAGCAGCGCGAAGACTGCGACGACCCACGTCATGCGCCGGCCGCCGCGGCCTACCCGGACCCGGACCCGGCGCCGTCGGCGAGGCGCTGGAGCAGGAGGGCCTGGGCCACGATCATCTTCTCGATCTCGCTGGGGTCGACGCTCTCGTCGGACGCGTGGATCCGCGCGGCCGCGACGTCCTCCGGCCCCCACAGCACGAACTCCGCGCCGGGAGCAGCCGTCTCGAGCGTGCGGAGCAACGGGATGGAGCCGCCGCAGCCGGCCTCGCCGGCCGCTGGTTGGGTGACGATCGCGACGAGGGTCTGGCAGGCCAGCACCATGTCGTCGATGGCGATGTGCTCACTGGTTGCGTGCTCGTCGACCATGCCGGTCGGCAAGGCCACGCACGGGATTCCCTTGGCGTTGAAGTAGTTTCCGTCCGTGCCGCCACCCGACTTGCGTGGAGAGACCTCGAGCCCGAGGGACCGGATCGCCGAGGCTGCCTCTCGGTAGGGGAGGGCGTCCTCGGCGATCTTGTACGTCTTGTAGATCTCCTCCGCCGCGAAGTCCACCGTCGCCCCAGCCTCATCGGCCGCGCGCTGGCACGCGCTCCGCATCGCCGCCAGCTGGTGGTCGAGCTTGTCCTGGTCGTGGCTGCGCGCCATCCCTTCGAGCTCGACGGTGTCGGGGATGATGTTGCGGGCCTCGCCGCCCCGGATCGTGCCGATGTTGGCGACCGTCTCCTCGTCGATGCGTCCGAGCGGCATGGAGGCGATGGCCTGTGCGGCCACCTGCACGGCGCTGATGCCCTTCTCGGGCTCGACGCCCGCGTGCGCCTTGCGGCCGTGGACGGTGATGGTGAGGTAGACGGAGGTGGGTGACCAGTAGGTGATCGACCCCATGACGCCCGCGGTGTCGAGGACGAAGCCGTGCGTCGCGTCGAGCCGGCTCACGTCGAGATGACGTGAGCCGACCAGACCTCGCTCCTCGCCGACGGTCGACACGAACTCGATCGTCGGGAAGGTCCATCCGCGGTTGGACTGGAGCAGCCGGAGCAGCTCCAGGCAACCGGCGAGCCCGGACTTGTCATCGGCCCCGAGGATCGTCGAGCCGTCGGTCCGGATGATCCCGTCGTCCCCGATGATGGGGACGATCCCGCGGTCGGTGCCGGCCGTGTCCATGTGCGTCGACACGAGGATCGTTCCCGGCCGCGTGCCCGGGTAGACCGCGACGATGTTGCCGATGTCGTCCATGGTGGTCGAGCAGCCCAGCTCGCGGTAGCGAGCCTCGAGGACCGTGCCGATCGAGCCTTCGTGGCCCGTCGGGCTGTCCACGGCCACGAGCCCCAGAAACGTGGCCAGCAGTCGATCACGGTCGACGGCCCCGGCCGGCCGAAGCGCACCCGGGGCGGTCGGGGTCATGCCAGGGCCCGGGACTTGATCTGTGCGAACTCCTCGGGCGAGATGGCGCCGGCGTCGAGCAGCGCCTTGGCCTGCGTCAGCTCCTCGATGGACGACGACTTGGGCGCGGCGACGGTGCGGATGTAGTCCTCCTGCGCCGCCACCTGCTCCGAGGTGCGCTTCATGGTGCGCTCGGCCATGCCGCGACCACGGACGATGACGTAGACCAGCGCGGAGATCAGCGGGAAGAAGATGAGCACGATGACCCACAGGGCCTTCGCGACGCCGCCCAGGGACTCGTCACGGAAGAGGTCCCCGAAGATCTGGAAGAGCATCATCAAGTAGGCGACGAAGAAGAAGGACCAGACGAGCAGCCAGAAGAAGCTCCAGAAGTCCATGGTGAAGACCGACCTTTCAGTGCCGCCGCGTGCTGCGACGGTAGAGTGGATTGACCTGTTGTCGAGCCCTACATTCATCCCGCCGAGGGGAGTGCGGCATCGCTCTCCCAGAGCGAGATCGGAGGTCAGCGCCGGGGGTCGGAGGGGGCGGGGCCACCCGGCTCGTCGACGAGCCGGGTCGAGATGACCTCGAGCCCCAGCGCGGTCAGCGCGGCGAGCACGCCGACGAGCTCCTGGCTGTCGTGCACGGTGACGGTCAACGTCGTGCTCGTGCCGTCGCCGTCGGACCACACGGCATACGGCCACACGTCGCGCTCGTCGACGTCACCGGCCACGACCACGATCGCTCGCATGCTGGCCCCTCTCGTGACGGGGGTGTCCACGTCTCTGTCGCAGGATGTCGCGAGGTCCCGGCACCGTGCGTCATCCGTCGAGGGGGAGATGGACGCCGAACGCGCGGGAACGGCCGGTCGAGCGAGGTGCGGGGTCGGGCCTAGTAGAGCTCGAGGTCGGCGGCCCGACGGATCGCTGCCCGGCGGCTGCCCACCCCGAGCTTCTGGTAGATGTGCGCGATGTGCGTCTTGGTCGTGTGGAGCGAGATGAACTCGGCCTCGGCGATCTCGGCGTTGGTGAGGTTGGTCGCCAGGTACTGGAGGATCACCCGCTCACGGTCGGTGAGGCGCTCACCCCACCCGGGTACGTGGTGCTCGTGCTGCCTCGAGAGGCGCGCGAGCACCTGCGTCAGCGCAGCGGGGTGGCTGGTCCCGTGACGCAGGTGCGCCTTGAGCAGCTGGGCCATCGTCTTGCCGCCGGCGAGGAACGGCCCGTAGAGCTGGTCGGGCTCGGCCGCCGCGAGCGCGAGCTCGAGGGAGGCGTGGGCGTCGGCTCGCCCGAGCTTGGACCGGGCCTCTGCCTCGATGCACCGGCCGAGGCAGGTGAGGTGGACGAACCCCCCGCCCATCGGCACACGGGAGATCTCCGCCAGCGCAGCCTCGGGGTCACCTGCCAGCAGCAGGACCCTCGCGCGGTGAGCCGGCGCGAGGCGGTAGTCGGCCTCCAGGGGGGCCGAGGATGCGAGGGCAACGGCTTCGGGCTTCCGGCCCTCGGCCATGAGGGCCAGCCCCTCCAGGCCGTCGAGCATGGAGGGCCACCACGGGATCTGGGGATGGGAGCCGGTCATGGCGCGGATCTCGGACATGCTGGCCCGGGCGGCCTTGGTGTCGCCGAGTGCCAGGCACGTCTTCGCGTGGAAGTTCAGCGTCAGCCCCCGCAGCTCCAGGTCGAAGGGGAGCACCATCGAGAGGCTGCGTTCGAGCTGCGCCCTCGCCTGGGTCAGGTTGCCCCGCCAGTAGTCCAGCCAGCCGAGGTAGGCGACCGCAGGGGCGAGCGTCACGAGACCGACCCAGCCGCGGTCCGCGGCCCGGGCCAGCACGTCGACGGCGAGGTCGTGCACCTCGGTCAGCCGGCCCTCGGCGATAGCGGGGATGCAGGACTCGGCCAGGGCGGTGAGCTCGAGCGCGAGCAGGCCGGTGTCGTGAGCGGTGGCCGCCGAGGCCCGCAGCATCTCGAGGGGCAGCTCGTCGTGGGTCTGGAGGCGCGCCTCGCCCATCCCGACGAAGACCTGCAGGGACGCCTGGACCACCGGGTCCGGGGCGCGGTCGCCCCGGGCGAGCCGCTCCAGCATCGCCTCCCCGGACTCCACCGCGGCGCCCAGCCCCTGGTCGTAGCCGGTGAGGAAGAGCTCGACGATCGCCGTGCGCTCCTCGATCCCGTCCCGGTCCTGCTGCGGCAGCCGCTCCACGGCGCGTCGAGCAGAGGCGATCTCGGCGCGGGCGGCGTCGAGCCGGCCCCGGCGCACGAGGACGAGCGCCTGGGCCAGGTGTACGTCCGCGCTGTCCGCGACGGCGTGCGGGAGGTGCTGCACGGCGTCCGTGACGGCGTCGACCCGACCCTCGAGGAACAGCTCCAGCCAGTGCTCGGAGAAGATGCGCGACGCCATGTCACCGTCGCCCGCGGCCACGGCGTGCCTGATCGCCGTCGGCGCGTCGACGCGGACCCACCAGGCTGCCGCTGCGGAGTGCAGCTGGACGGCGCGCTCGGGCCGATCCGTCGCCAGACGGCGCTGGATGTGGCTGGCGAAGAGCGGGTGCCACTGGTACCAGGGCTCGTCCGTGGGAGCCGCGCCCCGCGACAGGAAGATCCCGTCGGACAGGCACTGCTCGAGGAGCGCCTCGGCGGTGGTCGTGCCACGGATGCCGTCGATGAGGGATGGGCACACCAGCTCGTCGAGGCAGCTGTCGAGGACGAAGTCGCGCATCTCGTCACTCAGGGCCGCGAGCACCTCCGTCGCGAGGTAGTCGGCCAGCGCCCGGTCGCGGCGCAGCTCGACCGGCACGTTGCGGGGTCGGTCGTCGTGGCGGGCCGCGAGGATGGCCATGCGGACCCCGGCGGGCCACCCGCCCGTGGCCTCGTGGATGGAGGCCACGGTGTCGCCGTCCAGCTCGAGACCGGACGCCTTGACCGCCTCGGCCGTCTCGTCGGCGCTGAAGGCGAGCTCGCTGTGGGCGAGGTAGGTGAGGTGGTCGTCGAGCCGCAGTCTCTGCAGCCGCAGCGGCGGCACCACCCGCGCGCCGATCACGACGCGCATGTTGGCAGGGGCCCATCTGAGCAGGTGGTTGACCAGCTCTGCCGAGGCCTTGGCCCCTGCGAGGTGCTGTGCGTCGTCGAGGGCCAGGACGAGGGGCTCAGCGGTGTCGTAGAGCGCCTCGAGCAGCGCGTCGACGAGGGCCACGGGCTCGGCACGCAGCGACGAGGCACGAAGCGGAGCCAGGGCCGCGGTGAGCTGTTCGATGCCGGCGAGGCTGGCCGCGGCCAGCAGATCCGACACCAGACGCACCGGGTCCCGGTCCGAGTCGTCGACGGTCAGCCAGAATCCCGCTCCGCGGACCTGCTGGCGTCGCACCGTCTCGGACAGCAGCGTCGACTTGCCGAACCCCGCCATGCCGGAGAGAACCGTCACCGGTCGCCGCTCGAGCAGTGGGGTCAGCCGCAACCGGTCGATGGCGCCGGCCGATGGGAGGGGCACAGACATCCGGGCGTGGCGTGGACCGACCATGGGTGCCCCTGCTTCCCAAGAGGTCACCCCCGCTGAGGGATGCGGGGATGTCTGGATCCCCTCCAGAGTAACCACGTGGGCGAATGCCGCGGAAGGGCATCGCCGAGATCGGAATGTGGGGCGCAGCATGCAGGTGTACGAGGTCGTCGTCGACGGGCAGCTGTCAGCGGACCTCGCCGACGCCCTCGGCACGATCCCGCGACGTGACGTCGGCGGCGCGACGGTCCTCAGTCTGCCGACGGCCGACCCCGAGGCCTTGCCTCGCGTCCTGGCCCTGCTGGAGACGCTCGGGATCGGCGTCACCGCGGTGCACCAGGTCGGCGACCCGACGCCGGGTCACGACCCCGTGAGCTGAGCAACGCCGTCGACAGGTCACGGTCAACTCATCCTCGTGGAGCGATGCACGGGGACCAGCCCCGGGACGAGTGTCGGGGTGTCAGTCGAGAGTCGCCAAGGAGGCAGACATGAGTGTCAACGTCGATGTCGGACCGATCGACTACCTTGCGCTGGAGTTTCCCGGCGCCCGGCTCACGGGCGAAGGTCTGGCCGAGCTGGTCAGGCTCGTCGACGCCGGCACCATCCGGGTGCTCGACATGCGAGGCCTCGTCCGGGACGCGGACGGGACGGTCACCGCGGTTGCCATCACCGACCTCGACGGGGACGGCACGCTCGACCTCGCCGTCTTCGAAGGCGTCGAGTCCGACCTGTTGGACGAGGAGGACCTCGCCGCGGCGGCGGACCTCGTGAAGCCCGGGGATGCGGTGGCCGTCCTCGTCTACGAGAACACCTGGGCCGGTCCGTTCGTCTCCGCCATGAGGCGGGCCGGAGCCGAGGTCGTCGCCAGCGTCCGACTCCCCGCCGACGCCGTCATCGCCCGGCTCGAGGCGCTCGAGGCCGCCGCCGGCGACGCCGAGTAGCGACGCCGACCAGCGACGTCCCGCACCGGGTCGGTGCCAGGGCTCGTGAACGTCAGGACGAACCGCAGTCGAGAAGGAGGAGAACACGATGGGACTACTACGTGGGGTGGCGCGGACGGCCGTCGTCGCCGGGACCGCGACAGCGGTGTCCAACCGGGTGTCACGGCGACAGGCCGGCCGGTGGGCGGCCCAGGAGGCACCACCGGAGCAGGAGCCGCAGTACGCCGCTCCGCCACCGCCACCGCCACCACCCGCGGCCCCCGACCCTGACGCCGACCTGGCCCGTCTGCAGCAGCTCGGCGAGCTCCGTGCTTCGGGGGTGCTCACCGAGCAGGAGTTCCAGACCCAGAAGTCCCGGATCCTGGGTCTCTGACCAGAGCCCGGCTCCGGGGTCATCCGGCCCGTGCAGTCCTTCGGGGGTGCACGGGCCGACTGGCGCCCTCAGGCCACGTGGGTGGGTCGGACCGGCTCGAAGGGCCGCAACTCGTCGTCGCCGGGCTGGATGATGCCGCAGGACGACTCCGGCACCTCACGCCAGGCGCCCGGCAGGTCCCGGAGCGGCTCGGACACGACGAACCGTGCTTCGTCACCGAGGGTGCGGAGCATCTCCACCTCCGGGTGGAGCTCGCGCAGCTGACCCACGTTGGTCGAGTGGAAGAGGGTGCGGCTCTGGTGCTGCGACGAGTAGCGGAAGGCCCAGACACGTTCGCCGTCGCTCGTGGCCAACGTGGCCTGGACGGGGTTGCTCACGCCGCGTCGTTCGGCGAGGTCCTCGACGAAGCCGACGGCTCGGGCGACACCGCCGACTGGGTCGTCCTGCAGGCCGAAGGTCAGGGCGAGGAAGAAGAGCGCCTCAGAGTCGGTCGATCCCTCGACGTCGGGATAGAGCGAGGGGTCGATCGCGAACATGAGGTCGCGCTTGAGCTCGTGGAAGCCGTAGACGGCGCCGTTGTGCATCCAGAGCCACGTGTCGTGCCGGAACGGGTGGCAGTTGCTCCGTTGCACCGGGGTCCCGGTCGAGGCCCGCACGTGGGCGAACATCAGGCGCGTGCGCACCTGCGTCGTGAGCTCGCGGAGGTTCTCGTCGTTCCATGCGGGGTCGACGCTCTTGAAGACCGCGGGTCGGGGGTCGTCTCCGTACCAGCCGATCCCGAACCCGTCGCCGTTCGTCGTCGTGGCGCCCATCCGGGAGTGGAGGCTCTGCTCGATGAGCGAGTGCTCCGGTTTGAAGAGCAGGTCCTCGGCGAGGATCGGGTCACCCGAGTACACCATCCAGCGGCACATACCTCCATGGAACGTGCCGGCCCCACACCCGACATCACTCCCCGGGGATGAAGCGGCAGGAGGCTGCACGATGGGTGGCGTCCCCGGTTCGGGTATCCCACCCGAGGACCGTGTCGCGAGCGCCGCTCCCGGCACACACGAGACCGACCCATCCAGACCAGGAGTGACCTGCCTTGATCTTCATCACCGCGAAGTTCCCCGTGAAGCCCGAGCACGCCGACGACTGGCCCGAGATCTCCCGGGCCTTCACCGAGGCCACCCGCGCCGAGGACGGCTGCCTCTGGTTCGACTGGTCGCGCAGCCTCGACGACCCGACCGAGTACGTCCTCGTCGAGGCCTTCCGTGACGACGCCGCCGGAGGCGCCCACGTGCAGAGCGAGCACTTCCGCGAGGCCACCTCCGACCTGCCGGCCTACCTCGCGGCCACCCCGAGGATCGTCAACACGACGGTCGCCGGGACGCAGTGGTCCGAACTCGGCGAGATGGCCGTCGACAAGTAGCCGAACGGCCACTCCGAGAGTGGGTTTCGGCGCATTTCGCCAACCGGGTGACCGTCCGCTATGGTCTACCTCGCACCCACGGAGCCCCCCGCTCCGAGGGCCTGCCAGGCGGACGTAGCTCAGTTGGTAGAGCGCAACCTTGCCAAGGTTGAGGTCGCCGGTTCGAGCCCGGTCGTCCGCTCCGTCGGAAGGGCCCGTCGACTCACGTCGGCGGGCCCTGCCGCACGTTCGGGGGCGTGTGCCGCCGGCCGGTTCAGGCGCCGACGCTGATCCAGTCCGTAGGCTGTCGGCCATGGCTGCGTCGAGCAAGGCCCCCGCCGTCGAGATCGAGGTCGGCGACCACACCGTGCGGCTGTCGAGCCCCGACCGCGTCTACTTCTCCCAGCGCGGCGAGACCAAGCGCGACCTCGTCGACTACTACCTGTCCGTCGGCCCCGGGATCGTCAACGCCCTGCGTGAGCGGCCGTGCATGCTGCACCGCTTCCCCAAGGGCGTCGACGGGCCGAAGGTGCACCAGAAGCGGCTGCCCGCCGGTGCCCCGCCCTGGGTCGAGACCGTACGTCTGCACTTCCCGCGCTACGGCCTCCACGCCGACGAGCTCTGCGTGACCCGTCTCGCCGACGTCATCTGGGCGGTGCAGATGTCGACGGTCGAGTTCCACCCGTGGAACAGCCGTCGCGCCGACACCGAGAGCCCCGACGAGTGGCGCATCGACCTCGACCCGATGCCCGAGTGTGGCTTCGAGAAGGTGCGGCGGGCCGCGGCCACGACGCACGAGATCCTCGACGAGCTCGGCGCCGTCGGCTGGCCCAAGACCTCGGGCGGCTCAGGGCTGCACGTCTACGTCCGGATCGCCCCCGACTGGGGGTTCAAGGACGTGCGCCGCGGCGCGCTGGCGTTCGCCCGCGAGGTCGAGCGGCGGCTGCCCGACGACGTGACGACGACGTGGTGGCGCAAGGACCGGTCGCCGAAGGACCTCTTCGTCGACTACAACCAGAACGCGCGTGACCACACCATCGCAGCGGCCTACAGCGTCCGGGGCAACCCGCGCGGCACCGTCTCGGCTCCGCTGGCGTGGGACGAGATCGCCGACGCCGAACCGCAGGACTTCACCATCGCCACCATGCCCGAGCGCTTCGCCCGCCTCGGTGACCTGCATGCCGGCATCGACGACGCCGTCTTCGACTTCAGCACGCTGCTCGAGTGGGCCGATCGCGACGAGCGCGATGGCAACGACGTGCCCCCCGAGCCCGACGACGCGGGGGCCTGACCCATCCGCGTGGTCCACGGCGCCGAACCACCGTCACGACGCACCGCGACAACGCTGCACCCTGCCGCCGCACGACCGCACGACCGCACGACCACCGATTCGCGGTTCGGGGGCTCCGCGGGTGAGGATCGGGGTGACGCATGACCACCAGAGGAGACACCGTGACCGTCCTGCACGACTTCAAGGCCACCTCCATCGACGGCGGGGAGGTGTCGCTGGGCGAGTACGCCGGTGACGTCGTCCTCGTCGTCAACACCGCCAGCGAGTGCGGCTACACCCCGCAGCTCGGCGGCCTCGAGCAGCTCTACGAGACCTACCGCGCCCAGGGCCTGACGGTCCTCGGCTTCCCGTGCAACCAGTTCGGTGGTCAGGACCCGGGCAGCGACGAGGAGATCGGCGCCTTCTGCCAGAAGAACTACGGCGTCACCTTCCCGATGTTCTCGAAGGTCGACGTCAACGGCGCGGACGAGCACCCCGTCTACACGTGGCTCAAGTCCGAGAAGGGCGGCCTGCTCGGCAAGAAGATCAAGTGGAACTTCACGAAGTTCCTCGTCGCCCGCGACGGCACGGTCATCGGCCGCTACGCACCGACGACCGACCCCGCCGACCTCGCCGGCGACATCGAGAAGGCCCTCTCCGCCTAGGCCTACGATCTGCAGGTGGACCACGCCCGCTTCGCCGACCGGGACGCCCGCGGTGTCGTCGACGTCCGCCACGGCCACGAAGCCCTCGACGCGATGACGCGCGAGGGCTTCTGGGCTGTCGTGGCCGCCTTCGAGGGTGCCGTGACCGCCGTGCGTTTCGCCGAGGTCACCCCGAGGGCGTATGCCGCCGGGCCGGCCGCCGCGGCCAGCCGGGCGTCGGCTGTGGCATGGCAGCCGCTCGACCGCCACTGGCACTCGTCACTCGACCGGAGGGCATACGTCGGCGTCGTGCGCGAGGTGCGTGAGCGCATCGCGTCCGGGACCGTCTACCAGGTCAACGTCTGCCGCGTGCTCAGCCACGAGCTGCCCGACGACGCCGACCTCGACGGGCTCGATGCCCTTCTGCGACAGGGCAACCCGGCGCCGCATGCCGCGCGGGTCCGGTGCGATGAGGCAGGCCTCGACGTCGTCAGCGCGTCGCCGGAGCTCTTCCTAGGGCGACGCGGCGCGTCCCTCGTGACCCGCCCCATCAAGGGCACCGCCGCGACCGCCGAGCAGATGCTGCCCAAGGACTACGCCGAGAACGTCATGATCGTCGACCTCATGCGCAACGACCTGTCGGGTGTCTGCGAGCCCGGGACCGTCTCCGTCGACGAGCTCTGCACGATCGAGGCCCACCCGGGTCTCGTGCACCTCGTCTCGACGGTCAGCGGGCACCTGCGTGAGGAGGTGGGATGGGCCGAGGTCTTCACTGCCGCCTACCCGCCGGGGTCGGTCTCCGGGGCGCCGAAGTCCAGCGCGCTCACAGCGATCCGGGACCTCGAGACGGTGCCCCGCGGCCCGTACTGCGGCGCGGTCGGCTGGGTCGACGCCGACGCCCGGGAGGCAGACCTCGCCGTCGGCATCCGGACCTTCTGGTCCGAGCGCGACGAGGTGGGCCGGCGGTGGCTGCGGTTCGGCACGGGTGCCGGCATCACGTGGCACTCCGACCCCGAGGGGGAGTGGGCCGAGACCGAGCTCAAGGCGGCCCGCCTCATCGGGCTCGCCGCCGGCACTGTGACACCATGAGGGCTCCCGTCGGGCGCCTTCCGGGCGGCCGCCGAGCCACCAGGAAGGGACCATGAGCACGACCACGCGCGTCTGGGTCAACGGCGACCTCGTCGACCCGACCGGCCCCTCCGTCTCCGCGCTCGACCACTCGGTCACGGTCGGGGACGGCGTCTTCGAGACCGCCAAGATCGCCTCCGGCGTCCCCTTCGCGCTGACGCGACACCACCGACGCCTCGAGCGGTCGGCCACCGGGCTCGGCCTGCCGCCCCTCGACCTCGCCGTCGTCGACAAGGGTGTGGCCGCGGTCCTCGACGGGCCCGCCATCGACTTCGGGCGGCTGCGCTACAGCGTCACGGGCGGCGTCGGGCCGCTCGGGTCCGACCGCGACGACACGGCGCTGACCTACATCGTCCTCGCGGCTCCGCAGCCACTCCCTCCGTCGAGCGGGAAGCTCACCGTCGTCCCGTGGACCCGCAACGAACGCTCTGCCGTCGTCGGGCTCAAGACGACGTCGTACGCGGAGAACGTCGTCGCCTTCGCCCGCGCCAAGCAGGTGGGCGCCGTCGAGGCCGTCTTCGGCAACACCCGAGGCGAGCTCTGCGAATGCACCGGGAGCAACGTCTTCGTCGTCGTCGACGGCGTCGTGCTGACACCGCCGGCCGAGTCCGGCCTGCTGCTCGGCATCACCCGCGAGCTCACCATCGAGTGGGGCCGCGCCGCCGGCCTCGAGATCCGCGAGGAGACCCTGCCGCTCGACGTGCTCCGCAGCGCCGACGAGGTCTTCATCACGAGCTCGACCAAGGACGTCCTGCCCGTCCACGCCGTCGACGACCGGGACCTGTCCGCCGACCGCCCCGTCACGACCGAGCTGCAGCGGGTCTTCCGCAGCAACGCCGAGCGGGACAGCGACCCGTGACCGGGGAGGACCGCACCCGCGACGAGACCCGACCGCCCGTCGACTACTCCGACCCCAACGTCACGCTCGACGCGAGCGAGGACCGCTGGGCCTGGCGGGCGCGCCTGCGCCGCAACCGCGTCACCCACGTCATCTGGCGCACGGCAGTGGGCGTGGTCGGCGGCGTCGTGACGATCGGTGGCCTCATCATGGTCCCCGCGCCCGGGCCCGGATGGCTCGTCGTCTTCTTCGGTCTGCTCATCCTCGCGAGCGAGTTCGAGTTCGCCCAACGCTGGCTCGACTTCGCCAGGCGCCACGTCAGCCGCTGGAACGACTGGATCATGGACCAGGCGATCTGGGTGCGCGGTCTCGTCGCCCTCGGCACCCTGCTCATCGTGTGGGGCGTCATCTGGGGCTACCTCGCGTGGGCGGGCATCCCGCAGTTCGTGCCCCAGTGGGCCGAGCAGCTGCTGACTCAGGTGCCCGGCGTCGACTGACCCGCGCCTCGCGCAGGGCGATTACCGTGACGGCGCCACCACCGGCTATTGTTTCCCTCCGTCACCCCGACGCCAGCCGGACATCACGTCGGCACAGGGGTGCCCGGACGTGTAGCTCAGCTGGTTAGAGCGCTCGCTTCACACGCGAGAGGTCAGGGGTTCGAGTCCCTTCACGTCCACCGACCGACGAACGTTGGGTCGAAGCCGTCCACGGAACGACGGCTCCGACGAAACCGGATGAAGCACGGGGACACCCGCTCGCCCCGCCTGTAGGCTCCACCTGTGAACGCTCTTCACGCGGGACGACACCGCTCGGGCGCAGGCCGAGCCGGCCGCGGCATGCGCACCCAGAACCTCGGCTGACCGTGGCCGCGCCCGCCGACCGACCTGATGTCGGAGAGCGCACGTGGAAGGAGCACGTCCCCGGTCTGCGACTGGTGCGCTCCTACGAGCGGTCCTGGCTGCCGAAGGACGTCGTCGCAGGTCTGGTCCTGTCCGCGTTGTTGGTGCCGCAGGGAATGGCCTATGCACAGCTCGCCGGGCTGCCGCCCGTCACGGGGTTGTACACCTCCATCCTGTGCCTGATCGGCTATGCGGTCTTCGGGCCCTCGCGGGTCCTCGTGCTGGGACCGGACTCGTCGCTGGGGCCCATGATCGCGGCGACGATCCTTCCCCTCCTGCTCGCCGGTGGAGACCCTGCCCGAGCCGTCGCGCTCGCGTCGATGCTGGCGATCATCGTCGGCGTCGTCATGGTCGTTGCGGGACTGGCCCGGTTCGGCTTCGTCGCTGACCTGCTGTCGAAGCCGACCCAGATCGGCTACATGAACGGGCTGGCGCTGACGATCATCGTCGGCCAGCTACCCAAGCTCTTCGGCTTCTCCACCGACGCGAGCGGTCTCGTGGCCGAGGCGAACGCCTTCGTGTCCGGGCTGTTCACGGGCTCGGCCAACCGTACGGCGGCCGTCATCGGGGTCAGTGCCCTGGCCGGCATCCTGCTCCTCAACAGGTTCATCCCGAAGGTCCCGAGCGTGCTGGTGATCGTGGTGTTGACCGCTCTCCTGGTCAAGGTGTTCGAGCTCCAGGCCCACGGGGTCGACACGGTCGGGGTCCTCCCACAAGGCCTCCCGACGTTCACCATCCCGCAGGTGGGCTGGGGCGACGTCCCGCCCCTCTTCCTCGGGGCGCTGGCCATCGCCGTCGTCGCTCTCGCCGACACGATGTCCACGGCCTCGGCCTTCGCGGCCCGTCAGGGCGAACGCGTCCAGGGGAACCAGGAGATGATCGGCATCGGAGCAGCCAACATCGCCGCCGGCGCGTTCCAGGGCTTCCCGGTCAGCACCAGCGGTTCGCGGACCGCGGTGGCGGAACAGGCCGGCTCTCGGTCCCAGGTCACCGGGGTGGTCGGCGCCGCAGTGATCGCCGCCGTCCTGCTCTTCGCCAACGCCCTCATGCAGTACGTGCCGCAACCCACGCTCGGCGCCATCGTCATCGCGGCGGCCGTGTCGCTGACCGACGTCGCCGGCACTCGTCGGCTCTGGTTGCAGCGCCGGACGGAGTTCCTCCTCTCCCTCATCGCCCTGCTCGGTGTGGCCCTCCTCGGGGTGCTGCCCGGCATCCTCATCGCGGTGGGTCTGTCCATCCTCAACGTCTTTCGCCGCACCTGGTGGCCGCACCAGGCCGAGCTCGGGCGCGTCGAAGGGGTTGCGGGACTGCACGACACCGAGAGCTACCCGGACGCGGAGCGGTTGCCCGGGCTGATCGTCTATCGGTTCGACGCGCCGCTCATCTTCGCCAACGCCCGGGGCTTCGGCGAGAACGTGCGCGCGATGGTCGACGACGACCCGGCGCTGCGCTGGATCGTCGTCGCCGCCGAGCCGATCACGGACGTCGACACGACGGCCTCGGACATGCTGGAGGACCTCGACACGTGGCTCAACGAGCGTGGGGTGTCTCTCGTCTTTGCGGAGATGAAGGATCCGGTGCGTGCGAAGATCGAGCGGTACGAGCTGACCCGCACCATCTCCCCGGAGCACTTCCTCCCGACGGTCGACGAGGCCGTCGCCGAGTTCCGGCGCCAGACCGGTGCCGGCTGGCGCTCTCCGAAGGAGCCGGCATGACGACGTCCGACAGTGGCGGCAGACGCAGCGCCGCTCGCAGAGCCTCGGCAGCACTCGCGCTGACAGCGTTCGCTGCCGCCTTGCTGTTCCTCGCGGTCGTCTCCATCCGCCGCTGGGACGTCCTGCTGGCCAGTGTGGTCTCGCTCGGGGTGGCGGTGGTGGCCGCGTGGTACGTCGTGTCCCGCAGGGGCGCCGTCCGAGCAGCTGCCGCTGCGCTCGGGGCCATCGCCCTGGTCGGCTTCGTCGCGGTGATCCTCGCGAGCCAGAGCGGTCGTGTGCTGGCGGTCGGGCTCGCACTCGCCGCGGTCTCCACCGCAGCGGCCGGCTACGCACTGGCCCCGACAGCCCAGGCCGACGACGCCGAGGCCGCACCCAGGGCGAGGCAGGCGGTCCTCATCATGAACCCGCGGTCCGGCGGGGGCAAGGTCGAGCGTTTCGGCCTCGTCGACCTCTGCCGGCAGCGTGGTGTCGAGCCCTATGTCCTCAACCCCGGCGACGACCTGCGAGCAGTGGCCGAGGACGCGGTCGCCCGCGGCGCGGATCTGCTGGGGATGGCCGGAGGGGACGGCTCACTTGCGCTCGTCGCCTCGATCGCGAGTCGGCACGGTCTTCCCTTCGTCGTCGTGCCCGCAGGGACGCGCAACCACTTCGCGCTCGACCTGGGCATCGACCGCGAAGACGTGCCCGGTGCGCTGGATGCCTTCGACGACGGAGTCGACACGAGGGTGGATCTCGCTGAGATCAACGGGCGCGTCTTCGTCAACAACGCGTCGATGGGCGTCTACGCCAAGGTCGTGCAGTCGGCGGACTACCGGGATGCGAAGGTGCAGACCGCCTCGGCCCTGCTGCCCGACATGCTCGGACCCGGGGCCAACGCTCTCGACCTGCACTACACGCTGCCCTCCGGTGAGGAGGCGGTTCCGGGTCAGCTGCTGCTGGTGTCCAACAACCCCTACGATCTCGCTCACCTCCGCGGCGGGGGCACGCGAGAGCGGCTCGACAGCGGCGTGCTCGGGGTCGTCTCGCTGCGGGTCGGCTCGGCGGCGGACGCCGAGAAGCTCGCCGCCCTGGAGATGACCGGTCAGGTCCAGCGTTTCTCCGGGTGGGATGAGTGGACGGCGTCCGAGTTCGACGTACGGTCTTCGGGGCGCGTGGAGGTCGGCGTGGATGGCGAGGCCCTGGTCCTCGACCCCCCGTTGCGCTTCACCATCCGCCCCGGCGCGGTCACGGTCCGACTTCCGCGCGCGGCTCTTCGACGATCGCGTGCTGCCCGTCCCGCACGCATCACTGCCAGGTCGACACTCGCTGCGCTCTGGCAGGTTGCGACCGGGCGGGAAGCGGGGGCCGGATGAGCGGTCCGACCCCGCCCGAGCCTGTCGAAGCGCTGCTCGCCAAGGGCCTCGAAAGTCGCGGCTCGCCTCGCCTGGCCGGGGTCGTGCGGCTGCTGCGGAGATTGGACGCGGCCGACCGCAGCGCCTATCGCGTCGTGGCAGAGCTGAACACACCGTGGCTCGACGAGCCGCTACGCCGGGCGTCAGACTTCGCCAACTTCTCCAAACCCTGGCTCCTCGTGGCGGGGGGCCTGGCCGTATTCGGTGGGGCGAGGGGGCGCCGTGCCGCCCTCACGGGGGTAGCCGCGATCGGGGTGACCTCCCTCCTGGTCAACCAGCCGATGAAGCTGGCAGCCCGTCGTCGCCCGCGGCGCGTCGAGCTGGGCGTGCCCGAGTCCCGATGGGTGGGCATGCCGTCATCTGCCTCCTTCCCTTCGGGGCACTCCGCGTCCGCGACGGCATTCTGCGTCGCGACCAGCGCGATGGTGCCAGAGCTGCGGTGGCCTCTACGAGTGTCTGCGGCAGTCGTGGCGTTCTCGCGCGTGTACACCGGGGTGCACTACCCCGGCGACGTGCTGGTCGGTGCTTCCGTCGGTGCCGGACTCGGACGCGCGTCCTCGACCGTGGCCTCGCGGCTGGGCCACTGATGACCGCAGCTCCCGGCGCTCCGGGACCACTCGTCACCGGGTCAGGTCCTCGAACCACGCTTCACGCGCGAAGCGCCCTTCATCGTGATCCCGGACCGCCGGACTCTGCCACCTGCTCCGTACGGACCCGCGCCGCCGGGTCGACGACGTAGGCGGCGATCAGGCCCACTCCGACTCCGAGGGCGTAGCCGGCAACCACCTCGGTGAGCGTGTGCACCCCGAGCATGAGCCGATCGAGGCCGACGACGAGCGAGACCAGCACACCGACCACCAGGACGAGTCGGCGACGCGCGCGCTGGCGGAGGAACAGAGCCGACAGCACGCACGCGGTCGTGACGGCTGCGGCGATGTTCGACGCGTGGCCGCTCGGCATCGCGCTGGACGCGTACTCGATGATCGGGTGCACCACGACGGGCCTTCCCAGGTCGACGTAGTGCTTGAGCACACTGGTCACGAGCGAGGTGCCGCCGATGGCCACCACGACGTACGCGGCCGCCCGACCCTGCTTCCTGACCACCAGCACACCGGCCACGAGGGCCGTCGCGACCGCGCTGGCCACGGTGCCGAAGGCGTAGGAGATCCCCACCAGCGGGCGTTCGAGCCACGGTGAACCGGGCCGCCACGCGTCGGGACCGAGCTGCAGGACGTGGTCCCAGCGGTCGAGGATCTCCGGATGGGCCACGGCCAGGGCGCAGAGGGCCAGGCAGACCGCGGTGCTCGCCGTGCCCCAGGCCAGGAACAGCCGGCGGGTGCGCGTCGTGAACGCGCCGCGGCCCGGTCTCTCGTCCGCTGTCGTCCGGTCCGTGTCGTCGACGGTCATCGGGGTGACCTCCTGCGCGTCGGCTCGGTCGGCCGGCAGGGGACCCGGGCGCCCCACTGCAGTCCCGGGTTGGACAAGGGGCGCACTCAGAACGGAGTCGGGATGAAGCGCGGCGGCAGGGCCGGGGCACGGTAGTCGCCCGGTGCCTGACGCTCCGGTAGCTCGACGTCCTTCGACTCGAGCGGCTCGTAGGGCACCTGGCTCAGCAGGTGGCTGATGACGTTCAGCCGGCCCCGCCTCTTGCTGTCCGTGTAGGCGACGTTCCACGGGGCCCACGGGGTGTCCGAAGCGGCGAACATCGCGTCGCGAGCCCGGGAGTAGTCGTACCAGCGGCTGTAGGACTCCAGGTCCATGTCGGAGAGCTTCCACACCTTGCGCGGGTCATGGATCCTGTTCTCGATCCGGCGCGTCTGCTCGTCGGAACCGACCTCGAGCCAGTACTTGAGCAGGATGATGCCCGAGTCGACGATGGCCTTCTCGACGGCAGGGACCTGCTCGAGAAAGCGGTCGGTCTGGGCGGGCGTGCAGAAGCCCATCACCCGCTCGACCCCCGCTCGGTTGTACCAGCTGCGGTCGAAGATCACGACCTCACCGGCCGCCGGGAAGTGCTTGATGTACCGCTGGATGTACATCTGTGACCTCTCCCGGTCAGTCGGCGACGGCAACGCGACCACGCGGAAGACCCGCGGGCTCACGCGCTCGACGATGCGCTTGATCGTGCCGCCCTTGCCGGCCGTGTCCCGCCCCTCGAACACGACGCACACCTTGGCACCGGACGCCTTCACCCACTCCTGCATGGCCACGAGCTCCGCCTGCAGCACCGCCAGCTCCGCCTCGTAGGCCTTCCGACCCAGTTTCGCCCCAGCCGAGGACGCGTCGCGCTCACCCGCGGTCCGGGCGCGCAACAGCTCACTGGGGTTCGACTTCCTGGCCTTCTTCTTGCTCATCGCTGGCCTCCGGCGCTGCGTCGTCGCGTCTGGGCGTCGTCCGGTCCAGGGTCTCGCCTCGCCGCCCTCGTAGGCTACCTCCGACGCCGCCGCAGCGGTCGGGCCTTCCTCAAACCTCGGCGAACCGCCGAGTGACCGTTCGCGTCCATGGTTCGTCACCGGCGGTCGACGCACGTGGTCCTCTTCGGGCGATGCGGGTCGTCGCGCAGATGGCTTGGCTGGAGCCGTGCAGCCGTTCGACAGGGCCTACAAGGGTCGCGGTGCGTTCGCGTCCGCGACTCGACCGCCGATCACGACGCGGTACGTTCCCTTCGCGCGGTCCCTCGCGGCGTACACGCGGCCGCGCCTGCGCACGGACCTCGTCGCCGGTGTCACGGTGGCGGCGTTGGCCCTGCCGTCGGCGATGGCCTACGCCGAGCTGGCCGGCGTCCCGGTCAGCGCCGGTCTCTACGCCCTGCTCCTCCCGGTGCTGGCCTACGCGGTCCTCGGGTCGGCGCCCCGGGTGGTGGTCGGCCCGGAGGGCACCGTGTCGCTCTTGATCGCGACCGTGGTCGCGCCGCTGGCCGCGGGCGGCAGCGCCCAGTACGCCGCGCTGGCCTCGTTGCTCGCGATCATGGTGGGGGTCGTCTTCCTGGCGGCCCGGCTGGCCCGCCTCGGCTGGATCGCCGACTACTTCTCGCAGGCGGTCCTCGTCGGCTACATCACCGGCGTCGCCGTCGTGCTGATCCTCGGCCAGCTCGGCAAGCTGCTCGGCGTCTCGAGCGACGCGGAGGGGGCCATCCCCGAGACGGTCGACATCGTCGGCCACCTCGGCAGCGCCAACGGCGCCACCGTCCTCGTGGGTCTCGTCTCGTTGGCCCTGCTGGTCGTCGCCGGCCGGATCAGCAAGCGACTGCCGGGTGCCCTCGCGGTCGTGATCCTCGGCATCGCCGCGTCCTGGGCCCTGGACCTCGTCGCCCACGGGGTCTCGGTCACCGGGCCCGTGCCGCGGGGACTGCCGTCGCTCGAGCTGCCGGACGTGTCACGCGCAGACCTCGGGACGCTCGTGGTCGCGGCCCTCGCGGTGTTCCTCGTCGCCTTCTCGGACTCCATCCTCACGGCACGCTCCTTCGCGGCGCGCCACCACGAGGTCGTCGACGCCAACCAGGAGCTCCTCGCCTTCGGGGTGGCCCAGATCTCGGCCGGCGTCACGCAGAGCATCCCGGTCGGGACGAGCGGGTCGCGCACCGCGGTCAACGACGACATGGGGGCCACGAGCCAGGTCAGCGGGCTGGCGGCCGCAGGGACGATCGTCGTCATCCTGCTCTTCCTCACCGCGCCGATCGAGTACCTCCCCTCGGCGGTGCTCGGTGCGGTCATCGTGTACGCGGCGGCCAAGCTGATCGACCCGGTGCAGTGGCGCGAGCTGGCCCGCAGCAGCAGGGTCGAGGTCGTCATCGCCGCCATCACGGTCGTGTGCGTCGTGGCGGTCGGGGTCCTCCAGGCGATCATCGTGGCGGTCCTGCTGTCCGTCGCCGACATCGTGCGTCGGGCGGCACGACCCGCCGACGCCGTGCTGGGCTGGTCCGCCCATGACGACCGCTACGTGGACGTCGCGGACCAGCCCGACGCGGGCGTCAGCGCGGGTGTCGTCGTCTACCGCATCCAGGACCGGCTGTTCTTCGCCAACGCCCACTACTTCAAGCGCCGGCTGTGGGCCGCCGTGGACGGTGCGCCCAAACCCGTGCGGCACGTGGTGCTCGACGGCTCGTTCATCAGCGACCTCGACGCCAGCGCTGAGGTCGCGCTGCGCGAGGTGCTCGACGGGCTCCGCGAGCGCAACATCGAGCTGCACGTGGCACGGGCGGCGCAGGAGCTGAGGGACCGCCTGGACTCGGTCGGGCTGGTCGAGGCCATCGGCGCCGACCACTTCCACGGCACGGTGACCGCGGCGGTGCAGGCCTGCACGCACTAGCGTGGCGACCATGATCGCCACGGTCTCGAGCCTGTTCATCTATCCCGACTCCGACGCCCCCGGCCAGGAGCTCGCCTCCGTCGAGGTCACCGAGTCCGGCCCGGAGGGCAACCGCTCGAAGAAGCATGCCGTGCACCTCGTCGCGGTCGACGACTTCGTCGCGACCCACCCCAAGGCCAACATCGTCCTCGACATGGAGTCGTCCGTGCTCGAGAAGCTCGTGGGCCGCATCGTCCGTCTCGGCGAGTGCACGCTCGAGGTGACCCAGACACCCTCGCAGTGCGCCGGCGTCTACGCCCGCGTCGTCGAGCCGGGCGAGGTGTCGGTCGACGACGCGTTGCTCGTCGCCGAGGCGGAGTGAGCACCGGCCCGGTTGACCGGCCCGGACCGCTCCCCGGCGGGGACGCGACATGACGATCCACACGGAGCACCCGTTCGACACTCCTGACGAGGACCGCGACCCGGTCCGGCGCCTGCGGGGGCGCATCGGTGGCACGGTGTCGCTCTGGACGGCAGGCGAAGGCATCGAGCGGGTCGGCCTGACGGTCTCGTCCTACCTCGTCGCCACCGGTGACCCGGGCCGGGTCGTCGGGCTCCTCCATCCCGACTCCGACGTGCTCGACGCCCTCGAGGAGACCGGCACGGCCGTCGTCACGCTCCTCGGTGCGCGTGACGAGCGCCTCGCCGACGTCTTCGCCGGCGTCATGCCCGCGCCCGGCGGGGCCTTCCGGCTCATCGAGTGGGAGCAGACCGCGTGGGGTCCGCGCCCTCGCCACGCCACGACCTGGATGGGCGTGCGCCTCGACCCGGGCAGCCGTCGCGACGTCGGGTGGTCGGTGCTCGTCGAGGCGACGATCGAGCACGCCGAGGTCGGGGTCGAGGACGCCCCGCTCGTGCACCGGCGCGGTCGCTACCAGCGCGCGACCGAGTGACGCACGACTGACGGTGCGGGACGGCATACGACCTCGGGCGGTAGATCGCGCGTGAGATCGCGCAGTGTGTGCGCTCGGGCGACAGGAGCCGCGCGATCTCACGCCGGATCAGGCGGTGCCTGACATCTCCGTCGTCAGCAGGCCCTCGGGGATGCCGAAGGCGTCGACGAGCGTCGTGGCGTACGGGCGCAGCTCCGCGCAGACCTCGTTGACGAGGGCGGTGAGGGCCTTGGCGCGCGCAGGGCTCAGCCGGTCGTGCTCGAGGTACCACGCCTTGTGGCGCTCGATCGTCGACAGGGCGTAGAGGTCGCAGACCCGGGCGAGCACGGCGCGGGCCTCGTCGTCGGAGCAGGACTCGACCGAGGCGGCGAAGGTCTCGGCGACGGTGCGCTCGACGTGGGCCGTCGCGGCCTCGACGAGGTGGTCCTGCGTCGCGTTGAAGATCGCGAACGCGTCGGCGCCCGGAGCGGTGGCCCGCCGGAGCCGTCGGGCCAGGCCCTCGATGAGGTGCGCCTCGCGTTCGCGCAGCAGGCGCAGCTGGGTGCCGCGGATGCCGAAGGTGACGTCCTCGTCGCGGCCCGGCGCAGCGTCGACGAGTCGCTGGATGATGCCCCGCGCCGACGACCGCTCGATGACGGTGCCGCCGACCAGCCGCGCGCCGAAGCGCACGATGCCGGCCGTGTCGAGGTCGCCGAACGTCGCCTGGTACTCACCGAGGAGCGACTTGGCGACGAGCTGGAGCAGGACGGTGTTGTCGCCCTCGAAGGTCGTGAAGATGTCGGTGTCGGCCTTGAGCGCGGCGAGGCGGTTGGCCCAGAGGTAGCCGGCTCCGCCGCACAGCTCGCGGCATTCCTGGATGGTGTCGGTCGCGTGCCGGGTCGTCAGCACCTTGATCCCTGCGGCCCGGGTCTCGAGCCGGCGCTGGTCCTCCTCGGACGTCGCGCGCCCGGCGAGCACGTCGTCCATGGCGGAGACGAGCTCGTGCTGCGCGAGCTGGAGGGCGTATGCCGTCGCGATCCTCGGCAGCAGGCGCCGCTGGTAGGTCCGGTAGTCGAGGACGGTCGTCTCCTCCTCGGTGCCGGGGGCGGCGAACTGGCGGCGCCCGGCAGCATACGTCGTCGTGACGGCGAGGGCCGAGCGGGCGGCAGCGCCCGCTCCGCCGGCCACCGAGATGCGACCGCGGACGAGCGTGCCGAGCATCGTGAAGAAGCGGCGGCCGGGGTTGTCGATGGGGCTCGTGTAGGTGCCGTCGTCGCGGATGTCGCCGTAGCGGCCGAGCAGGTTGGTGCGCGGCACCCGGACGTGGTCGAAGAGCAGCCGTCCGTTGTCGACGCCGGCGAGACCGAGCTTCGGGCCGCAGTCCTCGATGGTGACACCCCTTGCGGGAGTGCCGGACTCGTCGCGGATCGGGACGAGGACGCAGTGCACGCCGCGGGACTCGCCGTCGACGACGAGCTGCGCGAAGACCGCCGCGAGGCGACCGTCGCGGGCCGCGTTGCCGATGTAGTCCTTGCGTGCCGCGGGCACGGGTGAGTGGACGACGATCTCGTCGGTCGCCGGATCGAAGGTCGCGGTCGTCAGCAGGCTCTGCACGTCGCTGCCGTGGCCGGTCTCGGTCATCGCGAAGCAGCCCTGCAGCTCGCCGGACGTGATGCGGGGCAGGAGGTGGTCGTGGCGGCTCGTACCGAGGAGGGAGACGGCGCCGCCGAAGAGGCCCCACTGGACTCCGGCCTTGACGAAGAGCGAGAGGTCGGTGTGACCGAGCATCTCGAAGGCGGCGACGGCCTCGCCGTAGCGAGCGGTGCCGCCCTGGTGCTCGGGGAACCCGCGAGCGGCGTACGGCTCCGCGGCCAGGGCGGCGAGCTGGGCGGTGACACGGGAGCGGTGCTCGTCCATCGGCAGCGGGGCCGACGGCGGTCCGAACGTCGCGGCGTCGAGCGCTCGGCAGTGCTCCCGCACCTCGCCGAACGGGCCGTCGAGGTGGGCGCGGAGCTCCGCGGTCAGCGCGGGGCCGGCCTGGGTCACGGGGCCCTGGCCCGGCTCGAGGTGCTCGGGCGCCGGGGAGCGATCGGGGGCGGGTGAGCCGACGGGGGAGCCGCTGCGTGAGTCGGCGGGGAAGCCGGTGGGAGAGTCTGTGGGGGAGTCTGTGGCCGTGGACATCTCGGTGCCTTCCGGGTCTGGACCTCAGGAGGTCGCGGTGGTCGGGGAGGTGGACGTGTGCGTGGCGGAGTGGGCCGTGAGGACGGGGGCGAGCCCGTGCCAGGCGAGGTCGGTCAGGGAGTCGACCACGGCGGCGCGCGGGGCGCGGTCGGCCTCGGGGGTGGCGAGCCAGTCGTCGGCGACCGCACGCACGGAGCCGACGAGCGCGATCGCCCACGTGCGGGCCCGCGACGGATCGGTCGCCGGTGACTGCAGCGCCTCGAGGAGCAGGCCGGTCAGCTGATCGGTGACCTGGTCGACCGTGCCTCCGACAGGGTCGTCGGCGAGCGGGAGGTCGACGAGCGGCCGGTTGACGACGAAGCGGTAGACCTCGGTGTCGGACTCGACGAGGGCGAGGTAGGCCTCGACCGTGGACGCGACGAGCTCGCGGGTGTCCGCCGGCGGTGTGCTCGACCGGCCGAGCGCCGCCCCGACGTTGCCGACGACGCGTCCGTCGATGCGGGCGGCCACGGCGCGGTAGAGACCGGCCTTGTCGTCGAAGTGGCGGTAGATGACGGTCTTGGACGTGCCGGCCTCGGCCGCGATGTCGTCCATCCCGACGCCGGCGCCGTGGGTGCGGATCGCGCGGATCGTCGCGTCGACGAGGGCGGCGCGGCGCTCCTCGCGATGGCGCTCCCAGCGCGAGTCCCGCCCGTCCCGAGGGGCGGCGGGAGCCTGTCCCGGACGATCCACGTCGTTGTCCATCTCACGAAAGTAACAGGTACTTGCTGTATCGACTACTGCCGGTTTCGGTTATCTTGGTCGAGAACGACAGGTCAGACATCCGACAGCAGGAGAGACCCATGGCTTCCCAGTCCAGCCCACGCGCGCCGCGTCGAGTCGCGGTCCTCGGGGGCAACCGCATCCCCTTCGCCCGGTCCAACGGCCCCTACGCCAAGGCGTCCAACCAGGACATGCTGACCGCGACCGTCGACGGACTCGTGGCTCGCTTCGGGCTCGCGGGGGAGCGGCTCGGCGAGGTCGTGGCCGGCGCGGTCCTCAAGCACAGCCGCGACTTCAACCTCACCCGTGAGACCGTGCTCGGCACCCGCCTCGACCCCGCCACCCCGGCCTACGACGTCCAGCAGGCCTGCGGCACCGGGCTCGAGGCGGCCGTCCTCGTCGCCAACAAGATCGCGCTCGGCCAGGTCGACGCCGGCATCGCCGGTGGCGTCGACAGCGCCAGCGACGCTCCCATCGCCGTGAGCGAGGGCCTGCGCCAGACGCTCCTCGCCGTCAACCGCGCGCGGTCCGCCGGGGAGCGCGCGAAGGCGCTCACGGGCCTGCGCCCGGGTCACCTCGTGCCGGCCGTCCCCGAGAACGTCGAGCCCCGCACCGGGCTCTCGATGGGTGAGCACATGGCGCTGACCGCCGCGCAGTGGGGCATCACCCGTGAGGCCCAGGACGAGCTCGCGGCCGCCAGTCACCAGCACCTCGCCGCCGCCTACGAGCGGGGCTTCTTCGACGACCTCGTCACGCCCTACCTCGGCGTCTCGCGCGACACGAACCTCCGCGCCGACTCCACGGTCGAGAAGCTGTCGACCCTCAAGCCGGTCTTCGGCAAGGGCGACGGCGCGACGATGACCGCGGGCAACTCGACCCCCCTGACCGACGGCGCCTCTGCAGTGCTCCTCGCGAGCGAGGAGTGGGCGGCCGAGCACCGGCTGACCCCACTCGCCTGGTTCGTCGACGCCGAGTCGGCGGCCGTCGACTACGTCCACGGCGACGAGGGCCTGCTCATGGCCCCGGCGTATGCCGTCCCTCGCCTGCTCGCCCGCAACGGCCTGTCCCTGCAGGACTTCGACTTCTACGAGATCCACGAGGCGTTCGCCGCGACGGTGCTCACGACGCTCAAGGCCTGGGAGGACCCCGACTTCTGTCGGGAGCGCCTCGGCCTCGACGCGCCGCTCGGCTCCATCGACCGCAGCAGGCTCAACGTCAACGGGTCCTCGCTCGCCGCGGGCCACCCCTTCGCCGCGACGGGCGGTCGCATCGTGGCCTCGCTCGCGAAGCAGCTCAAGGAGGCCGGCGGAGGCCGAGGCCTCATCTCCATCTGCGCTGCCGGTGGGCAGGGCGTCGTCGCGATCCTGGAGGCATGAGCATGACCGACCTCTTCACGACCATCGTCAGCTCGCCCGTGGCCCGAAGGGTCGGCGTGCCACAGCCGACCCGGCTGCGCCGCTACGAGCCCGGTATGCCGCTCTGCGAGGGGCCGGTGCTCGTCGCGGGCGGCGGGCGCTTCGCCGACGGCATCGCCGCCTGGCTCGGGGGTGAGGGGGTGGCCGCGGTGTCCACGCTGCCCGACTCGGGCGACAAGGTCGGGGCCGTGGTGCTCGACCTCAGCGCCGCCACCGACCCGGCCGAGCTCGACCAGCTGCGCCTGCTCGGCGCCCCCGCGGTCAAGGCGCTCAGACCCAACGGTCGCGTCGTGGTCATCGGCACGGACCCGGCGACGCTGACGGACGTCGCCGAGGTGACGACCCAGCGTGCCCTCGAGGGCGCCGTGCGCTCCATCGGCAAGGAGCTGCGAGCGGGAGCGACGGCGAACCTCGTTCTCGCGCAGGGGGATGCACGCGACGGCGTCAGATCCGCCGTCGAGTTCTTCCTGTCCGGACGCTCGGCCTACGTCGACGGCCAGGTGGTCCGGGTCGACGAGTCCACGAGCGGCGACGTCGACGCGCTGCGCCCGCTCGACGGCAAGGTGGCCGTCGTGACCGGCGCCGCACGAGGCATCGGTGCCGAGATCGCCCGGGTGCTGGCCCGTGACGGCGCGACGGTCGTCGCCGTCGACGTCCCGTCGGCCGGAGACGCGCTGGCCAAGGTGGCCAACGAGGTCAGGGGGACGGCGCTCCAGCTCGACGTCACGGCGGATGATGCGGGCTCCCGCATCGTCGAGCACGCCACGACGCGGCACGGCGGCCTCGACGTCGTCGTGCACAACGCTGGCATCACGCGCGACAAGCTCTTCGTCAACATGGACGACGACCGCTGGCGCAGCGTCATGGAGGTCAACCTCCGCTCGGTCCTGCGGATGAACGACGCGATCCTGGGCGAGGGCGGACTCGCCGACGGCGGTCGCATCGTCTGCGTCGCCTCGATCGCGGGCATCGCCGGCAACCGCGGCCAGACGAACTACGGCGCGAGCAAGGCCGGCGTCATCGGCCTCGTCACCGCGCTCTCGCGCCAGGTCGCGGGCCGCGGGATCACGGTCAACGCCGTCGCGCCCGGATTCATCGAGACGGAGATGACGGCGCGGATCCCCTTCGCCACGAGGGAGATCGGGCGCCGGATGAACTCCCTCCAGCAGGGCGGGCACCCGAAGGACGTCGCCGAGACCATCGCCTGGTTCGCCCAGCCCGGGTCCGCCGCCGTCACGGGGCAGGTGGTCCGCGTCTGCGGCCAGAGCCTGCTCGGGGCGTGAGCGCCCCATGACCAAGGAGATCACCCTCGACGCGGCGCCCGACCTGCGCCGCATCTACGCCACGGCCGCGCTCCGCAGGGGCAACGCGAGCGACACGCTGCCCGACGTCCGCTGGTCACGGGCCGGCATACGCGTCGACGTCGACGACCTCGTCGCCTACGCCCACGTGTGCCGTTTCCCGGTGTCCGGCACGTTGCCGCCCACCTACCCGCACCTCGTCGCGTTCCCGCTCCAGATGGCGGTCATGAGCGGCGACCGCTTCCCCCTCCCGCTGCTCGGTGCCGTCCACGTCGAGAACCGCATCGAGGCGCTGCGACCCGTCCAGCTCGACGAGCCGCTGGACGTCTCGGTCTGGGCGCAGGACCTCCGACCTCACCGCCGCGGCCGGCAGGTCGACCTCGTGTCCGAGGTCGGGGTGCGGGGCGAGGTCGTGTGGCGCGGTGTGAGCACCTACCTCTCACGCGGGGCCGAGCACCCCGACGCCGAGCCGTCCGAACCACCGTCGGCCGACCCGCTCGCTGCCGTCACGACGGGGCCGCTGTGGCGCTTGGGCGAGGGCACCGGACGGGCGTATGCCGCCGTGTCGGGTGACTGGAACCCCATCCACGTGCACGCGCTGACGGCCAAGCCGCTCGGTTTCCCGAGCGCCATCGCCCACGGGATGTACTCCTACGCCAGGGTGCTCGCCGCACTCGGACCTCGACTGCCGGAGGCCGGGCTCACGAGCCGCGTGTGGTTCCGCAAGCCGGTGCGGCTGCCGTCGTCGGTGCGACTGCGCACGGCGTTCGAGGCGTCGCGCACGCTCTCGGTCCTCGAGCACGCGAAGGGCGAGATCGAGCACGCCGTCGTCGAGAACACCTGGTGACCGGCGACGGCGCCGCTCACCGTGAGTCTTCGGCGGCCAGGTCCTGGACGAGCCGGTACGCCCCGCTCCGCACGACGTAGCCCAGCTCGGCGTTGATCCGGCGGATGCCGGAGTTGTGCTCCTCGTTGTTGGTCCGGGCCTTCGTGGCCCCTGCCCCGGTCGCGGCCACGTGCGCCTGCTGCTTGACGAGGCGCATGAGGCCGCGGCCCCGGAACGTGGGGTCGATGCCGCTGTAGGCGATGAAGAGCTCGCCTGCGCTGACCGTCCCGTAGGAGATCCCGGCAGGGGCGCCGTCGACGCGCGCGACGACGCAGATCGGGATCTCGCCGGTCGTCGTCATCGTGCGGAACTTCTCGAGCGTCATGACGAAGCCAACCGCCGCCTCGGGGTTGGTCTGGCTCGCCCGGAGCATGGCCTCGACCGCGCCCTCGTCGTCGAACTCGAGGTCAGGGACCTCCTCGAGGTCGACCCCTGCCGGCACGACGGGGGCCTCGGGCGGGTGCTCGACGAGGTCGAGGGCCGAGTCGATGGCGTGCTCCTCGACGCCGAAACCCCAGTGGCGGACGATCTCGAGCGACCTCGGCTCGTCGTCGTAGACTCCTCCGCCGAGCCGTCGGGTCGTGTCCGGGACGAGGGGGAGCAGGAACCGGCGCAGGGCGCTTCCCACACCGTGGCCCTCGTGGTCACGGGCGACGACGACCCGGAGCATCGACCTGTCCGGCGGTGCGAACGTGGGCCGGAGCGACAGGCCCACACCGAGCAGGTGCTCGTCGTCGTCCCTCGCGACGGCCACGACGAGATGGGTGAACACCTCGGGCGACTCGAACGGCCAGGCCACCTCGGCCCTCGTCAGGTGCTGCAGCCGAGCGCCGACGAGCTCGATGACGTCCTGGTGGGCAGCGGGCGACGCCAGCGTCACGGTGATGGACGTGGTCATCTAGGCCCCCGGCCGCCAGACCCAGTTGCGGCGGTCGTAGACCTCGACGAAGCCCGAGCGCAGCATGTTGTGGAGCGACGGGTTGTGGGCTCCCTCGAGCTCCTGCCACGTCTCCGCGCTCATCCACGTGCAGCCGGCCGCGCGAGCCGCCTCGACCCGCAGCTGCATGAAGGCCGACTGGGCACCACGGCCGCGCGCCTCGGGAAGGGTCGCCGCCCCGCAGAAGGCAGCCGCGGGTCCCGCGACGTGCAGGTTCGCGGCGGCCACGAGCACATCCCCGTCCCAGGCGCCGTAGGCGGTGAACCCCGGTCCGCCGCCCCCGGCGGCGGCGAACATCGACAGCAGGTGCGGCTCGGGCGGCATCCCGAAGCCCCCGGCGAAGACGCGGGCGTACGCCTCGGCGTCCTCGGGGCCGATCGTGCCCACCCGGAGGTCGGTCGTCGACGGGGTCGTCGGCGTGGCCGCCGGGCGGAGCAGCTTGGCCCAGACGGACCCACCCACGATGCCGTGGCGCCCGCAGATGTCGTCCCAGTCGGCCGGGAGAGCGGCAGGCGCGACCTGGAGGCAGAGGGCCGGGGCGCCGGCGGACGCGTAGAGGTCCACGAGGTGCGCCACGAGGGAGTCCGTGACCGGCTCGGTGACGCCGAAGCCGAGAGCCTTGTTCCAGTAGCCGCCCGTGGGGTCACCGGCCATGACGACGGCCACGCCACCGGCGAGACGTTCCGACCGCATGCCCAGCGCGGCCTTCGCCTCGGTGGGTGCGCCGTCGTGCAGCGCGATCATGAACTCCGCCTCGGCCGTCTCGGCGAGGGCGAGCGCCGTCGCCCGGTCGAGCCCGAGCGACTCCCACCCGGGCACCGGCGGCGCGGGTGGCTCGGCCGGCTCGGCCGGCGGTGACGGGCTGTCGGTCGTCTGCTCCACGGGCGTCCCCTCCTGTGCCGGGGCGCGCTCCGAGACGGCCGCCCGGCTCACCAGTATCCGCTCGGGAGCCGTCCCGCGAGGCCAGTTCGGGCCAGCCGAGTGGTCCCACGACCAAACAGTGTCGCCCGGTCCCGCGACGCCTCGATACGCTTGCACGAGCCGCCTGCAGCGGCAGCCCCCACGACCCGCCGCCCGCCGGCGGGTCCCGTTCGAACGAGGAGCACCAACCGTGTCTGCACAGATCACCGTCACCGTCGCCGGAAGCGAGCGAGCGGTAGCGGAGCAGACGACGGCGGGTGAGCTCTTCGAGGGTGACCGCGCCGTCGTCGTCGCGCGCGTCAACGGTCAGCTGCGCGACCTCTTCCACGCCCTCGCCGACGGCGACGTCGTCGAGCCCGTCACGGTCGACAGCGAGGACGGCCTCGCCGTCCTGCGCCACTCGGCGGCCCACGTGCTCGCCCAGGCCGTCCAGTCGCTCCACGCCGACGCCAAGCTCGGCATCGGCCCGCCCATCCGTGACGGCTTCTACTACGACTTCGACGTCGAGACCCCGTTCCACCCCGATGACCTCAAGGCCCTCGAGAAGGCCATGCAGAAGATCATCAACGAGGGGCAGACCTTCGAGCGCCGCGTCGTCACCGACGCCGACGCGCTCGAGGAGCTCAAGGACGAGCCCTACAAGTGCGAGCTCGTCGGACTCAAGGGCGGCAACGCCGACGAGGCGGCCGAGGGCGCCGGGGTCGAGGTGGGCGCCGGCGAGCTGACGATCTACGACAACATCCGCCGTGACGGCACCCGCGCGTGGGGCGACCTGTGCCGCGGCCCGCACATCCCGAGCACCAAGCTCATCGGCAACGCCTTCAAGCTGATGCGCTCGGCCGCTGCCTACTGGCGCGGCTCGGAGAAGAACCCGCAGCTCCAGCGCGTCTACGGCACCGCGTGGCCGACCAAGGACGAGCTCAAGGCCTACCTCGACCGCCTCGCCGAGGCCGAGCGCCGCGACCACCGTCGCATCGGCGCCGAGATGGACCTCTTCTCCTTCCCCGACGAGCTCGGCTCGGGCCTCGTGGTCTTCCACCCCAAGGGCGGCGTCATCAAGCGCGAGATGGAGGACTACGTGCGGCGCCGGCACATCGAGGAGGGCTTCTCCTACGTCGGCACGCCGCACATCAGCAAGGAGGAGCTCTTCCACACCTCGGGGCACCTGCCGTACTACGCCGACACGATGTTCCCGCCGATGGAGCTCGAGGGCGCGAAGTACCAGCTCAAGGCGATGAGCTGCCCCATGCACAACCTCATCTACCAGTCGCGGGGCCGGTCCTACCGCGAGCTGCCGCTGCGCCTCTTCGAGTTCGGCGGCGTCTACCGCTACGAGAAGTCCGGCGTCGTGCACGGCCTGACCCGGGTGCGGGGCATGACGCAGGACGACTCGCACAGCTACGTCACCGCCGAGCAGGCGCCGGCCGAGATCAAGCACCTGCTCGACTTCGTGCTCGGCCTGCTGGGGGACTTCGGCCTCGACGACTTCTACCTCGAGCTGTCGACCCGTGACACCGAGGGCGAGAAGTCCTCGAAGTTCATCGGCTCCGACGAGCAGTGGGAGGCGGCGACCAAGGTCCTCGAGGAGGTCGCCACCGCCTCCGGTCTCGAGCTCGTGCCCGACCCGGGCGGCGCGGCCTTCTACGGCCCGAAGATCTCGGTGCAGGCGCGCGACGCCATTGGCCGCACCTGGCAGATGTCGACGATCCAGTACGACTTCAACCAGCCGGAGCGCTTCGGCCTCGAGTACCAGGCCGCCGACGGGTCGCGCCAGCAGCCGGTCATGATCCACTCGGCGAAGTTCGGCTCGATCGAGCGTTTCCTCGGGGTCCTCGTCGAGCACTACGCCGGCGCCTTCCCGGTCTGGCTCGCACCGGTCCAGGCCCTCGGCGTGCCGGTCGCCGAGGACTACGCCGACTACCTCGGTGAGGTCCTCGACCGCCTGAAGCGCAAGGGAGTCCGCGTCGAGCTCGACGCGAGCGACGACCGCTTCCCGAAGAAGATCCGCAACGCGAGCAAGTCGAAGGTGCCCTTCACGCTCATCGCGGGCGAGGACGACCGCGCCGCCGGCGCCGTCTCGTTCCGCTACCGCGACGGCTCGCAGAAGAACGGCGTGCCGGTCGACGACGCCATCAGCGAGATCCTCGCCGCGATCGAGAGCCGCGCGCAGGTCTGACCGCCGTCCCTGACCGGACCCACCGACGGATGCCGTCGGGCCGGGCGCCCCTCACCGGGCCCCGGCCCGGCGGCATACGTCCGCTTCTGTCCGATGTCGCACGTCCATCGGACAGGACACCGGCCACCGGTTGACCGTCGCGCCGGTCGTCACGAGTCTCGGGCAGGACATCGTCGTCGCCCGTGAAGGAACCTCCATGCGCACCGTGCTCCGCTCGCTCGGCACCGCCGTCCTCGCCGCCGCCGTCCTCGGCCCCGTCCTGCCCTCCGGGGCGCCACCCGCTGCGGCCGCTCCGGCCGAGCGGCTCGTCGACGCGGTCAACCCGTTCATCGGCACCCAGGACAACGGCAACACCTTCCCGGGGGCCAGTGCCCCGTTCGGGATGGTGCAGGTGAGTCCCGACACCGGGGGAGAGGGGGGCTACGACCACTCCCAGGGCTCGATCTACGGCTTCAGCCAGACCCACCTGTCGGGCGTGGGATGCCCGGTGGTCGGCGAGCTGCCGGTGATGCCGACGACCGGCTCCGTGACGACCGTGGACCCGGACCGCTACCGGTCCACCTACAGCCACGCCGACGAGGAGGCCGAGCCCGGCTACTACCGCGTCGGTCTGGCGACCCACGGAGTCCAGACCGAGCTGACCGCCACCGACCGCACGGGCTGGCAGCGCTACACGTTCCCGGCCGACAAGCAGCCGAACGTCCTGCTCAACACCGGCAAGGCCAACATGCGAGTCTTCGACTCTGAGGTGCATGTCGTGGGTGACCGGGTCGTCGAGGGCCGGATCCACGACGGCAACTTCTGCGCAGGCAAGGACGAGCACACGGTGTGGTTCCGTGCCGAGTTCGACCGCCCGTTCAGCTCGTTCGGCACGTGGAGCGGGTCGACGCTGACGTCGGGCGCACGGGATGCCTCGACGAAGGACGGCGGCAACGGCGCCGCGGTCACCTTCCCGACCGGCACGACGTCGGTGACGATGAAGGTCGCCCTCAGCTACACCGGCCCCGAGGGCGCGCGGACCAACCTGACCAGCGAGACCGGTGACTCGTTCGACTTCGACGCCACCCGAGCCGCGCTCGGGCAGCGGTGGGAGTCCGAGCTCGACAAGGCGCGCGTGACCGGCGGCACGAGCGAGCGCCGCACCGCCTACTACACCGCGCTCTACCACTCGCTCATGCACCCGAACCTCGCGTCCGACGTCGACGGTCGCTACCACGGCTGGGACGGGAAGAACCATGTGGCGCAGGGCTACACGCCGCGCCAGAACTTCTCGCTGTGGGACACCTACCGCCCGCAGAACCAGCTGCTCGAGGTCCTGGCGCCCGACGTGGCCCGCGACTCCTACCTGTCCGTGCTCGCCATCGGTCGCGAGGGCGGATGGCTGCCCCGTTGGGCGCTCGTCAACAGCGAGACCAACATCATGACCGGCGACCCCGTCACCCCGTTCCTCGTCGAGGGCTGGAGCAAGGGCTTCCTCGCCGGCCACGAGGCGGAGGCGTACGCGCTGCTCAAGCAGAACGCGACCGAACGACCGCCGGCCGACAGCCAGTACAACGGCCGCGCCGGGCAGCACTGGTACGAGAAGCTCGGCTACATCCCGTTCGGTCTGGACGTGGGCACCGACTGCGTGTCGCACGGCGGGGACAACGACTGCGCCCACCCGGCCTCGGCGACGATGGAGTACTCCGCCGCCGACGCGTCCCTCGCGCTGATGGCCAAGGGCCTGGGCCACACTGCCGACGCGGCGATGCTCACCGAGCGCAGCGGCTGGTACCGCAACCTCTGGGACGCCGGGACGCAGACGTTCCGCCCGCGCCTGGCCGACGGGACGTGGCTCGACCCGTACGACCCCGTCGAGGCGTCCCACGCCTTCCACGAGGGCGGCTCGTACCAGTACCAGTGGCTCGTCCCGCAGGACCCGGCCGGCCTGACCCGCCTCATGGGTGGTCGGGCGGCGACCGAGAAGCGCCTCGACGACTTCTTCGCCTACCCGAAGCTGCTCACCGACCCGGCCGGCACCGCACGCACCGACTGGATCGAGGCGACCTACGCCTACTACAGCAAGCCCACCTACAACCCGAACAACGAGCCCGACCTGCTCGCGCCGTACGTCTACGCCTGGGTCCAGCAGCCCGCCAAGATCGCGACGGTGGCGCGGGCGGCCTTCACCCTCTTCACCGACGGCCCCGACGGCATGACCGGCAACGACGACCTCGGCACGATGTCGGCGTGGTACGTCTTCTCGTCCTGGGGGCTCTACCCGACGATGAGCGGGTCGAACGTCTTCGTCGTCAGCTCGCCCCAGTTCGAGCGCGTCGACGTCGCCGTGGCCTCACCGACGGCCGTGCGCACCGGACAGGGCGGTCACCTGACGATCACCGCACCCGGTGTCTCCGACGACCGGCGCTACGTCCAGAGCCTCACGGTCGACGGGACGAAGAGCACGAAGAGCTGGGTCGGCTGGGACGCCGTCCGACAGGGTGGGTCCATCGCGCACACGGTGGGCACCTCCCCGAGCCGGTGGGGCACGACGCCGGCCGACGTGCCGCCGTCGGCCGTGCAGGCCGGACGTGACCCGCGCCTGTCGCTCTCGATGGCCGCTCGTCCGAACCCCGTCGTCGTGCCGACCGGGGCGCGTGAGGCCCGCCTCACCGTCGACCTCGTGGGCCAGGCCCCCAAGAGCCTGCCCGTCACCGTGTCCGTGACGGCCCCCGCAGGCTGGACGGCCGCCGTGGGTGACGGCGACGAGGGCGCCGCCGTGCTGCACAGCGACGGCGTACCCGCGAGCGCGACGGTGCCGGTGACCCTGCGCCTCCCCGCCGGCCTGGGCGTGGGCGACCACGAGGTCGTCGTCACCGCCACGGCACCCGGTGTCGATCCCGTGACGCGCACCGTGCCCGTTCAGGTCCGCGAGGCGCTCGACTGCGTCGGCGGCGCACCGGGATGCGCCGTGGACCTGGCGCCGGCCCGCAACCACGACGGCACGGCGACCGTCGCCGCACCGAGCGAGGGCAACTTCGACGGCAGCGGCTGGAGCTACGACGCCGCCCTGCTGCCCGCCCCGGGCCCGTGGGTGCACGACGGGACCACGTATGCCGCTCCGGTCACCTCCGGCACGACGCCGAACTTCGTCGAGGGACGCGGTCAGACGCTGCTCGTGCAGGCCGGCAGCCGCTCTACGATCCATCTCGTCGGGTCGACGCACAACGGCGACGTGGGGACGGCCCTGCGCCTGACCTACACGGACGGCAGCGTCCAGTCCGTCCCGGTCGCCCTGACCGACTGGGCCGCGGGCAGCGGGCACAACGGCAACACGGTGGCGATCGCCATGGACCATCGGATCAAGGGCGGTGCGGGCGTCGACGGACCTCCGGTCCAGATCTTCGGCACGACGGTCGCCGTCGACCCCGCCCGGCAGCTCCAGGCCGTCACCCTGCCCGCCGACGACCGCTTCGAGGTGTACGCCCTGACGCTCCGCTGACGGGCCTCTGAGGGCCCTCCCGCAGGCGAGGGGACGGCGTGTCAGGGCGACACGCCGCCCCCTCCGGGTCGCGGTGAAGAAAGTGCCGACAAGGGCTTGCGCGCCGACGTCCGCGGGGCTACAAATGAGGAACCGAACCGCTTCGGCGGATCGGTTTCCGAATCGCTTCGGCGAGGACGAACCGAAGGCCCGGGAACTCATACTTCCCGGGCCTTCACCTTCCTTCGCACCGGTCGACCGACGAGTCCGTCGAGGCCTGCGCGTCCGAGGATCCCGGCCCTGCGGCTCTCACACCCGCAGGGCTGTTCCCTGTCCGGGTCCTGTCAGGTTCCCGGGTACGACGAAGGCCCTGCGGTCTCACACACCGCAGGGCCGACTCCATTGAACCGAAGCTCGGGCCGATGGGGAAATCGACACGCGGCAGGCGGGTCGTCGCGCGTCGCGGGCGTCGTCCTAGGATCAGTCACCATGACGACGCAGGGGAGTGGCCCGACGCCCACGGGTGGAAGCCCCGCCCCCGAGCCCGCCCCCAAGCCCGCCCCCAAGCCCACCCTCGAGCCGGCGACCGACTTCGCCCGCGTCGAGGACGGCTTCGAGCGGCTCTGGACCCCGCACCGGATGGCGTACATCCTCGGGGACCGGCCCACCGAGGAGGCCGGGCACGGCTGCCCGTTCTGCGCCGCTCCGGGCAAGACGGACGCAGAGGGCCTCATCGTCCACCGCGGCGAGCACTGCTACGTCGTGATGAACCTCTTCCCCTACAACCCGGGCCACGTCCTCGTCTGTCCCTACCGTCACGTCTCCCTCTACGTCGACCTCACCCACGACGAGACGGCCGAGTTCACGGCGCTGACCAAGCAGGCCGTGCGTGCCCTCCAGACAGCCTCCGAGCCGCACGGCTACAACCTCGGCATGAACCAGGGAGCCGTCGCCGGCGCCGGGGTCGCGGCCCACCTGCACCAGCACGTCGTGCCGCGCTGGAGCGGCGACTCGAACTTCCTGCCCATCGTCGGCCAGACCAAGGCGCTGCCCGTCCTGCTCGAGGACACCCGCGAGCGCCTCGTCGATGCCTGGCCGACCGACTGAGGACCACCCCCAGGCGGGCACGCAGGTCACGGACGCGCCACGGTGCGTGCGCCGGGCCCGAGCACGCCCGACCGGTCAGTACGCTGTCACCACCATGCTCAACAGACTCCTGCGCGCGTCGCTGACCAAGATCCTCGGTCCGATCGCCCACCTGTTCCTCCGCCTCGGGATCAGTCCCGACGTCGTGACGGTCGTCGGCACCCTCGGGGTGTGCGCCGGGGCACTGGCGTTCTTCCCCCGCGGTGAGATCTGGGTCGGCGTGCTCGTCATCACCGCGTTCGTCTTCTCCGACAACGTCGACGGCATCATGGCCCGCGAGTCCGGCCGCTCGAGCAAGTGGGGCGCCTACCTCGACTCCACGCTCGACCGCATCGGCGACGCCGCGATCTTCGGCGGCCTCGTGCTCTTCTACGCCGGCAAGGGCAACAACCAGCTCATGGCCGGCCTCGCGCTCAGCTGCCTCATCCTCGGCAGCGTCGTGTCCTACGCCAAGGCGCGGGCAGAGGGCCTCGGCTACACGGCCAACGTCGGGATCGCCGAACGCGCCGACCGGCTCGTCGCCGTTCTCGTGGCGGCCTTCTTCGCCGACCTCTTCAACTCGACGATCCTGCTCGGCGTCGTCCTGGGCCTGCTCGCCGTCGCCAGCCTCGTCACCGTCCTCCAGCGGATGCTGACGGTGCGTCGCCAGGCCCTTGCCTCCGGCGAGGTGGGCGCGTGAGCGACCTCGCACGCCGCGCCACCGACACCGTCAGCGTGCTCGGCTTCAAGCTCGGGTGGTCCGTCGTCCGCGCCCTCCCGGAGCGCGCGGCATACGCCCTCTTCGACCGGGTGGCCGCCATCTCCGTCCGGCGCGGTGGGAAGGGCATCGACCGGCTGCGGTCGAACTACCGTCGGGTGCGGCCCGAGCTGTCCGATGCCGTCCTCGACTCCTTGGTGCGCCAGGGGGTGCGCTCCTACATGCGCTACTACTGCGAGGCGTTCCGGCTCCCGTCCCTGACCCGGGCCCAGATCGACGGGGCGGTCGTCGTCCGTGGCGACGCCGAGATCCGCGAGCTGTGCGCGCGCGGCGACGCCGGGGTCGTCTTCGTCGGCCACCTCGGCAACTTCGACCTCGCCGCGGCCTGGTCCGCCGGCAGCCTCATGCCGGTGACGACCGTCGCCGAGCGGCTCAAGCCCGAAGAGGTCTTCCAGGAGTTCGTCGCGTTCCGGCGCAGCATCGACATGGACATCATCCCGCTCACCGGCGGGGACGACCCCTTCCACGGGCTGCTCGACGCGACACGGAGCGGCGGGAGGCTCATCGCCCTGGCCGCCGACCGCGACCTCACCAACGGCGGTGTCGAGGTCGACCTCCTCGGCCACCGTGCGCGGATGGCCAAGGGGCCGGCCGTCCTGTCGCTGATGACCGGTGCACCGCTCTTCGCGGCCCGGATCTGGTACGAACCCGCTCCTGCTGGCTCCGGCCTCGGCGGCCATCGCACGGTCATCGAGTTCAGCAACCGTCTCGTGCCCCGTGTCGAGGGCACGACGGCGGTCAAGGCGGCCGACCTCATCCAGCAGTGCGCCGACCACGTCGCCGTCGCGATCCGCGAGCACACGTCGAGCTGGCACATGCTCCAGCGGGTCTTCGTCGACGACCTCGACGCCCCTGCGGCCTCCTCGGACGCCGCCGGCGCGCAGACCTCCGCGCAGCCGGCACAGCCGACGACGGGACGCACGACGTGAGGATCGGGATCGTCTGCCCGTACTCGTTCGACGTCCCGGGCGGGGTGCAGTTCCACGTGCGCGACCTCGCCGAGCACCTCATCGGCCAGGGGCACGACGTGTCGGTGCTCGCACCGGCCGACAGCGAGACCGAGCTGCCCGACTACGTCACGTCGGCCGGCCGGGCCACCGCCGTGCGCTACAACGGCTCCGTCGCGCGTCTCAACTTCGGCCCCGTCACGGCGTCCAAGGTCGGCAAGTGGCTCGACGCCGGCCAGTTCGACGTGCTCCACCTCCACGAGCCGGTCACCCCCAGTGTCAGCGTGCTCGCACTCATGGCGGCCGAGGGACCCATCGTCGCGACCTTCCACACCTCCATGCTGCGGTCGCGGACGATGCAGACGGCCTACCCGATCATCCGACCGAGCCTCGAGAAGATCGCCGGCCGCATCGCCGTGAGCGAGGACGCCCGCCGGACGGTCACGACCCACGTCGGCGGCGACGCGGTCGTCATCCCCAACGGCGTCTACGTCGACCGGTTCGCGAGCGCCCAGCGGCGCTCGGCGTGGATGGGCACGCCCGCATCGCCGACGATCGCCTTCCTCGGCCGGATGGGGGAGCCGCGCAAGGGACTCCCGGTGCTCGCGGCTGCCCTGCCCGAGATCCTCCGCTCGGTCCCGGGACTCCGCGTCCTCGTCGCCGGGCCCGGTGACCCCGATGAGGTCACCCAGGGCTGGTCGCCCGAGGTCGTCGCCGCGTGCGAGTTCCTCGGCTCCGTCTCCGACGACGACAAGGCGTCGCTGCTCGCGTCGGTCGACGTCTACGTCGCGCCCAACACCGGGGGAGAGAGCTTCGGCATCATCCTCATCGAGGCGATGAGCGCCGGCGCCTGCGTCCTCGCCAGCGACCTCTCGGCCTTCTCGCGCGTGCTCGACGGCGGCACGGCCGGCGCGATGTTCGCCAACGAGCAGCCCGACGCCCTCGCGCGCACGCTCGTCGACCTGCTCCGACGACCCGAGCGCCGCGCCGAGCTCGCCGCCGCCGGCCAGCACCGGGCCCGGCTCTTCGACTGGTCGGTCGTCGCCGACGAGATCCTCGCCGTCTACGAGACCGTCATCGAGGGCATCGCGGCCGCGCACCTCGAGCCGCAGGGACGCTGGAACCGCTTCCTGCGCGGGGGTGCCCGGTGAGCGAGGTCCTCTCGTGGGTCTTCGCGATCCTCTTCGTCCTCGTCGTCATCGCCTGGTACCTCTCCTACACGGCGGCCCGCCTCGACCGGCTCCACGTCCGCCTCAGCGGCACCCTCGCCGCGCTCGACGCGCGGCTGGTCCGCCGGGCCGAGGCGGCCGTCGAGCTGGCCAACAGCGGGCTCCTCGACGGTGCGACCGCGCTCATCCTGGCCAACGCCGCGGCGGAGTCCCTCGAGGCACCGTCGGAGCACGGCGACGCCCGCGAGCTCGCCGAGAACGACCTCACCGAGGCCCTCGAGCTCGCCCTCACCCCGCAGGCCGTCAGCACGCTGCGCTCGACGGCCCTGGGGCAGGACGTGCTCGCCCGGCTCTCCTCGGCCTGCACCCGCGTACAGCTGGCGCGACGCTTCCACAACGACGCCGTCACCGACGTCCGCCGGGTGCGGCGCAAGTGGACCATCCGCATGTTCCACCTCGCGGGCTACACCCCGATGCCGCACACCATCGAGTTCAACGACGACTCGCCGGAGCACCTCGCCCTCGTGTGACCGGCCCCACGCGCAGGACCGCGGACCGCGTCGTCCACACCTCTCGCGGGGGCCTACGCTTTGAGGCACACCGAACCCAGATCACGGGAAAGCAGGACATCGTGAGCACCACCCCGACCTCGGGCAGCACGCCCGCGGCTGACCAGCAGAGCGGCACGAGCCACACCGGCACGACGCGCGTGAAGCGCGGCATGGCCGAGATGCTCAAGGGCGGCGTCATCATGGACGTCGTCACGGCCGAGCAGGCCAAGATCGCCGAGGACGCCGGCGCCGTCGCCGTCATGGCCCTCGAGCGGGTCCCCGCCGACATCCGCGCCCAGGGCGGCGTGTCGCGCATGAGCGACCCCGACATGATCGACGGCATCATCGAGGCCGTCTCGATCCCCGTCATGGCCAAGGCCCGCATCGGCCACTTCGTCGAGGCGCAGGTGCTCCAGAGCCTCGGCGTGGACTACATCGACGAGTCCGAGGTGCTGACCCCGGCCGACTACGCCAACCACATCGACAAGTGGCAGTTCACCGTGCCCTTCGTCTGTGGTGCGACCAACCTCGGCGAGGCGCTGCGCCGGATCACCGAGGGCGCGGCGATGATCCGCTCGAAGGGTGAGGCCGGCACCGGTGACGTCTCCAACGCGACGACGCACATGCGCACCCTGCGCGCCGAGCTCAACCGCCTGCACTCGATGAGCCCCGACGAGCTCTACGTCGCGGCGAAGGAGCTCCAGGCTCCCTACGAGCTCGTCAAGGAGGTCGCCGAGGCCGGCAAGCTCCCCGTCGTGCTCTTCACGGCCGGTGGCATCGCGACGCCTGCCGACGCCGCGATGATGATGCAGCTCGGCGCCGAGGGTGTCTTCGTCGGCTCGGGCATCTTCAAGTCCGGCAACCCGGCCCAGCGCGCCGAGGCCATCGTCAAGGCGACGACCTTCCACGACGACCCCGACGTCATCGCCAAGGTCTCGCGCGGCCTCGGCGAGGCCATGGTCGGCATCAACGTCGACGAGATCGCCCAGCCGCACCGTCTCTCCGAGCGCGGTTGGTGACCTCCGCACTCCCAGCTACACACTGACGTATGCCGCCGTGCCCCACCGGGCGCGGCGGCATACGCGTCCGTGGCCGGGGACTCGCGCCGTGTGCGGTCGTCGGGGCCATGGCACCGAGCACTGCACACCGCGTCTCCGTCCGGGTGCCCGGGCTGGCACGATCGGGTGCGTGAGCGCCACCGGAGCGGAGCTGTCGCGGACCTACTTCGAGCGGGTCGTCGAGCCCCTCGTGCGTGACCACTGGCCCGGGATGCCGTGTGCCGCAGCCCGTCTCGGGAGCGGGTCCGACGTCCTCGGGCTCGACGACGCGATGTCGCGCGACCACGACTGGGGCCTGAGGCTCAACCTCCTCGTCCCGGACGACGTCGTCGTGGCCGTCGACGACCACCTCGCCGAGCGGCTGCCTGCGTCGTTCGCCGGCCACCCCACCCGGTTCGCGACGACGTGGGACCCGGCTGTGCGCCATCGGGTGCAGGTCGAGACGGCCCGCGACCTCGCCGTCTCGCGCCTCGGCGTCGACCCCACCCGCGACCTGACGGTGGACGACTGGCTCTCCCTGACGGGCCAGGCCGTCCTCGAGCTCACCGGGGGAGAGGTCTTCGTCGACGACGTGGGCGAGCTGTCCGGCATACGCCAGCGCCTCGCGTGGTGTCCCGACGACGTCTGGCGCCACGTCGTCGCGACCGACTGGGTCCGGCTCGGGCAGGAGCTGCCCTTCGTCGGCCGGACGGGGGAGTGCGGCGACGACCTCGGCTCGCGGGTCGTCGCGGCGCGGCTGGCCGGGATCGCGATGCACCTGGGCCACCTGCTCGAGCGGCGCTGGCCGCCCTACGCCAAGTGGCTCGGCGCGAGCTTCGCCCGGCTGCCCCGGTCCGCGGTCGCCCTCGGACCGCTCGAACGGGCGGTGGCATCGCCTGACTGGCGGCAGCGGGAGGACGGTCTCGTCGAGGCGCTGCGGGTGCTGGCCGTGGTCCAGGGCGAGGTCGGGCTGCCCACCGTCGCCGACCCCGTCGAGCCGTTCTGGGACCGGCCCTACCGCGGCGTGCGCGGCGCCGTGGTCGAGGTCCTCGAGGCCAGCGTCACCGACCCGGCCGTGCGGGCACTGCCCCGAGGAGTCGGCTCCGCCGAGCAGTGGAGCGACAACGTCGACGTGCTGACGGACGCCCGTCGACGCCGGCCCACGCGATGACGGGCGCCGCAGCACCAGCCACCCGACGATGAGTCAGGTGACGGCGCCGCGCTCGGCGAACTCGGGACGCTCGAACTCGCGCCCGTCGAGGACCTCCTTGACGTGGACCGCGGCCTGCACCGCGTCCACGTGGGTGACGTAGAGCGGCGCGAAGCCCAGCCGGATGATGTCGGGCTCGCGGAAGTCCCCGATGACACCACGGGCGATGAGGGCCTGCACGACGGCGAACGCCTGGGGGTGGCGCAGTGACACCTGGGACCCCCGGCGCTCCGGCTCGCGCGGCGTCGCCAGCGGGAGGCCGACCCCGAGCGCGTCGAGGGCGTCGATGAAGGTGCTGGTCACCGAGAGCGACGCCGCCCGGACGTCTGCGGGGGAGAGGCCGTCGTAGGCCGTGAGCGCGGCCTCGAGGGCGAGCACCGAGAGCAGGGGCGGGGTCCCGACCCTGGCCCGCGTGATGCCGGGCGCGGGCTCGTAGTCCGGACGCATCTCGAAGGGGTGGGCGTGTCCCTGCCAGCCCGTGAGGGGCTGGTCGAAGTCGTCCTGGTGGCGGGTCGCGACGTAGAGGAAGGCTGGGGCGCCGGGGCCGCCGTTGAGGTACTTGTAGCCGCACCCGACCGCGAGGTCGGCGCCGCCCTCGTCGAGCTCGACCGCGATGACGCCCGCCGAGTGGCAGAGGTCCCAGCAGGCGAGGGCGCCGACGGCATGGGCGGCCTCGGTGATCGCGCGCAGGTCCCAGAGCTCGCCGGTGCGGTAGTCGACGCTCGAGTAGGAGGCGAGCGCGAGGGCGTCACCGATGTCGGCGATGGCGGCCACGGCGTCGCGCGGGTGGACCCGGCGCACCTCGAGGCCGGCCAGCTCGGCCGCGGACTCGGTCATGTAGAGGTCGGTCGGGAAGGAGTCGGGGTCGGTGATCACGACGCTGCGGCCGGGCCGCAGCCGTCCGGCGCCGATGACCGCCTTGAAGAGGTTGACCGACGTCGAGTCGGTCACGACCACCTGGCCGGGAGCGGCACCGACGAGACGGCCGACGCGGTCGCCGACGCGGGTCTGCGCGCCCCACCAGTCGGCCTCGTTCCACGAGCGGATCAAGCGCTCACCCCACTGGCGGTGCATGACGTCGTCGACGACGGCCGGCACCGCGCTCGGCAGGGCGCCCAGCGAGTTGCCGTCGAGGTAGATGACGTCGTCGGGGATGGTGAACAGGTCGCGGGTGCCCCGGAGCGGGGAGGCGGCATCGGCCTGCTCGGCGCGGGCGGTCAGGTCGTCGTGGGTGTGCACCGTCGTCATGGCCGCAACGTATCCGGTGGCATCGTGCCGATGTCAGGGCCGCCTCCGCGGACGTCTGGCATCCGAGACGGTTCTCGCTGCCCGACCCGTGGGGCGTCCGTCACGACGCGCGCTCTACGCTGACCCGGTGAGCACCATCAGCACCATCCCCGGCACGACCGCCGATCCCGCCGCGGACCCTGGCCCCGACCGTCGCGCCGACGCCGTCGGCGTGCCGCGCATCGGCGTCCTCGCCGTCCAGGGCGACGTCCGCGAGCACCTCGCAGCCCTCACCGCGCTCGGCGCCGAGGGCGTCACGGTCCGGCGTCCGGCCGAGGTCGAGGCCATCGACGGCCTCGTCATCCCCGGCGGCGAGTCGACGGTCATGGACAAGCTCGTCCGCGCCTTCGACCTGCGGGAGCCGCTGCTGCGGCGCATCGCCGAGGGCATGCCCGCCTACGGCTCGTGCGCCGGGATGATCATGCTCGCCGACCGCATCGCCGACGCGCGTCCCGACCAGCAGACGCTCGGGGGTCTCGACATCACGGTGCGGCGCAACGCCTTCGGCCGTCAGGTCGACTCCTTCGAGCAGGACTTCGACTACGCCTGGGGCGACCCCTCGACGACGGGCACGGTGCACGCCGTCTTCATCCGCGCCCCATGGGTCGAGCAGGCCGGTCCGGGCGTCGAGGTGCTCGCCCGCGTCAGCGAGGGCCCGGCCGCCGGTAGGATCGTCGCGGTCCGGCAGGGCAACCTCATGGCCACGTCCTTCCACCCCGAGGTGGGGGCCGACCGCCGGATCCACGCCGAGTTCGTCTCGATCGTCAGAGAGCACCGACTCCAGCAGTCGGGTGCACGCCAGTCACCGGAACGCGAGGACACTGCATGAGCGGCCACTCCAAATGGGCCACCACGAAGCACCAGAAGGCGGCCAAGGACGCCAAGCGCGGCAAGCTCTTCGCCAAGCTCATCAAGAACATCGAGGTCGCGGCCCGTCAGGGCGGCGCCGACCCCACCGGCAACCCGACGCTCTACGACGCCATCCAGAAGGCCAAGAAGACGTCGGTGCCCAACGACAACATCGACCGCGCCGTCAAGCGCGCGTCGGGTGCCGAGGCGGGCGCGGCCGACTGGCAGACGATCATGTACGAGGGCTACGCCCCCAACGGTGTCGCCGTGCTCATCGAGTGCCTCACCGACAACCGCAACCGGGCTGCCGCCGAGGTGCGCACTGCGCTGACGCGCAACGGCGGCCAGCTCGCCGACCCGGGCTCCGTGTCCTACGTCTTCAACCGCAAGGGTGTCGTGACCGTCCTCAAGGACGCCGGCTCCGAGGACGACATCCTCGAAGTGGTGCTCGAGGCGGGTGCCGAGGAGGTCAACGACAACGGTGACACGTGGGAGATCATCTCCGAGGCCACCGACTTCGTCGCGGTCCGCAAGGCGATCCAGGACGCCGGCATCGACTACGAGTCCGCCGAGGCGTCGTTCGTCCCGAACCTCCAGGTCCCGCTCGACCTCGACGGCGCGAAGAAGATGATCCGCGTCATCGAGGCGCTCGAGGACAGCGACGACGTGCAGAACGTCTTCGCCAACGGCGACATCCCCGACGACGTCCTCGCACAGCTCGACGACGACGAGGACTGACTGCGCCGAGGGCTCGTGCGCCCGAGGTTCGACGAGGAGGCACGCCGAGACCGGCGTGCCTCCCGTCCTTTCGGGGGAGGCCCGTTAGCGTTGTCCCGAACACCTGTTCGGATCGTCCAGAGCCCCACGCCCCAGGGAGGTATGCCGTGCGCGTCCTCGCGGTCGACCCCGGGCTCACCCGCTGCGGCGTCGGCGTCGTCGACGGAGTCCCGGGGCGCAAGCTGTCGCTCGTCGAGGTCGGGGTCATCCGCACGCCGTCCGGCGACCCCACCCCGAAGCGCCTCGTCGCCGTCGAGGACGAGATGCGCCAGTGGTTCGCGCGGCACCGTCCCGAGGCCGTGGCCATCGAGCGCGTCTTCGCCGACACCAACGTCTCCACCGTGATGGGCACCGCTCAGGTGACCGGGATCGTCATGATCATGGCCGAGCGGCTCGGCCTGCCCGTCACCCTCCACACACCCACCGAGGTCAAGGCCGCGGTCAGCGGCAGCGGCCGCGCCGACAAGGCGCAGGTGACGACGATGGTGACCCGGCTCCTCGGGCTCGACACCCCGCCCAAGCCCGCCGACGCCGCCGACGCGCTCGCCCTCGCGATCTGCCACGTGTGGCGCGGAGGCACGCAGAGCCGCCTCGAGGAGGCGCGGCTCGAGGTGCTCGCGCGCACGGGCAACCGGGGGAGCGGCATACCCCGTCGGGTCCCGCCGGGAGCCGCCCCACCGCTGCAGCGGCTGCGCGCCGCGACCACCCAGCCCACCCGCACCGGCCAGACCGCCCGACCCCACCCTGGAGCCCAGCCCCGATGATCGCCTCGCTCTCCGGCACCGTCCTCAAGGTCGGCCTCGACTCGGTCGTGGTCGGCGTCGGCGGTGTCGGCATGCTCGTCCACACCACCCCGGCCACCGCGACGTCCGTGCGCCTGGGCCAGCCCACCGAGCTCGCCACCAGTCTCGTCGTGCGCGAGGACTCGCTGACGCTCTACGGCTTCGCCACCGACGACGAGAAGCACGTCTTCGAGACCGTCCAGACCGTCTCGGGGGTCGGTCCCCGCCTCGCGCTGGCCGTGCTGGCGGTCCACTCGCCCGACGCCGTCCGGGTCGCGCTGGGCACCGGCGACCTCGTCGCGCTGACCAAGGTCCCGGGCATCGGCAAGAAGGGGGCAGAGCGGATGGTCCTCGAGCTCAAGGACAAGCTCGGCGCCCTGCCAGGCTCGGCCGGCCAGAGCGACCACGTCCACCTCGACACCGGCGAGGCGTGGCGCGAGCAGGTGAGGGAGGCGCTCGTCGGACTCGGATGGACCGTGCGCCAGGCCGACGACGCGCTCGACAAGATCGCGCCGATCGCGGCCGACGGCGCCGGGGTGTCGGCACTGTTGCGGGCCGCGCTGCAGGAGCTCGGCCGATGAGCGTCGACCGCTCCTGGGAGCTCGACACCGGGGCCGAGCCGGACGTCTGGGACGACGGCTCCTTCGACGCGACGGCACGCATCGTCGACGCGGCCGGCGACACCGACGAGCGACAGGTCGAGGCCGCGCTGCGTCCCAAGCGACTCGACGACTTCCCCGGACAGACCCGCGTCCGCGACCAGCTGGGACTCGTCCTCAAGGCCGCCAAGCGTCGTGGCACGCCGCCCGACCACGTGCTGCTCTCGGGCCCGCCCGGGCTCGGCAAGACCACCCTGGCGATGATCGTCGCCGGTGAGCTCGAGCAGCCCATCCGCATCACCTCGGGCCCCGCGATCCAGCACGCCGGCGACCTCGCGTCGGTCCTCTCGTCGCTCGCCGAGGGGGAGGTGCTCTTCCTCGACGAGATCCACCGGATGTCGCGCTCGGCCGAGGAGATGCTCTACCTCGCGATGGAGGACTTCCGGGTCGACGTCATCATCGGCAAGGGTCCCGGCGCGACGGCCATCCCGCTCGAGCTGCCGCCCTTCACCGTCGTCGGTGCGACGACACGTGCCGGGCTGCTGCCCGCGCCGCTCCGCGACCGCTTCGGCTTCACCGGCCACCTCGACTACTACGCCGCGGCCGACCTCGTCACGATCCTGCACCGTTCGGCACGCCTGCTCGGCCTCGACGCCGACGAGGACGGCATCCGCGAGATCGCCCTGAGATCCCGCGGCACGCCGCGCATCGCCAACCGCCTGCTGCGCCGGGTCCGCGACTGGGCCCAGGTGCACGGCGAGGACCGCGTCACTCACTCCGCGTCGCGTCAGGCGCTCGAGCTCTTCGACGTCGACGAGCGCGGTTTGGACCGCCTCGACCGAGCCGTGCTGGAGGCGCTCTGCCGCCGCTTCAACGGCGGGCCCGTAGGCCTCTCGACCCTCGCCGTCGCCGTGGGCGAGGAGCCCGACACCGTCGAGACGGTCGCCGAGCCCTACCTCGTGCGCGAGGGCTTCATGGTCCGCACCCCCCGTGGCCGGGCCGCCTCGAGCCTCGCCTGGGAGCACCTGGGCCTGACCCCACCGCACGACTCGCAGGCCCTCTGGACCGCCACCCTGCCCATCGACGAGGCCGGCGGCGCGCGATTCGACGCCTGAGGCCGGGCCCGGCGTGGTCGCGCGGCCGGCACCGAGCGCGACCAAAACGTGACCCGCGCACGCTGCGGAACCGTTCCGTCTTGGTCTGACAAACTGCACCGGCGCACGTAGACTCCTGCGGGCACCATCGCCGCTGCCGCGGCACCATCCGGTGCTCCCGGTCGTTGACGCGACAGCCGACCCGATCAACGGGTCGTGGCGCGCCTGCGCGCTGACCGGACGAAGACACGAAGGACTGAGCTGACATGAACAACAACGGGGCCCTCTCGTTGCTGATTTTCGCCCTGCCCCTGCTGCTGCTGGGCTGGCTGTTCTTCTCCCAGAACAAGCGGATGAAGCAGATGCGCAACTTCAGCTCGTCGCTCGAGGTCGGAGACGCCGTCGTCACCTCGTCGGGCATCTACGGCACGATCAAGCACCTCGACGACAGCAGCGCGTGGCTCGAGATCGCCGAGGGCACGACCGTCCGGTTCGACCGGCGAGCCCTGGCGATGAAGCAGGCCGACGTGGCTGCCGCCGATGCGGCAGCCGCTGGTTCGCCCGCCCACGACGCCCCCGTCGACGACGCGCCGGGTGCGAACCCGGGTTCCCACCAGAACGGTCAGTGAGGGTTTCGTGGCACGCAGCTCCACCAAGAAGTCGGCGAGACGGAGCCTCCTGGCGCTCGTCGTCATCATCCTCGCCCTCGGCGGTCTCGCCGCCGGCCTGACGAAGTGGGCCGACGGGTCGATGAACCCTCGCCTCGGGCTCGACCTCGAGGGCGGCACGGAGCTCGTGCTCCAGCCCCAGCTCAACGGCACCGAGACCATCAGCGAGGGCCAGGTCAACCGCGCGGTCGACATCATCCGCCAGCGCATCGACGCCAACGGCGTCTCCGAGGCCGAGATCACGACGCAGGGCGGCCGCAGCATCGTCGTGGCGATCCCCGGCCAGCCGACGGCCGAGCAGCTCGACGCGCTGAAGAAGCCCTCTCAGCTGCGCTTCCGCGCCGTCTACGTGCAGGCGCTCGACCCCAACGCCAGCCAGGCCAACCCGAGCGGCACGCCGACCGGGACGTCCACCGGCACGGCGACGCCTTCCGGCACCGCGACCGGCACGGGCACGCCGAAGGCCACGAGCACTGCGACGCCCTCGACGTCCGCGACCGCCCAGAACGGCGTCGTCCCCGACGCGCTGCGCGCCGCCACGACCCCGGTGACCCCGACGCCGTCGGGCACGGCGACGACGCCGGCACCTGCCGCCACCGAGGCCCCCGCGCCGACGGCCGCGCAGACCGAGGCCGCCATCAAGACGCAGGTGAGCACCGGCCTCGTCGGGCTCGGCTGGGACAAGGCCAAGGCCGACGCAGCTGCGACGAAGGTCGCCAAGGAGTACACCGCGCTCGACTGCTCGGCTCCCGGGGCGGTCGACAAGATCCAGGACGACCCGGCCCAGCCCATCGCCACGTGCGGCGAGGACCGTGTCACCAAGTACGTCCTCGGCCCGAGCGAGATCGACGGCAGCGAGATCGCCGACGCCACGAGCGGCTACCAGCCCGGCCCCAACGGTCAGCCGACCTCCATCGTCGAGGTCGCACTGTCCTTCAAGGACGCCGGCAAGGCCAAGTTCGCGGCCGTGACCAAGCGCCTCTACGGCCTGCAGTCCCAGCCGCCGCTCGACCAGTTCGCCGTCGTGCTCGACAAGGCCGTCATCACGGCACCGCAGGCCCGCGCCGTCATCACCGACGGTCGGGCCTCGATCACCGGCTCGTTCACCATCGACTCGGCCAAGCAGCTCGCCGAACAGCTGAAGTTCGGTGCCCTCCCGATCTCCTTCGCCCTGCAGACGCAGGACAACATCACGCCCCAGCTCGGTGAGGAGCAGCTGCGCATCGGCCTGCTGGCCGGCTTCATCGGCCTGCTGCTCGTCGTCATCTACTCGCTGCTCCAGTACCGCGCGCTCGGCCTCGTCACGGTCGCCTCGCTCGTCGTGGCCTCCGTCATCACCTACCTCGCGGTGACGGTCCTCGGTACGACGCACGGCTTCCGCCTGACGATGGCCGGGGTGACGGGTCTCATCGTGGCCATCGGTGTCACGGCCGACAGCTTCATCGTCTACTTCGAGCGCATCCGCGACGAGGTGCGTGACGGTCGCCCGCTCGTGGCTGCCGTCGAGACCGGGTGGAAGCGCGCCCGCCGCACGATCATCGCGGCCGACGGCGTCAACTTCATCGCGGCCGGGGTGCTGTACTTCCTCGCCTCGAGCAACGTCCGGGGCTTCGCGTTCACGCTCGGACTGACAACGCTCATCGACCTGCTCGTCGTCATCCTCTTCACGCACCCCACGGTGCAGCTGCTGGCCCGCACGAAGTTCTTCGGCGGCGGCCACAAGTGGTCGGGTCTCGACCCGGAGCGCCTCGGCGCCAAGGAGGCGGTCCGCTACCGCGGCCGCGGCCAGTTCGGGGCACCCGGCGTCCAGCGCCCGCCCGCCACCGTGGGCTCGGCCCGCGTCGCCGATGGGAAGGCCCAGGCATGATCAACTTCGCCCAGGTCGGCAACGACCTCTACACCGGCAAGCGCTCGATCGAGTTCATCAAGCGCCAGAAGACGTGGTACGCCATCTCGGCGGTGCTCATCGTCCTCGCACTCGTCGGCATCTTCGTCAAGGGCCTGAACTTCGGCATCGAGTTCAGCGGTGGCTCGGAGTTCCGCGTCCAGGGCGTGTCCAACAGCCAGGGCTACGAGGAGAAGGCCCAGACCGCCATCGCCAACGCCGGCATCGAGGGCAACGTCGTCACGACGATCGTCGGCCAGGACACCGTCCGCGTGCAGTCCGAGGCTGCGGCCGACCGCACCGACGAGGCCAGCACCGCACTCGCCCAGCAGTTCGGCGTCGACAAGGGCGCGGTCAGCGCGTCGCTCATCGGTCCGAGCTGGGGGCAGTCGGTCAGCCAGCAGGCGATCCGGGGACTCATCGTCTTCCTCGTCATCGTGACGGCGGTCATGGCGCTGTACTTCCGCACCTGGAAGATGGCCGTGTCGGGTCTCGTGGCCCTGCTGCACGACCTCGTCATCACGGTCGGCATCTACGCGCTCTTCGGCTTCGAGATCACGCCCTCGTCGATGATCGGGTTCCTCACGATCCTCGGGTACTCGCTCTACGACACCGTCGTCGTCTTCGACAAGGTGCGCGAGAACACCGCGGACGCGTTCCGGACGAAGCGCATGACGTACTCCGCGGCGGCCAACCTCGCGGTCAACCAGACGCTGGTCCGCTCGATCAACACGACCGTCGTCGCGTTGCTGCCGATCGCGGCCGTCCTCTTCGTCGGCTTCACGCTGCTCGGCCCGGGCACGCTGCTCGACCTGTCGCTCGCCCTCTTCATCGGCATCGCGGTCGGTGCCTACTCGTCGATCTTCATCGCGACCCCGCTGCTCGTCGACCTGCGTCGCAACGAGCCCGCCGTCCGTGAGCTCGACAAGTACGTCGCGCGCCACGGTGCCAGGCAGGGGGCCACCGCAGCATCCGGTGTGGCCGAGCCGGCCTACGTCGGCGCGGACGCCACCGGTGCTGCTGCCGACGACAGCGCCGACTCCCCGGTCGACGGCGCACCGCGTCCCGTGCACAAGTACGCCCAGGCCGGACCGCGCAACCAGCCCAAGCGCGCGCCGAAGTCGCGACGCTGACGGCGGGGCCGCATCCGCGGCCCCGCCTCCGCAGGCGGTTCGTGCACCGCCCGTTCGACCACCTCAGGAGACGGCGTGAGCCAGATCAGTGACCTCGTCGCGAGCAAGCTGCGTGACATCCCGGACTTCCCCAAGCCCGGGGTCCTCTTCAAGGACTTCACCCCGCTCATCGCCGACGGTGCCGCCCTCGGCGAGCTCGTCCGCGACATCGCCCAGCGGTATGCCGGTCAGGTCGACGTCGTCGTCGGCATCGAGGCCCGCGGCTTCATCCTCGGCGCGGCCGTGGCCTACGAGCTCGGCCTCGGCATGGTGCCCGTGCGCAAGGCCGGCAAGCTGCCGGGGGAGACCCTCAAGGAGTCCTACGCGCTCGAGTACGGCACGGCCGAGATCGAGGTGCACACCGACGCCTTCGAGCCGGGCCAGCGCGTGCTCGTCCTCGACGACGTGCTCGCCACCGGAGGCACCGCCGAGGCGTGCGCCCAGCTCGTCGAGCGGGCCGGTGCCACGGTCACCGCGATCGAGGTCGTCCTCGAGCTGGCCTTCCTCGACGGACGCAAGCGCCTCGTGGGCCGGCCGGTCAACGCCATCCTCACCGTCTGATCACAGAGGGACCGCCTAGACTCTCTGCATGAGCGAGGACGTCCGCAACGAGCTGTCCACCCCGTCGCGGGTGCGCGCCCGTTTCGCCCGGTTCGGGGCGACCCGGCCGGCGGGCAACCCCGTGCTCGAGCCGCTCATGACGGCAGTGCGCCAGAACCACCCGAAGGCCGACCTCTCGGTCATCGAGCGGGCGTATGCCGTCGCCGAGAGCGCCCACGAGGGCCAGATGCGCAAGAGCGGCGACGCCTACATCACGCACCCGCTCGCCGTCACGACGATCCTCGCCGAGCTCGGCATGACGCCGCCCACCCTCGCGGCGGCGCTGCTGCACGACACCGTCGAGGACACGGCGTACGGCCTCGACGAGCTGCGCCACGACTTCGGTGACGAGATCGCCATGCTCGTCGACGGCGTCACCAAGCTCGACAAGGTCACCTACGGCGAGGCCGCGCAGGCCGAGACCGTCCGCAAGATGGTCATCGCGATGGCGCGCGACATCCGGGTCCTCGTCATCAAGCTCGCCGACCGGCTGCACAACGCCCGCACGTGGCGCTACGTCAGCCCCGAGTCGGCCAAGCGCAAGGCCAACGAGACGCTCGAGATCTACGCCCCGCTCGCGCACCGGCTCGGCATGAACACCATCAAGTGGGAGCTCGAGGACCTCTCGTTCGCGACGCTCTACCCCAAGGTCTACGACGAGATCGTGCGTCTCGTCGCCGAGCGCGCGCCGGCCCGCGAGGAGTACCTCGCAGGGGTGCGTACCCAGGTCACCGAGGACCTCACGGCCGCCAAGATCAAGGCCGTCGTCACCGGCCGGCCCAAGCACTACTACTCCGTGTACCAGAAGATGATCGTGCGGGGCCGCGACTTCGAGGAGATCTACGACCTCGTCGCCGTCCGCGTCCTCGTCGACACGGTGCGCGACTGCTACGCGGCGCTGGGCGCCCTTCACTCGCGGTGGAACCCGGTCCCGGGCCGGTTCAAGGACTACATCGCGATGCCGAAGTTCAACATGTACCAGTCGCTGCACACGACGGTCATCGGACCCCAGGGCAAACCGGTCGAGATCCAGATCCGCACGCACACGATGCACCGCCGCGCCGAGTACGGCGTCGCCGCGCACTGGAAGTACAAGGACCAGAGCAACGGCGGCGGCCCCGCGCGTCCCGGCGAGATCACGCCGCAGAACGACATGGCCTGGCTGCGCCAGCTGCTCGACTGGCAGCGCGAGACCGAGGACCCGGGCGAGTTCCTCGACTCGCTGCGCTTCGAGATGGGCAGCAGCGAGGTCTACGTCTTCACCCCGAAGGGCTCGGTCGTCGCGCTGCCGATGGGCGGAACGCCCGTCGACTTCGCGTATGCCGTCCACACCGAGGTCGGGCACCACTGCATCGGCGCGCGCGTCAACGGGCGCCTCGTGCCCCTCGAGTCGACCCTCGAGAACGGCGACGTCGTCGAGGTGCTGACGTCCAAGGCCGACGGCGCCGGCCCGTCGCGCGACTGGCTCCAGTTCGTCAAGAGTCCCCGGGCCCGCAACAAGATCAAGCAGTGGTTCTCCAAGGAGCGCCGCGAGGAGGCCATCGAGGCCGGCAAGGACTCGATCGCCAAGGCGCTGCGCAAGCAGAACCTCCCGCTCCAGCGGCTCATGAGCCACGAGTCGATGACCGCTGTCGCGACCGACCTGCGCTACCAGGACATCGAGGCGCTGTACGCCGCGGTGGGCGAGGGACACGTCTCGGCGCAGCACGTCGTCGGCAAGGTCGTCGCGTCGATGGGTGGCGTCGACGGCGCCACCGAGGACCTCGCCGAGGCCACGGTCCCGACGCGGGCAGCGAGCCGGCGCAAGCCGGGCGACCCCGGTGTCGTCGTCGTCGGCACGGCGGACGTGTGGGTCAAGCTCGCCAAGTGCTGCACCCCCGTGCCGGGTGACCCGATCATCGGTTTCGTGACGCGCGGCAACGGCGTCTCGGTGCACCGCGTCGACTGCACCAACGCCGACCAGCTGACGGCCAACCCGGAGCGGCTCATCGACGTCGAGTGGGCGCCGAGCTCCGCCAGCGTCTTCCTCGTGCAGCTGCAGGTCGAGGCCCTCGACCGCAACCGCCTCCTCAGCGACGTGACCCGCGTCCTGTCGGACCAGCACGTCAACATCCTGTCGGCATCGGTCCAGACGTCGCGCGACCGGGTGGCCATCTCCCGCTTCACCTTCGAGATGGGGGACCCGGCGCACCTCGACCACGTCATGCAGGCGGTCCGCAAGATCGACGGGGTCTTCGACGTCTACCGTGTCAACGGCGGCAAGTCGACGATGTAGCCGTCGGCGTCTGGACACCGCACCACGCGCCACGCAAAAGGGCCCACCCGAGGAGATCGCTTGCCGGGTGGGCCCTTTCGTGGGTGGGGCTGGTCGTCAGCCGCCGAACTCGGCGACGCCGGCGCGGGCCTGGTCGAGCCAGACCTGACGCGCGTCGAGCGCCTCGCGGGCCTTCTTGATCTTGCTCGCGCTGCCGGACGCCTCGGCCTTGGCGAGGTCGTCCTGCAGGTCCGCGACGGCACGCTCGAGCTGGTCGACCATGGCCCGGGCACGGGCCGCGACCTCGGGGTTGCTCGACTTCCACTTGCGGTCCTCGGCGTCCCGCACGGTCTGCTCGACGCGGCGCATGGCCTTCTCGACGCGCTCCATGTCGGACCGCGGGACCTTGCCGGCGGCATCCCACTTGTCCTGGATGACGCGCAGCTGGCCCTTGGCCTTCTCGAGGTCGGTCACGGGCAGGATCGCCTCGGCCTCGACGAGCAGGGCCTCCTTGACGGTCAGGTTGCCGCGGTACTGCTCCTCCTCGGCGGCGACGACCTCGTCCTTCGCCGTGAAGAAGGTGTCCTGCGCAGCCTTGAAGCGCGCCCACAGCTTGTCGTCGTCGGACCTGCTGGCCCGACCGGCGCGGCGCCACTCGTCCATGAGGCGCTTGAACGCCCCTGCGGTGGCAGCCCAGTCGGTGCTCGTCGCGAGCTTCTCGGCCTCGGCGACGAGCCGCTCCTTGGCACCCTTGGCGTCGGCGTGCTGCGCGTCGAGCCCGGCGAAGTGGCTGCGTCGTGCCTTGTCGAAGCCGTTGCGGGCGCTGCTGAAACGCTGCCACAGGTTCGACTCCGTCTCGCGGTCGAGGCGGGTGGCGGAGCGCTGGTGCGCCTTCCACTCGTCGAGCAGCTCACGCATCCGGGCGCCGCTCGTCTTCCACTGGATCCGGTTCTCCGGCTGGCCGGCGATCGACTCGGCCTCGGCCACGATCTTCTCGCGCTCGGCCGTGGCGGCCAGCCGCGCCTCGGCGCGGTGCTGCTGCTCGACGTTGCGCTTGGCGGCGAGGCCGGACTGGATCTCGTCGAGCTTGGTGGCGAGGGCGTCGAGGTCGCCGACGACGGTCGCGTCCTTGACCTGTGCCGCGAGGGTCTTGAGGCCCTCACCGACGTCCTTCGACGGGACCTCGGGCTGCGACAGGCGCTGCTCGAGCAGCACCGCCGAGGCGAAGAGCTCGTCGTACTTGCGCGCGAAGTAGGTCAGTGCCTCCTGGTCGCTCGCGCCGGGATAGGAGCCGACCTCCTGCTCCTCGCCGTCCTTGGTGCGGACGTAGACCGTGCCGTTCTCGTCGACGCGTCCGAACGCCGCCGAGGCCGAGTGGTCGGTCGTGATCGGCGCCGGCGCGGCGGGAGTGACCGTCGGGTGCGGGACGGCCTTGGCGAGTGCCGCCGGCGTCGGGATCGACGAGGGCTTGGGGATGCTCCCGGGGGACGGCGCAGCGGGTGCCGCGACCTCCTCGCCCTCCGGACCCTCCGTGGGCGCTGCGGCCTCCGTGGGCGCTGCGGCCTCCGTGGGCGCTGCGGCCTCCGTGGGCGCCGCGGTCTCGCCGGCGTCACCGGACTCGGTGCTGCTGACCGACGCCACGGCCTCCGCGGTCTCGACCGCGGCCGCTGCCGGCTCGTCTGCCGTCGCCGCGACGGGCTCGGCCACGGCTGGCTCGCTGGCCTCGGGCGTGGCGACGGGCGCCTCGGCCGCTGCCTCCGGCGGGGTGCCGGCAGGCTCGGCGCTCTCCGGCTCTGACACCGCGACCGGCTCGGGCTCGACGACGGACTCGACGACGGGAGCGGCCTCGGCATCAGCCTCGACGCTCTCGGTCGTGTCGCCGGACTCGGTGGCCTCCACCGAGGCGACGGCCTCGGCTGTCTCGGTCGTCGCCGCAGGCTCGGACGGGATGGAAGCGTCGGCCGTGTCGACCGGCGCGGTGTCGTCGACCGTCTCGACGGTGTCGGCCGTGTCGGCCGGCTTGGTGTCGTCGACCGCCTCGACGGTGTCGACGGTGTCGGCGGTGTCGGCGTTATCGGCCGCCGGTTCGACCGCGGCCTCGCTGGGCTGCTCCTCCGTCACGGTGGCGGTGGTGTCGTCCGGCTCGGGCTGCTTGATGTCGGTCATGCCTTCTTCTCCGTCACGCTGACGCTGAGGATGCTGATCGGGGAGACGGGGGTTCCGTCCGTCGGGCTGGGGGGCAGGGCCTTGTTCGCGGCGATCTTGTCGACGATGTCGAGGCCCTTGGTCACCTTCCCGAAGATCGTGTAGCCACCGCCGTCGGTGGGCAACTGGGTTTCCTTGTAGGTGATGAAGAACTGGCCGCCGTTGCTGTTCGGGTCGGAGGTGCGCGCCATGGCGAGCACACCGGTGGGGTACTTCCCGTCCTTGGGCGCGTTCTCGATGCCGAAGGTGTAGCCCGGGCCGCCCTGACCGGTGCCGGTGGGGTCGCCGCACTGCAGGACGTAGATGCCCTCGGTCGTGACGCGGTGGCACGGGCTCGGGGCCCAGAAGCCGGTCTTGGCCAGATTGATGAACGAGGCGACGGTCTGCGGCGCCTTCGTCCCGTCGAGCTCGAAGGTGAGGTCGCCGCACGTGGTCTTGACCGTCGCGACGAAGGTCTTGCCGGCAGCCGTGGCCTTGGCCGGGACCTGCTTCTGCTGCTTCGGGGTGGTCTGGTTCGCCGGGGGAGCGGTGCAGCCGGCCGCGAGCTTCTGGCCTGCAGCGAGCCCGCCCGAGCTCGTCGGGGTGCTCGCAGGGGTCGTCGACCCGGCCGCGGGGGTGGCGGTGTCGGAGCTGCCGACGAGCTTGGGCACGACGATGGCCGCAGCGATGACGAGGATGACCGCGAGGATCACACCGAAGACCTGCTTGTCGCGCGTCGAGTCGCTCACCGGCGGCTTGGCGGTCTTCTGCTGTTCCTCGTGGCGGCGGCGCGCACGTGCGCGTTCCTGCTCTTTGGTCACGAACCTCTCCTCGTACGGGCCACATGGGCTGTCCCCGGGCGTTCGGTCATTTTATGGAACGACTGCGGCGCGCACGCAGCGGGACGGGTCACGAGTCCGTGACATCTCCCCTCCGGCGCGCGGATTTCCGCCCGGAAGCCCTGCGGACGGCATACCCAGTGTGTCGGTCCTGAGTCCCGAGGGCGTATGCCGTCCGCCTCGGTGGGGGTGCGTCGCTAGGCTCCCAGCGTGCTGACCATTGCCTTCCCCGCCCAGGCGTTCGACACCAACTGCTACGTGCTCGCCGCGGGTGCCGGGGAGGAGTGCGTCATCGTCGATCCCGGGATCGGCGTGGAGGAGACGCTGCGCGAGGTGCTGACGGAGCACCGGCTGAGGCCGGCCGCGGTGCTGCTCACGCACGGTCACGTCGACCACGTCTACTCGGTGACCCCCGTCTGCGGCGCCGACACGGCTGCCTACATCCACGCGGACGACCGCTACCGCCTGCACGACCTGCTCGGACGCAGCAACCCGGGCCTCGTCGCGATGCTCGAGCAGCAGTTCGGCGCCGCGGCGACGTGGACCGAGCCGACCAACGTCGTCGAGATCACCGACGGCACCCGGCTGACGCTCGCGGGCATGGAGTTCGACGTGCTCCACGCCCCCGGCCACACCGAGGGCTCGGTCATGTTCGGCATCGACCGGGTGCCCGACGGCATCCGGGACCAGGTCGACGTCGACCGGACGATGGTGACCGGTGACGTGCTCTTCGCCGGCTCGGTGGGCCGCACCGACCTGCCGGGCGGCGACTCGGCCGCGATGCAGCGCAGCCTGCGTGACGTCGTGCTGCCGCTGCCTGACACGACGCTCGTGCTGCCCGGCCACTACCAGGCGACGACCATGGCCCACGAACGCGCCACCAACCCCTACCTGAGAGACTTGCCTGCGTGAGCACCCCGCAGCCCAAGGCCGCCAAGGTCATGCCGATCAGCGGCTTCCCCGAGTACCTCCCGTCCGAGCGCATCGTCGAGCAACACTTCCTCGACGTCATCCGGGAGACCTTCGAGCTGCACGGTTTCTCCTCGGTCGAGACCCGGTCCATCGAGCCGATCGAGCGACTCAGCGCGCAGGGCGAGGACGCCGACAAGGAGATCTACGCCGTGTCGCGCCTGGCCGGCGGCAGCGACGACGACGCCCGCTGGGGCCTGCACTTCGACATGACCGTGCCGTTCGCGCGCTACGTCCTCGAGAACGCCGGCAAGCTCGCCTTCCCCTTCCGCCGCTACCAGATCCAGAAGGCGTGGCGTGGGGAGCGACCCCAGGAGGGGCGCTACCGCGAGTTCACCCAGGCGGACATCGACGTCGTCGACGTGGGGCAGCTCTCGCCGCACTTCGAGGCCGAGATGCCGCTCGTCATCGCCGACGTCTTCAGCCGGTTCCCGGTGGGCGACTTCGTCATCCAGGTCAACGACCGCAAGATCCCCAACGGCTTCTACCAGGGCATCGGCATCACCGACGTCATCGGGACGCTGCGCATCGTCGACAAGCTCGACAAGATCGGCCCGGAGAAGGTCAAGGTGCTCCTCGTCGAGTCGGGCACGACGGACGAGCAGGCCGACCAGTGCCTCGCCCTCGCCGCGATCCGCTCGGCCGACCTCGGCTTCGTCGAGCAGGTCCGGGCCCTCGGCGTCGAGCACCCGCTCCTCGACGAGGGGATCGATTCCCTGGCCAACGTCATCCGCACCGGCATGGCCCACGCCCCCGGCAAGCTCGTCGCCGACCTGCGCATCGCGCGCGGCCTCGACTACTACACCGGCACCGTCTACGAGACCCAGTTCGTCGGGCACGAGTCGTGGGGGTCGTTCTGCTCCGGCGGCCGCTACGACGCCCTCGCCAGCGACGGGAAGAACACCTATCCGGGTGTCGGCATCTCCATCGGCGTGACCCGCATCCTCGGCCTGCTCATCGGCCGCGGGCTCGTCACCGCGTCACGCTCGACGCCTGCCGCCGTGCTCATCGCCCTGACCGACGACGAGTCGCGCGAGGGTGCGGTCGCCGTGGCCACGGCCCTGCGCCGCCGCGGGATCGCTTGCGAGGTCGCACCGTCGGCAGCCCGCTTCGGCAAGCAGATCCGCTACGCGGAGCGTCGCGGCATCCCCTACGTGTGGTTCCCCGGGGCGGGGGAGTCCGGCGACGAGGTCAAGGACATCCGCAGCGGCGAGCAGGTCCCGGCCGCCGCCGACGCGTGGACCCCGCCGGCTGACGACCTCGTGCCGCAGGTCACGCGAGCCGACTGACCCGACTGACCCGAGGTGCGCGACCGACCGCGTGCGGAGGTCAGGTGCCGGGCGGCGGGCGCAGGCCCTGGTCGCGCAGCTCGAGCAGGGCGAGCTCCCGGATGACCTCACGGTCCTGGCGCCGCCACGCCCCGGCGGGGTCGTCGGAGACGCGGGCCAGCGCGCGCATCGGCTGCGTCGCCATGGCGCGGAGCGCGAAGAGGTCGAGGTCCTCTCCGGCGTCGATGAAGCGCTGCGACTGGGTCGCGTTGCGCACGAAGCGAACCCGGACGTAGAGCCAGACCACGAGGACGAGGACGATCGGCACGAGCGCCAGGGCGATCCCGAGCCCGAGTGCGAGCGTGTCGACCGTGTCGGCCATCGACGTCCCGGCCTGCTGCAGCGTCGTGCCGGACCCGGCGGCCTGGGTCAGCCACGTCTTCAGCTGGTCACCCACGAGCGGCAGCTGCCCGGCCTGGTCGCCCGCGCCGGTGAGGGCCCCGTTGACCGACTTTCCGGCCGACGTGATCGAGTCCGCAGGGGCACGCAGCTGCTCGACCGTGTCGTGGACCTGGCGACCGGCATACACCCAGAGGCCGATCCACAGGAGCATGAGCACGTCGGACAGCAGCTGTCGGGTGCGTCGGGCGGGGGTGTCTGCGTAGAGCTTCACGGGCCCATGTTGGCGAAGACGACGACGAAGAACACGACGAGGGCGATGAAAGCGGCGAATCCTCCCACCAGGGAGGCCACGAGGAAGCCCCCCGCGAACGAGCGAAGTGCCGGGAGAGCCGTGGCCGCCGCGGCGACCGCGAGGCCGATCACGAGCAGCACGAACGCCTCGGGTGGCTCCACGCCTGGAAGATCGGCCCACAGACGGCTGCCACGGCGAAGAGCACGCCGGCGACGACGCCCTGGCGCCGCGTCAGCACCATGCCGGGCCCGCCCGGCCACCGCGAGGGCCTACGCCGCCTCGGCGGCCGTGAACCGGCCGGCGCCACCGGCCAGCTGTATCCCTCCTGCGCCGGCGGATCGGTCACGGCCCCTCCTTCTCCGAGCTCGTCGGCCGCGCATGGCGGTGACCACACTGTGGCACGAGGCCGAGCCGGTCAGCGGCAGTTGCACGAGGTCGTGACCGGGCCGTGACACCCATGGATACAGTGGGCTCGCGGCCCCTGCGGGCCCCTTCTCACCACGGCAACGGCGCCATGGTCGAGTCAGTCCGGAAGGAAGTGCAGCAGCATGAAGGTCGGCATCCCCCGCGAGGTCAAGAACCACGAGTACCGCGTGGCCATCACCCCCTCAGGCGTCCACGAGCTCACCGAGAACGGTCACGACGTCATCGTGGAGAAGGACGCCGGCGTCGGTTCGCAGATCAGCGACGACGACTACGTCGCGGCAGGCGCCCGCATCCTCGGTTCCGCCGACGACGTCTGGGGCGAGGCGGAGATGGTGCTCAAGGTCAAGGAGCCCGTGGCCGAGGAGTACCACCGGATGCGCGAGGGCCTGACCCTCTTCACGTACCTGCACCTCGCGGCCGACAAGCCGCTCACCGAGGAGCTCGTCAAGCGCAAGGTCACCGGCATCGCCTACGAGACCGTGCAGCTGCCGTCCGGGGCCCTGCCGCTGCTCTACCCGATGTCCGAGGTGGCCGGCTGTCTCGCCCCGCAGGTCGGTGCCCACGCGCTGATGCGCGCCCAGGGCGGCCGTGGCGTGCTCATGGGCGGCGTCGGTGGCGTGGCCAACGCCAAGGTCGTCATCCTCGGTGCCGGCGTGTCGGGCCAGAACGCCGCCAACATCGCGCTCGGCATGGGTGCCGACGTCACGCTGCTCGACACCGACCTCGACAAGCTGCGGATGTCCTTCTGGCGCTACGAGAACCAGGTCCACGGCCTCGCCTCCAACCGCCTCACGGTGCAGCAGCAGGTCCAGGAGGCCGACATGGTCATCGGGGCCGTGCTCATCCCCGGTGCGGCCGCCCCCAAGCTCGTCTCCAACGAGCTCGTGTCCCAGATGAAGCCGGGCTCCGTGCTCGTCGACATCGCGATCGACCAGGGCGGGTGCTTCGAGGACAGCCACGCGACGACGCACGCCGACCCCACCTACACGGTGCACAACTCGGTCTTCTACTGCGTCGCGAACATGCCCGGAGCCGTGCCCAACACGTCCACCTACGCGCTGACGAACTCGACGCTGCCGTATGCCGTGAAGCTCGCCAACCAGGGGTGGCGCGACGCGCTGCGCGCCGACCACGCGCTCGGACTCGGTCTCAACACGCACGACGGGCACGTCACCTACGCCGGCGTCGCCGAGGCCCACGGCATGACGTCGGTCGGTCTCGACGAGGCCCTGTCCTGACCGAGCAGGTCGTCACCGAGCCACCCGCGGCACGGCCCTCGCGCGTCGAGCGCGACGTCCGCGGGTGGCTCGACCACGTCCGCGTCGAGAAGGGCGCGTCCGACAACACCCTCAAGTCCTACGCCCGCGACCTGCGCTCCTACGCAGCGTTCCTGGCGGCCAAGGGGATCGACGACCCGAGCCGGGTCACCGAGGCCGACGTCACCGACTTCCTCGCCTCCCTGCGCGAGCGCGGGCTCGCGGCCTCGTCCGCGGCCCGCACCCTCGTCGCCGTGCGCGGCTTCCACCGGTTCCTCGCGCTCGAGGGCGAGGTCGCCGGCGACCCGGCGGCCAACGTCGCCCCGCCCAAGCCACCCGCCCGGCTGCCCAAGGCGATCCCGATCGAGGCCGTGGAACGGCTGCTCGCGGCGGCATCGGTCGGCGACACGCCCGAGTCGCTGCGCGACCGTGCACTCCTCGAGGTCCTCTACGGCGTCGGCGCCCGCATCAGCGAGGCCGTCGACCTCGACGTCGACGACATCGAGACCACCGGACCCGCAGACGGCTCCGGGACCGCCCCGAACGGCGGGGGAGTGGCGTCCGTCCGGCTGCACGGCAAGGGAGGCAAGGAGCGCGTCGTCCCCGTCGGCCGCTACGCGGTCGAGGCCGTGACGGCATACCTCGTCCGGGGCCGTCCGGCCCTCGCCACGCACGGACAAGGGGGTCCGGCGCTCTTCCTCAACCAGCGGGGGGCACGCCTCTCGCGGCAGTCGGCCTGGGCGATCATCCGGCGCGCAGCCGAGCGGGCCGACCTCACCGAGCACGTGTCGCCCCACACGCTGCGCCACTCCTTCGCCACCCACCTGCTCGACGGCGGGGCGGACGTCCGCGTCGTCCAGGAGCTGCTCGGGCACGCCTCGGTGACCACGACCCAGATCTACACGATGGTGTCGGTCCACCGACTCCGCGAGGTCTATGCGGGCGCCCACCCCCGTGCCCGCTGATAAGGTCACACGTGATCAGCGCGAGGCTGACCGCAGCATCCCAGGGCAAGGCCGAGCGGAGTGGAACACCCGGTGAACGAGGAGTCACACGACACCATGCAGTCCGTGCCGTCCGAGGACCTCGACCAGCCCCGACAGAGTCCGGTCAGTGCCGCCCCGCGGGTCGCGCACCTGCCCGGCACCGAGTCCGCCGGCTCCGGGGCCATGGGCCCGACCGGCCGTCCGCTGCCCGACTTCCCGACCCCCGTGCCGCTCTCGAGCCACGGTCCCGCGCGCATCATCGCCATGTGCAACCAGAAGGGCGGCGTCGGCAAGACGACGACGACGATCAACCTCGGTGCCGCGCTGGCCGAGCTCGGTCGCAAGGTCCTCGTCATCGACTTCGACCCGCAGGGTGCGCTCTCCGTCGGTCTCGGCGTCAACGCGCAGGAGCTCGACACGACGATCTACAACCTCCTCGTCGAGCGCGGCCACGAGATCCACGACGTCATCCAGCACACGCGCACGCCCAACCTCGACCTCGTGCCGGCCAACATCGACCTGTCCGCGGCCGAGGTCCAGCTCGTCGGTGAGGTCGCCCGCGAGCAGATCCTCGCCCGCGTCCTGCGCCCCGTCGTCGACGAGTACGACCTCGTCCTCATCGACTGCCAGCCGTCGCTCGGCCTGCTCACGGTCAACGCCCTGACGGCCGCGCACGGCGTCATCATCCCGCTCGAGTGCGAGTTCTTCGCGATGCGCGGCGTCGCCCTGCTCATCGACACGATCGACAAGATCACCGACCGGCTCAACCCGCGCCTGCAGGTCGACGGCATCCTCGCCACCATGTACGACAGCCGGACCCTGCACAGCCGGGAGGTCGTGCGCTCGGTCGTCGACCACTTCGGCGAGCAGGTCTTCCACACGGTGATCAGCCGCACCGTGAAGTTCCCCGACGCGACCCTGGCCGCCGAGCCGATCACGTCCTACTCGTCCGAGCACTCCGGTGCCAACGCCTACCGCCAGCTCGCCCGTGAGCTCATCGCGCGCGGCGGCGCGGCCTGATCCGCAGTGATCTGATGACCGAGCAGGACACCGTCGACCGCCCCGCGGTCGACGCCGACGACGCTGCCGTGCCCCCGGACGCGATGGTCGAGGTCGCACCCACCCAGGAGCTGACACCCGGCGGTGTCATCACGCGACGCTCGGCAGCCCCCTTCGAGGTGCACCTCGACGTCTTCTCCGGGCCCTTCGACCTCCTGCTCGGCCTCATCAGCAAGCACAAGCTCGACATCACCGAGGTCGCCCTCGCCAAGGTCACCGACGAGTTCGTCGCACACATCAAGACCGCCCAGGCGGCCAACAGCGACTGGGACCTCGGCCAGGCCTCGGAGTTCCTCCTCATCGCGGCGACCCTGCTCGACCTCAAGGCCTCGCGCCTGCTCCCGCAGTCGGGCCCCCAGGACGACGAGGACCTCGCGCTCATCGAGGCGCGTGACCTGCTCTTCGCCCGGCTCCTGCAGTACCGCGCCTACAAGGACATCGCGGCCACCTTCCGTGAGCGCATGGCCACGGCCGGGCGCATCACCCCGCGCCAGGCCGGTCTCGAGCCGGAGTTCGCGGCGCTGCTGCCCGAGCTCGTCATCGCCATCACGCCCGAGCAGTTCGCGATGATCGCCGCCCGGGCGATGACGCCGAAGGTGGCGCCGACCGTCGGGCTCGAGCACCTCCACGCACCGCAGGTCAGCGTCCGGGAGCAGGCGGCGATCATCGTCGAGCGCCTGCGCCACCGCGGACAGGTCTCGTTCCGCAGCCTCGTGGCCGACGCCGACAGCACCCTCGTCATCGTGGCGCGCTTCCTCGCCCTGCTCGAGCTGTTCAAGGAGGCGGCGATCGCCTTCGAGCAGGCCGAGGCGCTCGGCGAGCTCGACATCCGCTGGACGGGCACCGACGACGGCGACATCGCCATCGACGACGAGTTCGACGAGGACGACGAGAACGACGAGAACGACGACGACGTCGAGGGCGCCGAGGGTGACGCGCCGACGCCGGACACCGAGCAGACGGGTGGCGACGCCACCTCACGAAGAGGAGCAGACGATGAGTGACCAGTCGGCGCAGGGGCCCGACGCGACCGTCGAGCCCGGGGTGCCCGATGACCGCGAGGGTGCCGACGAGCAGATCGCCTTCGACATCAACGACTTCCCGGGCGGCGCCCGCTCGGCGCTCGAGGCCGTGCTCATGGTCGTCGACGAGCCGGTGACCGAGGTCGCCCTCGCGTCGGCGCTCGAGCTGCCGGTCCACGACGTGCGGGTCCACCTGCACGCCCTCGAGGAGGAGTATGCCGCCGCGCAGCGCGGGTTCACCCTGCGCAGCGTCGCGGGCGGATGGCGCGTCTACAGCCGGTCCGACTTCGCGCCCGTGGTCGAGAAGTTCGTCCTCGACGGCCAGCAGGCCAAGCTGACCCAGGCCTCGCTCGAGACGCTCGCCGTCATCGCCTACCGCCAGCCGGTGTCCCGCGCCCGGGTCAGTGCGGTCCGCGGCGTCAACGTCGACGGCGTCGTCCGCACGCTGGCGTCGCGCGGCCTCATCGAGGAGGTCGAGGACGTGGGCGAGAGCGGTGCCATGCTCTTCCGCACGACCCCCTACTTCCTCCAGCGGATGGGACTGTCGTCGCTCGACGACCTCCCGGCGTTGGCGCCCTACCTCCCGGACGCCGACGTCATCGACGAGCTCATCGAGGAAGGACACGCATGAGCGAGTACTCCAGGTCCCCCCGCCAGCCGCGCAAGAAGGGGTCCGGGCCCACCGGCGCCCCCGGAAGCGTCGGCGGCGCCCGCCGTGGCGGCCGACCCGTGGCGGGTGGCAAGAGCGCCGGCGGCAAGACCGGCGGCAAGGGTTCCGGCCCGCGCTTCGCGGGCTCGACGAAGGCCAGCCAGCCCACCAGGCTGCCCGACCGCAAGCCCGCACCCGAGATCGACGTCCACGACCCCGACGGCGTGCGCCTGCAGAAGCTCATGGCCGCCGGCGGCGTCGGCTCGCGGCGTGTCTGCGAGAACCTCATCGAGCAGGGGCGCGTCGAGGTCGACGGCCAGATCGTCACGGAGCTCGGCGTGCGCATCAACCCGCAGACCCAGGTCGTCCACGTCGACGGCGTCCGCGTCAACCTCGACGAGGACCGCGTCTACCTCGCCTTCAACAAGCCCAAGGGCGTCGTGACGACCATGCACGACGAGCTCGGCCGCATCTCGCTCGAGGACTACGTCGGCAACCGCGAGCAGCGCCTCTTCCACGTGGGGCGGCTCGACGCCGACACCGAGGGCCTGCTCCTGCTCACCAACGACGGCGACCTCGCCCACCGGCTGCAGCACCCGGCATACGGCGTCCTCAAGACGTACGTCGCGACGATCCGCGGCCCGGTGCAGCGCGACGTCGGCAAGCGCCTGCGCGAGGGCGTCGAGCTCGAGGACGGTCCCGTCAGCGTCGACTCCTTCCGGATCGTCGACCACCAGCCGGGCAAGGCCATGGTCGAGGTGGTGCTCCACGAGGGCCGCAAGCACGTCGTGCGCCGGATGCTCGAGGCGGTCGGGCACCCGGTCCTCGAGCTCGTCCGCACCGAGGTCGGCCCGATCCGTCTCGCCGACCTCAAGTCCGGGCGCACCCGACGCCTCAACAAGGCCGAGGTCGGGGCGCTCTACAAGGCCGCCGGTCTGTGATCCGGACGTCCCGGACCCGGGACGAGCGGCTCGCTACGCTGACGGGGTGAGCACGCACGTCCGCATCGTCGGCGCAGGGCTGATCGGGACCAGTCTCGGGATCGCGCTGTCCAACAACGGATTTCGGGTGTCGCTGGACGACCCTTCACCGACGGCCGTCCAGCTGGCGCGCGACCTCCGGGCGGGCGACATGGCCGAGGACGTGACGGACGCCCCGGACGTCGTCGTCGTCGCGGCGCCGCCCGACGTCGCCGCTCGCGTCGTCGTGGACGCGCTGGACCGGTGGCCCGACGCGGTGGTCACCGACGTCGCCTCCGTCAAGGAGTCGGTGCTCCGCGTCGTCCTCGACTCGGGCGCCGACGCGAGCCGCTACGTCGGGTCGCACCCGATGGCCGGTCGCGAGCGCTCGGGCGCCGCAGCCGCCCGGGCTGACCTCTTCGACGGCCGGGCGTGGGTCGTCGTGCCGCACGAGGCCTCGACCGACGCGGCGGTGCGCCGCGTGAGGGAGCTCGCCCTCGCCGTCGGCTCCGCCGTGCGGGTCATGCCGGCCCACGAGCACGACGAAGCCGTGGCAGCCGTCTCGCACGTGCCCCAGCTCGCGGCGAGCATCGTCGCCGCGTGCCTGCGCGAGCTGCCCGAGTCCGCCGTCGGTCTCGCCGGCCAGGGACTGCGCGACGTGACCCGGATCGCGGCGAGCGACCCGCGGCTCTGGACCCAGATCCTCGCCGGCAACGCACCCGCCGTGCGCGACGTCCTGCGCCACGTCCGCGACCAGGTCGACGACGTCGTCGGGGCCCTCGACACCCTCGTGGACGCCGACGGCGCCGGCTCGCTCGGCACGCTGAGCCGGGTCCTCGAGGCCGGCAACCTCGGCCACGCACGGATCCCCGGCAAGCACGGTGCGGCTCCCGCGGCGTACGAGGTGGTCTCCGTCGTCGTCCCCGACAAGCCGGGATCACTGGCCCGACTGCTCACGGACGTCGGCCACGCCGGCATCAACCTCGAGGACCTCCACCTCGAGCACGGGCTCGGGCAGGCCGTCGGCGTCGCCGAGATCTCGGTCGTGCCCGCGTCCGTCGAGCCGTTGCGAGCCGAGCTGGCCCGCCTCGGCTGGCGCGTGCACGACTGAGGCTCCGGTTGTCGGGCGGGTCCCGGGGCGGGTCGGTCGAGGCACTATCCTCGTCCGCATGCCGCAGACCCCCGAGGACCCCCTGTCCGGTTTCGTCATCGCCGTGGACGGTCCCTCGGGGTCCGGCAAGTCGAGCGTCAGCAAGCAGGTGGCCCGGACCCTCGGCTACGGCTTCCTCGACACCGGGGCCATGTACCGCGCCCTCACCTGGTGGTGCCTCCACGAAGGTGTCGACCTCGCCGATGCCGACGCGATCACCGCTGCGGCGCAACGGTTTCCGCTGTCCATCGGCACTGATCCCGACGCGCCGACGGTGGAGGTCGGCGGTATCGACGTCGCCGCGGCCATCCGCGAGACCGGCATCTCGACGAACGTGTCCGCGGTCGCCACCGTCGTCCCCGTCCGCGAGATCCTGCGGGTCCTCCAGCGCCGTCTCATCTCCGAGGCCGCCGCGGCCACCGGCGGTGTCGTGGCCGAGGGACGCGACATCACGACCGTCGTCGCACCCGATGCGCCGGTGCGCATCCTGCTCACCGCCTCCGAGGAGGCCCGCCTCGCACGACGCTCGACCGAGCTGCACGGAGCTGCGGACGCCGACGCCGTCGCGGCGACCCGCTCGCAGATCGTCGACCGCGACAAGGCGGACTCCGCCGTGTCGGAGTTCACGGTCGCCGCCGACGGCGTCACGACGATCGACACCTCCCACCTCGACTTCGAGGGCTCGGTCGAGGCGGTGCTCCAGGTGGTCGAAGCGGCCCGGGCATGAGCCAAGCGGTCGCTCCCCATCCGAACCGGGCCCGGATCGGCCGCCCGATCGGCAAGGTCATCTTCAGCTCCCTCTACCGGGGCGTGGCCCTGCACCCCGAGCGGGTGCCGCTCACGGGGCCGGTCATCCTCGTCGCCAACCACGCGGCGTTCCTCGACGGGCCCCTCGTCTTCGGCCTGGCGCCGCGCGCCGTGAGCTTCCTCGTCAAGCAGGAGGCCTTCTCGGGCTTCTGGGGCTGGACGATCCGCAACGTCGGCCAGATCCCCGTCGACCGCTCCGTCGGAGACCGCGCGGCGCTGGCCTCGGCCAGCGCCGTCCTCGAGGGCGGGGGTGCGGTCGGGATCTTTCCCGAGGGCAACCGCGGTGACGGTGAGGTCCACCAGGTCAACCACGGGGCCGCCTGGATCGCGCTGCGCACCGACGCGCAGATCGTGCCGGTCGCGGTCAGCGGGACTCGCGTCCCGGGCGCGACGAAGGACGACTGGCCGCCCTTCCGGTCGCGACTTCTCGTCGACTTCGGGGACCCGTTCCGGCTCGTCGTCGACCCCTCAGCGCCCGGTCGGGACCGCCTCCGGCTGGCCAGTGACCACCTGCGGGACGCCCTCGCGTCACATGTACGCCGCTCGCGGGTGGAGAATGGTTCCTCAACAGACGTTCACTGATTCGAGGACACCGTGACTGACGAGACCGCCCGCCCCATCGACGAGGGCGCTCCGATCTCGACCGCCGACCCCTCCGTCGACGACGCCGCCGTGGAGCGCGCCCTGCGCGCCGGGCTCGACGACTTCGAGCTCAGCCCCGAGGACCAGGCGCTGCTCGACGCCCAGGGGCCGATCTCCGACGACGGCGCGGGGCAGGGCCCGCTGCCCGTCGTGGCCGTGGTCGGCCGACCCAACGTCGGCAAGTCGAGCCTGGTCAACCGCATCCTGCGGCGCCGCGAGGCCGTCGTCGAGGACGTGCCGGGTGTGACGCGTGACCGCGTCTCCTACGAGGCCGAGTGGGGCGGGCGCCGCTTCACCATCGTCGACACCGGCGGCTGGGAGGCGGACGCCACTGGCATCCACCTGCGCGTCGCCGAGCAGGCCGAGATCGCGATCGACCTCGCCGACGTCGTCATGTTCGTCGTCGACGCCACGGTCGGCGCGACGGACGACGACGAGGCGGTCGTCAAGCTGCTGCGTCGCTCCGGCAAGCCGGTGGTGCTCGTCGCCAACAAGGTCGACGACCAGCGCGGCGAAGCCGACGCGGCGATGCTGTGGAGCCTCGGCCTCGGCCAGCCGTTCCCGGTGTCCGCCGTCCACGGCCGCGGGAGCGGCGACGCCCTCGACGCCGTGCTCGAGGTGCTGCCCGACGTGTCCGCGCACGGCGCGTACGCCCAGGGTGGTCCGCGGCGGGTGGCGCTCGTCGGGCGCCCCAACGTCGGCAAGTCGAGCCTGCTCAACCGTCTCGCGGGCTCCGAACGCGTCGTCGTCGACAACGTGGCCGGCACCACGCGCGACCCGGTCGACGAGCTCATCGAGCTCGGCGGCAAGACCTGGCGCTTCGTCGACACCGCCGGCATCCGGCGCCGCGTCCACCAGAGCCGGGGCGCGGACTTCTACGCGTCGCTGCGCACCCAGACGGCCCTGGAGAAGGCCGAGGTGGCCGTCGTGCTCATCGACGCCGAGGAGCCCATCGCCGAGCAGGACATCCGTGTCGTGCAGCAGGTCATCGACTCGGGCCGAGCCCTCGTCATCGCGTACAACAAGTGGGACACCCTCGACGAGGAGCGCCGCTACTACCTCGAGCGCGAGATCGAGAAGGAGCTCGTCCAGGTGCCGTGGGCTCCCCGGGCCAACGTGTCCGCGCGCACGGGCCGTCACATGGACCGCCTCGTGCCCGCCATCGAGACCGCCCTCGAGTCGTGGGACACCCGTGTCCCCACCGGCCGGCTCAACGCCTTCCTCGGCGAGATCGTGGCCGCCCACCCGCACCCGCTGCGTGGTGGCAAGCAGCCCCGCATCCTCTTCGCCACCCAGGCCTCGACGCGTCCGCCGCGCTTCGTCATCTTCGCGTCGGGCTTCATCGAGGCCGGCTACCGCCGCTTCATCGAGCGTCGCCTGCGCGAGCAGTTCGGCTTCGAGGGCACGCCGATCGAGGTCTCGGTCCGCGTCCGCGAGAAGCGCCGGCGCTGACCTGCCGCTGTCCCGAGGGGCACACGGCCGCTCACGGGGGCCGATTGGGACCAGCGGCATCCGGTGCGCTAATGTTCCTTTCGCCCCGAGGGGCATTCGGGCTGTGGCGCAGCTTGGTAGCGCACTTGACTGGGGGTCAAGGGGTCGCAGGTTCAAATCCTGTCAGCCCGACCGAACGACGAAGGGCCGCACTCTCCACGGAGAGGGCGGCCCTTCGTCGTGCCCTCGCTCGTGTGCTGGTCGCGCGTGCCGTCGACGGGTCTGAATCCGCTTGTTGTGCAAGGTGTCCCGGCCGTCACTGCAAGGTCTCCACCGTGGCCACAAGCAACCCGCAAGGTATGCGCAACGTTGTCCGAGGTGCCCCTGAATCGGCCGAATCGCGTGTCACTGTTCCCTCAGCAGCACACCAAGAACCGGTAGAGCCACTCGAGGGAAAGGTCATGGGGATCACCATGCGCACTCAGAAGAAGTCCAGCTCCAAGAAGAAGAAGTCCGCAGCCTTCCTCGCAGCCGGGGTCATCGGCCTCGCGACCGCCGGTGGCGCCTACGCCTACTGGACGAGCCTCGGTGGTGGCACCGGCACGGCCACCACGCGGGCCGGGGCGAGCAACGTCTTCCTCGTCACGGGCGGCAGCGCGACGGCGATGTACCCCGGGGACTCGGCGCAGACGGTCACCGCCACGGTCAAGAACACCGGCACCGAGAACTACAAGATCCAGGCGGTCAAGGCCTACGTCACGACGAACAAGACGGACTGCGACGGCACCGACTACAAGCTGAACGGCGCGGTGGCCCCGGTCTCCGAGGCCACGGCCGCCTCCCTCGCCATCACGTCGGTCGACCTCGCGCCGGCCGCGACGACCACCGTCGACTACACCCTCCAGTTCAACAACAAGACGACGAACCAGGACGCCTGCAAGGGCGCCACGGTGACCATCAACTACGTCGCCAGCTGAGACCCGGGAGGGGTGGGACGCCGCATCGACCCCGGCGCCCCGCCCCTTCCGCGTCCCTCGCACGACCGCACGAAGCGCTGGCCCGCATCGACCACGACGGGGGGAGTCCCATGAAGACGCCGACGAACGCCAGGCACACCGCCCTGGCGCTGCTCGGCGTCTTCGTCGCGTTCCTCGTCGCGGTCCACGGGATGCCCCGTGCGGCCTCGGGCCACTCTGTCGTCAGCCCCGTCATCACCTCGCGTCCGGCCGACCCGTCAGCCAGTACGACGGCGACGTTCGCCTTCGCGGCCCTGTCTGGTGCCGGCTTCCGGTGCGCCCGAGACGGGTCCTCCTTCACGGCGTGCGCGAGCCCGGTCACCTACACCGGCCTCGCGCAGGGCAGGCACACCTTCAGCGTCGTGACGGTCGTTGCCGGCGCCGAGAGCATCTCCACGGCATACGGCTGGGTCGTCGACACCGTGGCACCGCCCGCTCCCGTGCTGACCACGGTGCCGGCGAACCCCACGAGCAACGCGACGAACACCGCGAGCTGGACCAGCGCCGGGGCGGGGGCCACGTTTCGCTGCTCCCTCGAGAACGGCGCCTGGACCACGTGCACGTCGCCGCTGACGTGGGTCATCGACACCTCGAACAACGGGCAGCACCAGATGGCCGTCCTGGCCGTCGATGCAGCGGGCAACGTCTCCGCGACAACGCCCTACGCGTTCACGTACCAGAAGGGCCTCCGCGAGAGCGGCCTGCCCTTCACCGTCGCGGGCAGCGTCGGTGACCTCGTGCCGGGCGTGTGGCGTCCCCTCTCGGTGACGGTCACGAACCCGAACCCCGTCACCATCAGGGTCTCGGCCCTGACGGTCGCCGTCGCGGCCGACAGCACCCCACCGGGCTGCACCTCGGCAGCGAACCTCGAGCTGCGCCAGCCCTCGGTCACGACGAGCTCCGTGCTGCTCGTCCCGTCACGCGGCTCGGTCACTCTTCCCGGCCAGGGAGTGGCGACCGCGCAGATCCGCCTGCGCAACCTCCCCACCGTCAACCAGGACGTCTGCAAGAACAAGAGCTTCGCGTTCACGTGGTCGGGGACGGCGAGCAACTGATGCCCGCCCCGACACCCCCGAAGACGCGCGCACGCCGTGCAGCCCCGAGCCGCGGCGTGCGCGCCCTCCACGTCACCGTCCTGCTGGTGGTGCTCATGACGGTGTCCGGCACCGCCTGGGCGTCCTGGACCGTGACCGGACGCGGCACCGGCACGGCCCCGACGGCGATCCTCACGGCCCCGACGTCGGTCACGGCCACGGCAGCCGACGGGGCCACGACCGTGTCGGTCGCATGGTCCGGGCCGACGACGGGGGTGGCTCCCACGGGCTACCGCGTCGACCGCACCGACGTCGCCTCCGCTGCCACCGTCGCCGCCTGCGGCACGTCGCCCTCCTCGCTCGTCGCCACGACCTCCTGCAGCGACGCTGCGCTACCGGACGGGAGCTACCGCTACACCGTCGTCGCCGTGCGCTCCGGGTGGACGGCGACGAGCGCATCGAGCGCCTCCGTGACCGTCCTGGCCTCGGTTCGCACGAGCACCTCGGTGACGTCGTCGGCCAACCCGTCGGTGGTCGGGCAGCCCGTGACCTACACCGCCACCGTCAGCGCGGCCTCCGGGACACCGACCGGGGCGGTCGCGTTCCGCGACGGCAGTTCCGCAATGACGTGCGCCGGCGGCTCCCAGACGCTCAGTTCCGGCACCGCGACGTGCACCGTGCCCCAGGCGTCCGCCGGCACCCGGTCGATCACGGCGGCGTATGCCGGGTCGGCACCGTACGCGGCGTCGTCGTCGTCCTCGCTGTCGCAGGTCGTCGCCCCGGCATCGACGGCGACGTCACTCACGTCGTCGGCGAACCCTTCGACCGTCGGTCAGCCCGTGACCTACACGGCCACCGTGTCGGTGTCCGCGCCCGGAGGCGGCGTCCCGAGCGGGACGGTCACCTTCAAGGACGGCTCGACGCCCTTGGCCTGCACGGGCGGCACCCAGACCCTCGGCTCCGGATCGGCGACCTGCGTGGTGACCCACACCGCTGCCGGGACGCGCAGCGTCACCGCCGTCTACTCCGGCTCGGCCGACCACCTCACGTCGACCTCGCAGGCCGTCAGCCAGGTCGTCGGGGCGGCGGCCACGACGACCACCCTGACGACCTCGGCGCAGACGGTCCGGAGCGGCCAGAGCGTCACCTACACCGCGACCGTGGCGGCCACGGCTCCCGGCGGGGGAGTGCCGACCGGCACCGTGACCTTCAAGGACGGCTCGACCGTGATCAGCTGCTCGTCCGGCACGCAGACCCTCGGCGCGTCGGGTGTCGCCACGTGCACGACGACCTTCACGACGACCGGCACCCGGTCGGTCACGGCGGCGTATGCCGGCACGACGAACCACTCGGCGTCGACGTCCGCATCGCTGAGCCAGGGGGTCGTCGCCGGCCAGACGGCCGGGCTCATCTTCTCGGGCGTCACCATCAACGGCATCGCGGCGACGCCGAGCTGCTCAGGAACCGTCGGCACCTCCTTCACGTGCACGGTCGCCGGTGGCAACAACGCCGTCATCGCGGCCAACGTCGGCTTTGGCAGCAGCACGCAGACGGCGGTGTCCTACAGCGGCTCGACGGAGACCATCAACTGGTCCTCGACGGGCAAGAACGCCGCCACGGGGACGGTCACGGTGGCCGCGAACGCCACGACCTCGACCGCCCCGGTCTCCGCGAGGAAGACCGGCTCGAACGCGGCGTCGGTCACCGTGACATTCACGGAGTCCGGTGGGTCGACGTGGACCGCGGTGCTGACGGTCTCCTGAGCGTCAGCGTCCCGGACTCCCCAGAATCCTCAGAGCCCCTGGCGGGCTCAGGCGCGACGGGTCAGCGCGTCGGCCCTGGCCCGGACGGCCTTGAGTCTCCGGCGCGTGCGTCGGCGGGCGCCGGCGTAGATCTCGCGGCTCCGTGACGGCCTGCTGCCGGGGTCGACGGTCAGGGTCCAGTAGTCGGTCGACTTCTTGACCGAGGCCACGGTCGGCTTCCGGTAGGGCGGGTCGAGGGTGAGGTGCGGGCGCTCCCAGGCCACGTTCCGCTTGACGACCTTCGCCGGTGAGCCAGCGCCGACGACGTTGTTGGGCAGGGACCGCGTCACGACCGAGCGCATGCCGACGACGGTGCCGTCGCCGATGGTCACGCCACCGAGGACGCAGGCGCCGAGGCCGAGCCACACGTGGTTGCCGATGACGATCGACCGGGCCGCGTTGACGCGCTTGCCGGTGCGGACGTCGAAGATGGGGTGGCCGTCGTCGGCGCGGATCTGGATGTCGGACGCGATCATGACGTCGTCGCCGATCGTGATCGACGTGCCCTCCGCCGTCGACATCGCCACCGTCGTCGTCGACGACACGTTCTTGCCGATCCGCACCTGGCAGCCGTCCCCGACGCGGATCGCCGCGCGCAGACCCGGCACGCCGCGGCTGCTGCCGATCTCCACGAGGCCGTCGTCGCAGTCGAAGTCGACGAAGAGCTGGGCGATGTTCTGCTGGCTCGCGACACGCAGGACGTTGTTGCGTCCCTTGAACTTCACCCGGATGTTCTTGTCGACGCTCCCGCTGAACTCGATGCGGTTACCCCGGTCGTCGTCGTACGCCTCGAGGGTCGTCACATGGTTCATGGCGGCGAGCCTAGTGGTTGCCGAGAACTGGTTGAAAGCCCGACGAGCGCCGGCAGACTCGAGCTGCGAGGTGACCGGCGCAGGTGCCAGTCGCGGGCGGTGCCGGTCTTTCGGTGACGGCACGAACCGGTCAGGAGGAGGACATCCTCGAGCGTGCCTCGGCCCGCGTCGTGGGTGCCGGCGGCCCGCTCGCAGCCCGGACGAGGTCAACTGCGGTGGGGCCCTGGTGCTCCGGCTCGTCGACCGTGCGCGGCAGACCCGGGCCGCGTCCGTCGCCGTCCACCGGCGCACGCGTCCGCGCTGCACCGACGGTGAGGGCCGCGACCGCCGTCGTGACGGGTACGGCGAGCACGAGGCCGATGGCGCTGGCGAGCGTGCGCACGATCTCCTCCGAAAGCGACTCCGTCTGGAGCATCTCGAGCACAGGCCGCTCGTAGAGGAAGAGGAGGAGCAGCACGGGTAGCGCGGCACCGGCATACGCGAAGACGATCGTGTAGATCGTCGAGGCGATGTGGTCGCGCCCGATGCGCATGCCCGACTGGAAGAGCGCCCGTCGCCCCATCGAGGGGGCCGCCGCACGCAGCTCCCACACGGCCGAGGACTGCGTGATCGTCACGTCATTGAGGACCCCCAGACCGGCGACGATGAACGCGCACGTCAGCAGCTCGCGCGGGTTCATCGTCGTGACGAAGGAGGCCAGGGTGGCACCCTCGTCGTTGGCCACCCCGCTGAGGCGTGCCAGGTCGACGGCGAGCAGACCCAGACCCGCCGTGACCGCGACGCCGAAGAGCGTGCCGGCGAGGGCCGTGCTCGTCCGCACCGAGAGCCCGTGGGCGAGGTAGAGGACGACGAACATGATCGCCGAGGAGCCGATGAGGGCCACGAGCAGCCCCGACTGGCCCTCGAGCAGGGCCGGCAGCATGAACTTGACGACGACGAAGCCGCCGAAGACGAGACCGACGAGGGCCAGGATCCCGCGCCACCGCGCGACCACCGCCACGACGACGAGGAAGAGCGCGAGCATGAGCGACAGGGGAGCCCCGCGCTGCACCTGGAGGAAGGAGTACGTCTCGGGCTGCGTGTCCTGGGGCGGGGTCCGCAGCAGCATGACGGTGTCGCCCTCGCGCAGGCCGGACGTGGAGACCGCGGGAGGCACCGAGACGGACACGACCGGACGCACGTCGCCGGAACTCGCGGTGGGTTGCTCGAGCTGCACCGTGATCGCGCCGCAGGTGGGGTTGCCGTCGACGACGTCACCGCCCTGGCCGGCGGCGGGGCCGCCCGCCGTGCTGCCCTCGGCCCCCTCGCAGACCGGGAGGACCCGCTGGACCTCGGCGACGGGGAAGGTCACCCCGGGAGCCGCGAAGTCGGACGTGCCCACCCGGACGGCCGCCTGCGACTCCGCCGGCCAGTAGCGCACGAGACCGAAGATCGTGGCCGCGGCAGCGAGGGTGATCAGGAGGGTGAGGCCTACTCGGGCCAGCGTGCTGACGGCGACGGTGCCGGACGCTGCACGGGCTCCGTGGTCGTGGCTGTGCGAGTGTCCGCCGGGCATGGTGCCGAGTGTGCCAGAGCAGACCGGCGTGGACGCACCCGCGGCACCGGCCCTCGCACGTTCCTCGCGGACTCCCTCCTCGCTCGACGAGGGGTCGTGTCCGGATCGATGCCGGGCACGGATCTCGGCCACTCCGGACGCCCGTTAGGCTTGCCGCCGTGGAGGTCGAGAGAGCGGGGGAGCGCGAGCACGTCGTGACGGAGCGCCTGCTGACGATCCCCAACGTGCTGTCGGTGCTCCGGCTTCTCGGCGTGCCCGTCTTCCTCTGGGCGATCGTCTCGGAGCGCGACGGGCTGGCCTTCTTGCTGCTCTTGTTCTCGGGTGTCACCGACTACCTCGACGGCAAGATCGCCCGTCGGTTCAACATGGAGAGTCGCCTGGGCCAGTTCCTCGACCCCATCGCCGACCGGCTGTACATCCTCACGACCCTCGTCGGGCTCATGTGGCGCGAGATCATCCCGGTCTGGCTCGTCGTCGTGCTCCTCGCCCGCGAGGTCGTCATGGCCCTGATGCTGCTCTACCTGCGCAGCAAGGGACAGCTCGGCCTGCCCGTTCACTTCGTCGGCAAGGCCGCGACGTTCAACCTGCTCTACGCCTTCCCCCTGCTGCTCCTCGCGCACCGTGACGACTGGCTCGGCGACCTCGTCCGCCCCATCGGCTGGGGCTTCGCGTGGTGGGGCGTCGTCCTCTACTGGCTCGCCGCCGTGCTGTATGCCGTCCACGCCCGCCTCGTGCTGACGCAGCGCCCTCAGGTGGTGACCCCATGAGCCCCGAGCGGCGTCCGGACGAGTCGATGACGCTGCTGACCACGATGATGGAGCGGCCCCTCGACGCGGGTTACCAAGAGGCCGCCGACCGACGGGTCGCGGCCGGGCTGCCCGGAGCCACCTCCACGCGCACCGTCCTCGTCGTCGTCCTGGCGATCCTCACCGGCTTCCTCTTCGCCGTGGCGGCGCAGTCGCTGCGACCGAAGCCGACCGCTGCCGCGGCCGTGAAGAAGGAGCTCGTCACGCGCATCGAGGCGCTGCAGAAGCACGGGACCGACCAGGAGGCCAAGGTGGCCGCCCTCGGCAAGCAGGTGCGTGACTACGAGGCCCTCGCCCTCCAGCAGTCGGGGGGCACCGACCTCACGAGCACCATCAAGGACCTCGAGGTCCAGGCCGGAGCCGTGCCCCTCACGGGGCCCGGGCTGACGCTGACCCTCGACGACGCCGCCTCGACCGACGCCGGCGCCGACGCGGGGACCCGCCCGAGCAGCGGGTTCCAGGAGGGACGGGTGACCTCCGGCGACCTCCAGATCATCGTCAACGGCCTCTGGGGGGCCGGAGCCGAGGCGATCTCGATCAACGGGCACCTGCTCAGCTCCACGGCCGCCATCCGGTTCGCCGGGCAGGCGATCATCGTCGACTTCCGACCGCTGTCACGGCCCTACGTCATCACCGCCCTCGGCGACTCGCAGGGCATGCAGCAGCTCTTCGAGCCCTCGTTCGCGGGGCTCTACCTCTCCCAGCTGACCGACGAGTACAAGATCCGGTCGATCATGGCGGGGAGCGACTCCCTGACCGTGCCCGGAGACTCGGCCGTGCGGCTCGAGGTCGCAGAGCCCGTCGGTCCGCCCGTAGGCTCGACCATGCCGGGCGCCACGACGCTGCAGCAGGGCACGACCGCCCCGAAGCGGAGCGCGGGTGCGGGTGTGGCCCCGACCGGCACGGGCACGTCGACGGCGCGCTCGCCCTCGGACACCCCGAGCGGCACCACCGACTCCGGGACCGGCAGCCCGGCGTCACCGACCAGTCAGGAGAACCCTTCGTGATCCCAGTTCTCGGCCTTCTGGCCGGACTCGCGGTGGGGCTCTTCCTCGATCCCTCGGTGCCCGTGTGGCTCCAGCCGTACCTGCCGATCGCGGTCATCGCCGCTCTCGACGCCGTCTTCGGCGCCCTCCGCGCAATCCTCGACGGCATCTTCAACGACAAGGTCTTCGTCGTCTCCTTCCTGTCCAACGTCGTCGTCGCCGCGTTCATCGTCTTCCTCGGCGACCAGCTCGGCGTCGGCTCGCAGCTCTCGACCGGTGTCGTCGTCGTCCTCGGCGTGCGGATCTTCTCCAACGTGGCCTCGATCCGCCGGCACCTGTTCAAGGCCTGAGCATGGGCAAGCGCAAGAAGGGTCGTCCCGCTCCCCCTCCTGTCGACCGGCCGGAGCCGCTCGTCGACGCCGCAGAGGGGAAGACCGCCGACAGCGCGCCGGCTCCGGAGACGCCGACCGAACCGCTTCCTGAGTCGCTTCCTGAGTCGCTTCCTGAGTCGCTTCCTGAGCCGACTCCCGAGCCGCCGACCGAGCCCGCGCTCGAATCGCCTGCGGAACCGGCTGTGACGTCGCCCTTGGAGCCGTCAGCGCAACCAGCCGTGGCTGCGGCTCCCGTGCTCGACGCCCGTGCCGCCGAGTCACGGTCGCCCGACGCACCGTCGTCCGAGGCGCCCTCGCCCGAGATCACGCCATCGGGTGCGCCCGAGAACGGGACGAGCCGGGTGCCCGTCGAGGGGCAGGCCGCGTGGACGCGCCTGCTCAAGATGAGCCGCCCGCGCGCCACCCGGGCCAACCTGCTGGCGGCCCTGCTTGCCGTGCTCCTCGGTGCCGGCATCGCGGCCCAGGTGCAGCTGACCAACCAGCGCGGGCTCGACGAGCTGAGCCAGACCGATCTCGTCCGGGTGCTCGACGACATCTCGCTGCGCTCGTCCCGCCTCGACCAGCAGGTGCGCGAGCTCGAGTCCACCCGCGACCGGCTCAAGAACGGCACGGGCACCGCGGCCGAGGCCCTCGAGCAGGCACAGAAACGCGTCGACACCCTCGGCATCCTGGCCGGCACCCTCGCGGCCAAGGGTCCCGGCATCACGCTGCGCATCACGGACCCGACCAACGCCGTGACCGGTCCGATCGTCCTCGACATCATCCAGGAGCTCCGGGACGCGGGCGCCGAGTCGATCGACGTCGGCGGTGTCCGCGTCGTGGCCTCGTCGTTCGTCGGTGACCGGGACGGCGAGATCTTCGTCGACGGGGTGCAGGTGACCCGGCCCCTCGTGATCAAGGTGATCGGTGACTCGAAGACGCTCTCGTCGGCGATGACGATCCCCGGCGGCATCGTCGAGTCGGTGCGGCAGAAGGGCGCCGAGGCCAGCGTCACCGAGTCGAGCCTCGTCGAGATCACCTCGCTGCACCGACCGACCGAGATGACCCACGCGAAGCCCGTCGAGTGACGGCACCGGGGTGCCGGCGACGACGCACGACCAACCGCTGCGGCTCTCGGTGGGGCCCACTTCCTGCGCTCGTCGCGCGGGCATGGCATCCTCTCAGGTGCCACCGCATCACCAGCGACACCAGCGCCCAGCAGCACGCGCATCCACCGCGACCCCGACCGGGGCCGTCCACTGACGAAGGAGCGACATGAGCGACCTGGACTACCCCTCCGACCTGCGCTACACCAGCGACCACGAGTGGGTCCGCGTCGGCGAGGACGGAGTGGTCCGCATCGGCATCACGTCCTTCGCCCAGGACGCGCTGGGCGACGTCGTCTACGTGTCCCTGCCCGCCGTCGGCGACACCGTGACGCCCGGGGACTCGTGTGGCGAGGTCGAGTCGACGAAGTCGGTCAGCGACGTCTACGCCCCCCTCGAGGGCGAGGTGACGGCCACCAACGCCGCCCTGGACTCCTCACCCGAGCTGATCAACTCCGACCCCTACGGTGAGGGCTGGATGTTCGAGCTGCGCCTGGCCGACGCCTCGGCCGTCGAGGGCCTCATGGACGCCTCGACGTACACCGCGTCGCTGACCTGACGCCCGACAGCAGCCTGTCCGCCGCCGTGCTGGGGCAGGCTCCGACCCGCCCGGGTCAACTAGAGTGGATGGACCCGAATCCGCCCGCACCACAGAGGAGGACCGCATGTCGAGCGACCTGCCCGACCCCGACGACATGAACGTCGAACCCCGCACCATGCGGTTCCAAGGCGTGCCGTCGCTGGACAGCGACCACGTCGACACCGTCGACGCCCGGGGCCTCACGGCCGAGGACCAGGCCACCATCGAGGCCCTGCGACCCGGGACCGCCCTGCTCGTCGTGCTCCGCGGTCCCAACACGGGCGCCCGCTTCCTGCTCGACGACCAGGAGGTGGCCGCCGGCCGACACCCGGATTCCGACATCTTCCTCGACGACGTCACCGTGTCGCGCAAGCACGCGGCGTTCGTCGCGCAGGGTGGCGGCTACGTCGTCCGCGACGCCGGCTCCCTCAACGGCACCTACGTCAACCGCGAGCGGATCGACGAGGCGCCCCTGCACCAGGGTGACGAGGTCCAGATCGGCAAGTTCCGCCTCGTCTACTACTCGTCCGGAGCGCCCCAGCAATCACCCGCATGACTGCAGCCACGGTGGCCGGCGACGGGGGAGCGCCGGCACCCCGCCGTCTGACGATCGGCAAGGTGCTGGCGGCCCTCTCCGAGGACTTCCCCGACGTCACCGCGTCGAAGATCCGCTTCCTCGAGGCCGAGGGCCTGGTGCTGCCGCACCGTACGGCCTCGGGCTACCGCACCTACACCGACGACGACGTGCGCCGGCTGCACTACATCCTGTCCGCGCAGCGCGACCGCTACTGGCCGCTCAAGGTCATCCGGGAGGCGCTCGACGCGCTCGACCGTGGTCTGTCGGATCCCGGCGGGGAGTCGGGTGGCCGGCCCCGGCCGCCCGCGCCCTCGGCGGACCCCGAGGTCCCGACGCCGCACGACCTGACGGCTCGAAGCGACGTGTCGCTCACGGGCCCGGAGCTGCGCGAGGCGACCGGCATCGACCGCGACACGATGCTCGCCCTCGAGACGTACGGACTGCTCCAGCCCGACGAGAAGGGCCACTTCGGCCACGATGCGCTGGCGATCGCCGCCGCAGCCCGGACCCTCGCCGGACACGGCCTCGAGGCGCGTCACCTGCGTCCGTTCCGCACCGCCGCCGACCGCGAGATCGGCCTCGTCGACCAGGTCCTGGCCACGCGTTCCGGGAGCGGCACGCGGGAGGAGCGAGCGGGCGAGATCGCTTCTGCCTGCATCGCGTTGCACGTCGCGCTGGTCCGCGCCGGCCTGTCCCGCTGAGGCCGTCCCCACCGTCCACGGGCCGGGGTACGGTGGAGGAGTGAGAGAGGTCGATGTCCTGGGCGTACGCGTCGAGATGCCCACGAACCAGCCGATCGTCCTGCTGCGTGAGCGGGACGGCGGGCGCTACCTGCCGATCTGGATCGGCGCGGCCGAAGCCGCGGCGATCACCTACGCCCAGCAGGGTGTCGTGCCGCCGCGACCATTGACCCACGACCTCATGCGCGACGTCCTCGCCGTGCTCGGTCACGAGCTGACCGAGGTGCGGATCGTGGCCCTCAAGGACTCCGTCTTCCACGCAGCGCTCATCATCGACGGCAAGGCCGAGGTCAGCTCGCGAGCCAGCGACGCCATCGCCCTCGCCCTGCGCACGGGCGCCAAGGTCCTCGTCGAACCGGGCATCCTCGACGAGGCGGCCATCGTCGTCTCCTCGGAGGAGGACGACGAGGTCGAGCGCTTCAAGGAGTTCCTCGACCACGTGTCCGCCGAGGACTTCGAGGGCCCCGCGCCCGAGGCAGAGCCGGGCGACCGTCCCGACCTGCCGGATCGGCCGGACTGACCGTCAGAACCAGCACTCCGGTGAGACCCTCACCTTCACGTAGTACCTGAATGTTGTCGACGGCCTCTCGACACGCCGTTGCCTCGTGCCCGTGGTGATTGACCGAACGGGGGTGGCGGCCTACCGTCAGAAGAACGACGTGACTGTAGTTATCCGGTTGTCGTCTGCGCGCACGCACCACCGCGGCTCGCAGCCTGAGCAGGAGGAGGACGGCATGGCCGCCATCGAGGACGCGCACGACGCCGGTCGGGTCATGCCCGCCGGGTCCCAGGGCCTGCTGTTCACCGACGACCTGCCCGAGCTGTCGGAGGACACCGGCTACCGCGGTCCGACCGCCTGCAAGGCGGCCGGCATCACCTACCGACAGCTCGACTACTGGGCCCGCACGGGTCTCGTCGAGCCGTCCGTTCGCAGCGCGACCGGCTCCGGCACCCAGCGCCTCTACGGCTTCCGCGACATCCTCGTGCTCAAGGTCGTCAAGCGACTGCTCGACACCGGGGTCTCGCTCCAGCAGATCCGTGTCGCCATCAGCCACCTGCGCGAGCGCGGCGTCGAGGACCTGGCGCAGATCACCCTGATGAGCGACGGCGCCTCGGTCTACGAGTGCACGTCGGCCGACGAGGTCATCGACCTCGTCCAGGGCGGCCAGGGAGTCTTCGGCATCGCCGTCGGCCGGGTGTGGCGCGAGGTCGAGGGCGAGCTCGCCCTGCTGCCGAGCGAGCGGGCCGACGACGACGCGCCGGCCGACCACCCCGACGACGAGCTGAACGCGCGCCGCCAGGCCCGGCGACTGGCCTGACCCGGGCACCTCGCCGACGACCGTTCGACACGGCCCGACCGGACACTCCGGCCGGGCCTTGTCCGTGCCGGGACCCCGGCCACCTGCTGGTAGATTCGGGGGTGCCGATCGACCCTGCGTGGGAGAGTCCTCGGGGTGCCCAGCACCTGCGAGGCGCCGAAGGGGCAACATCCCCGGAACCTCTCAGGCGCCAGGACCACGCGGGCGAGGCAACTCTGGAGGCACCCCACGGTGCTCGACAGACGGGGAGCGTGTGTCGTCCGCTCGAACCCGTCAGGAGCCCGCATGTCGATCGACCAGCTCGTGCCCGTCACCACCGGAACGTCCACCGAGACCGTGATGGCCGACTTCGTCAGCCGTCACGTCGGCCCAGCCGGCGACGACGTGCGCCACATGCTCGAGGTCGTCGGCCAGCCGAGCCTCGACGCGATGTGCGACCGCGCCATCCCCGGCGCCATCCGGTCCGAATCGCCCCTGCGCATCGAGGCGGCCGCCAGCGAGAGCGCCGTCATCGAGGAGCTGCGCGGGTTCGCCTCTCGCAACACCGTCCTCACCTCGCTCATCGGCCTGGGCTACTACGGCACCGTGACCCCGCCGGTCGTGCGCCGCAACGTGCTCGAGAACCCTGCCTGGTACACCGCCTACACGCCCTACCAGCCCGAGATCTCCCAGGGCCGGCTCGAGGCCCTGCTCAATTTCCAGACGGTCGTCAGCGACCTGACCGGCCTCGACGTGGCGGGGTCCTCCCTCCTCGACGAGTCGACCGCCGCCGCCGAGGCGATGTCGCTCATGCGTCGCGCGAGCAAGGCGCCGGCCGACGCGGTCGTGCTCGTCGACGAGCGGCTCTTCCCGCAGACGATCGCCGTGATGCGCACCCGCGCCGAGGCGCTCGGGCTGCCCCTCGCCGTGGCCGACCTCCGAGCCGTCAGCGACGGCGACTCGCTCTCTGCAGCAGCAGGCGGGCGCGCCGTCGTGGGGGCGATGGTGCAGTACCCCGACGCCACCGGCGAGCTCGTCGACTGGGCCCCGCTGACCTCCGCCGTCCACGAGGCGAAGGGCCTCGTCACGGCCTGCGCCGACCTGCTCGCCCTGACCCTGGCCAGCGCGCCGGGGGAGTGGGGGGCCGACATCGCCGTCGGCAGCGCGCAGCGTTTCGGCGTCCCGATGGGCTTCGGCGGCCCGCACGCCGGCTACATGGCCGTCCACCGCGGCCTCGAGCGCCAGATCCCCGGTCGCCTCGTCGGCGTCTCGGTCGACGCCGAGGGGCACCAGGCCTACCGCCTCGCCCTCCAGACGCGTGAGCAGCACATCCGCCGCGAGAAGGCGACGTCCAACATCTGCACCGCGCAGGTGCTCCTCGCCGTCATGGCAAGCATGTATGCCGTGTGGCACGGTCCCGCGGGCCTCGTGGCCATCGCGAGGCGCATCAGCGGTCTGACGGCCGCGCTGCGTGGTGCCCTTCTCGACGGCGGGCTCGACGTCGAGACGACGGCGTTCTTCGACACCTTGACGGTCGTGCTGCCCGGTCGAGCCGACGAGGTCACGACGGCCTTCGCCGACCGGGGCATCAACGTCTGGCGCGTCGACGCCGACCGCGTGTCGCTGAGCCTCGACGAGACGTCCACGCCGGCAACGGTGCTCGCGGTCCTCGACGCCTTCGGGGTGACGCCGTCGGACGACGTCACCGCCGGCGTGAGCACGACCGGGGCACACGGCATACCCCAGGCCCAGACGCGCGCGTCCGAGTTCCTCACGCACCCGGTCTTCCACGCGCACCACTCCGAGACGGCGATGCTGCGCTACCTGCGCCGTCTGTCCGACCGCGACTTCGCCCTCGACCGAGGCATGATCCCGCTCGGGTCGTGCACGATGAAGCTCAACGCCACCACCGAGATGGAGGCGGTGACCTGGCCGGAGTTCGCCAACCTGCACCCCTTCGCCCCGGCCGAGCAGACGGTGGGCATCCGCGCCCTCATCGACGACCTGTCGTCGTGGCTGTGCGAGATCACCGGCTACGACGCGGTGTCGCTCCAGCCCAACGCCGGCTCCCAGGGCGAGTTCGCGGGGCTGCTCGCGATCCACGCCTACCACCAGGCCAGGGGTGAGGGGCACCGCCGCGTCTGCCTCATCCCCGCGAGCGCGCACGGCACCAATGCGGCCTCGGCCGTCATGGCGGGCCTCAAGGTCGTCGTCGTCAAGACCGCTGCCGGCGGCACCGTCGACATGGACGACCTGCGCGCCAAGGTCGAGGCGCACCGCGACGACCTCGCCGCGATCATGGTGACCTACCCGTCGACGCACGGCGTCTACGAGGACACGATCACCGAGCTGTGCGAGCTCGTCCACGAGGCCGGCGGCCAGGTCTACGTCGACGGCGCCAACCTCAACGCCCTCGTCGGTCTCGCCCAGCCCGGCACGTTCGGCGCCGACGTCAGCCACCTCAACCTGCACAAGACCTTCTGCATCCCGCACGGTGGCGGCGGTCCCGGTGTCGGCCCGGTAGCGGTGCGCGCGCACCTCGCCCCGCACCTGCCCAACCACCCGCTCGCGGCGGAGGCCGGGCCCGAGTCCGGGGTCGGTCCCGTGTCCGCGGCCCCCTACGGCTCGGCGAGCATCCTGCCGATCTCGTGGGCCTACGTCCGGCTCATGGGCGGCGAGGGCCTGCGGCACGCCACCCAGATGGCTGTCCTGGGCGCCAACTACATCGCCGCCCGGCTGCGCGAGCACTACCCGGTGCTCTACTCCGGCCACGACGACCTCGTCGCGCACGAGTGCATCCTCGACGTGCGCCAGATCACGACCGAGACCGGCGTCACCGTCGACGACATCGCCAAGCGCCTCGTCGACTACGGATTCCACGCGCCGACAATGAGCTTTCCGGTGGCGGGCACGCTCATGGTCGAGCCCACCGAGTCCGAGAACCTCTACGAGCTCGACCGCTTCTGCGACGCGATGATCGCGATCCGCGGCGAGATCGAGGCGATCCGAGCCGGTGAGGTCGCCGTCGGCGACAGCATGCTGCGGCACGCGCCGCACACGGCCCGGGGCATCGCGGGCGAGTGGGACCACCCCTACGAGCGCACCGAGGCCGCCTTCCCCGTCGGCATCAACGCCGCCGACAAGTACTGGCCGCCGGTCAGCCGCATCGACGGCGCCTACGGCGACCGCAACCTCGTCTGCTCGTGCCCGCCGCCGGAGGCCTTCGAGGGCTGAGCGGCCCCGCGCGACGCTGGTCACCACGGGGCCGAGGACCGGCCCCGTGGTGACCAGTCCGTGCGCGCCTCTCGCGCCGGGACCCCGAGTGTGGTTGTCTCGGCACGTGGGAGCCGATGTCGAACAGGCCAGGTACACGCGTGAGCAGCGGCAGCAGTACCGGGAGAAGGTGCGCCGCGACCTCGACGTGTTCGAACGCATGCTCGGCAAGAGCGAGTTCGAGTTCGACCGACCGATGACGGGTCTCGAGATCGAGCTCAACCTCGTCAACGAGGACCTCGGCCCCAAGCTCGACAACAAGACGGTGCTCGAGCAGATCGCCGACGAGGACTACCAGACCGAGCTCGCGCGCTACAACATCGAGCTCAACGTCCACCCCCGACCCCTGCCCGGCGACTCGGCCATCGAGCTCGAGAAGCTCCTCCGCCAGTCGCTCAACCGCGCCTCGGAGAAGGCCGCCGAGGCGCACGCCGGGATCGTCGCCATCGGCATCCTGCCGACGGTCATGCCCGAGCACTTCGAGGGCGACTGGATCAGCGAGAACATCCGCTACGCGGCGCTCAACAACGCCGTCCTCGACGCCCGGGGCGAGGACGTCTGGCTCGAGCTCGAGGGTCCGACGGGCGAGCGGATCGCGCGCTACTCCGACAGCCTCGCGCCCGAGTCCGCCTGCACCTCGATCCAGCTGCACCTCCAGGTCCAGCCGGAGCGCTTCGCCGACCACTGGAACGCCGCCCAGGTCCTCGCCGGCCCGCAGCTCGCCCTCGGCGCCAACTCGCCCTTCTTCCTCGGGCAGCGGCTCTGGGCCGAGACGCGCATCCCGCTCTTCACCCAGGCCACCGACACCCGGTCGGTCGAGCTGAAGAACCAGGGCGTGCGGCCCCGGGTCTGGTTCGGCGAACGGTGGATCACCTCGATCTTCGACCTCTTCGAGGAGAACGTCCGCTACTTCCCGGCCCTGCTTCCGGAGCTCTACGACGAGGAGCCCGAGGAGGTCTTCGAGCGGGGCGAGGTGCCCGAGCTCCGCGAGCTGCGCCTGCACAACGGCACGGTCTACCGCTGGAACCGCCCGATCTACGACATCGTCAGCGGCCGCCCGCACCTGCGCGTCGAGAACCGCGTCCTGCCGGCGGGTCCGAGCATCGCTGACGTCATGGCCAACGCCGCGTTCTACTACGGCACGATGCGGGTGCTCGCGGAGGAGGACCGTCCGGTGTGGACCCGGATGAGCTTCTCCGCCGCCGAGTCGAACTTCGAGGAGGGCGCGCGGCTCGGCATCGACGCCCGCACCTACTGGCCCGGCCTCGGCGACGTGCCCTCCACCGAGCTCGTCCTGCGGCGCCTGCTCCCGATGGCCCACGAGGGCCTCGAGCGGTGGGGCGTCTCGGCGGCCGTGCGGGACCGCTTCCTCACGATCATCGAGCAGCGCTGCCTCACCGGTGTCAACGGAGCGTGGTGGCAGACCGAGTGCGTGGCCCGCCTCGAGACACGCGGGCTGACGCGTGACAAGGCCCTGCGCGAGATGCTGCGTCACTACATCGAGGGCATGATGGCCAACGAGCCCGTGCACACCTGGGAGCTCCCCCGGGAGTGACCGCAGCGGCGGGTCCCACTGCGCCACCGCGCAACCCGCGTATGCCGTGTGCCCGGGGACACGGCATACGCCCTCCTCGCGCGGGGTTCAGTCGGAGAGCAGGCGCCAAGGGGAGAGGTTGTACATCCCGAGGCACCGGGTGGACCGGTGGTGCGTCAGCACGCTCATCGAGCCCGCGTCGAGGATGAGCTGCTGGCCGAACCGCGGGTCGAGCCCGAGGTAGGTCGCGGTGAGGACGCGCAGCGCGTGGCCGTGCCCGAAGAGCGCGACGTCGCCGTGCTCGAGGTCGGGCCAGACCTTGTCGATGACCTGCTGGGCCCGCGCCGACACCTGCTCGACCGTCTCACCGGGGGTGACTCCGGGCTGCACGCCGTCGACGAACACCTCCCACGGGTGGCCGATCTCGGCGCTGATCTGCGTCGTCGTGATGCCCTCGTAGGCGCCGTAGTCCCACTCGCGCAGCAGCGGCTCGACCTCGAAGTCCCCGAGGCCGGCGAGCTCAGCCGTGCGCTTGGCGCGCTGGAGGGGGGAGACGAGGACGCGCTCGAACCGGTGCTTGCGCAGCACGTCGGCGAGCTCACGTGCCGCAGCCTCGCCCTCGGGCAGGAGCGGGAGGTCTGTCGTGCCGGTGTGCTGTCCGCTCAGCGACCATTCGGTCTCGCCGTGCCGGAAGAGGTAGATGTTGCCGGGGACGACACCGTCGGGAGAGGCCATGCCGCCACAGTATCGGCGTGGCAGGCCCTTCGACCCTGCCGTCCGAGCCGGCGCTCCGGCACACTCGGGTGCATGGACCTGCCCTTCCACCTGCTCAACGTCTTCTCCATCGAGGGGGAGCCCTTCTCGGGCAACCCGCTGTGCGTCTTCCCCGAGGCGGGTGGACTCTCCGACGACGAGATGCTCGCGTGGGCGCGACAGTTCAACCTCAGCGAGTCGACCTTCGTGACGTCGATCGGCGAGGGAGCCACGACGGGTGACGCGGCCGTGCGCATCTTCACCCCCGGTCACGAGATGCCCTTCGCGGGGCACCCCACCCTCGGCACCGCGGAGGTCGTCGCGACGTTGGGCGGCGGCCTCGACAGCGTGCACCTCAGCATGCCGGCGGGACGCATCCCCGTGGGGCGCGTCGACGGGGGCTGGCGCCTTGCGGCCCGGCCTGCGACAGTGCGCGAGGTGACCTCGAGCGGCGCCGAGCTGGCCGAGGCGCTCGGCATCGACCGCATGCTCGTCGTGCGCTCGGACGCGTCCTGGGTCGATGCAGGCGTCGAGCAGCTGCTCGTGCGTCTCGACTCCGTCGACGCCGTGCGGGCCTGCGACCCCGACGCACACCTCATGGCCGTGCACATGACGTCCCCGCCGCGGGCACCGCACGTGTACGCGTGGGCGTGGACCGGGCCCAAGAGCATCGAGGCGAGGCTCTTCTACACGCAGGGTCAGGCGGTCCTCGAGGACCCAGCGACCGGGTCGGCGTGCGCCAACCTCGGTGGCTGGCTCGTCTCCCAAGGCGCCCGCGACGTCTCGGTGGTCGTCAGCCAGGGCACGGCCGTGGGACGCCCCTCGCGCCTGCTGCTCGACATCGACGCCGACGGGGCCGTCCACGTGGGAGGCCGCGTCGAGACCGTCGGCCGCGGCACCTGCTCCCTCAGCGCGGTGGGGGCCTGACGTGCCGGTGTGGATCGGGTTCCTCCGCGCCGTCAACGTCGGCAAGCGGCAGGTGCGCATGGCGTCGCTGCGCACGCTGCTCGAGGCGGAGGGCTACGAGGACGTCGAGACGCACATCCAGAGCGGCAACCTCAAGGTCCGCTCGTCCACGCGGAGTGCCGCCAAGGTCGAGGCCGACCTGCGCCGGGCCATCAGCGCCGAGTTCGGTTTCGACGTGCCTGTCGTCGTGCGCACCCCGGCGCAGCTGCGGACGCTGGCCGACGAGGCCGAGGCCCTCGACTCGCCCATCGCCGCGGACGCGAAGCGCTACGTGACGTTCATGACGGGCGACCTCGACCCCGAGGGCGTCGCCGCCCTGCACGAGTGGGACGTCGCCACCGAGGGCGCGCGCGTCGTCGGCAACGACGTCGTGCTCTTCCTCTCCGACGGCGTGCAGGCGGCCACGCTGTCGAACACCCGTATCGAGAAGCTGACGGGCGCGGTCGGGACGGCGCGCAACATCACCGTCGTCCGCGCCCTCGCCGAGAAGTGGGGCGGCTGACGCGGTCGCGTCAGAGGCGCGCGCGGCGGACGAGCTCGAAGCAGACGACCGCAGCTGCGGCCGAGACGTTGAGCGACTCGACGCCGGCGGCCATCGGGATCGACACCCACGTGTCGACGAGCTCGGCCACCTCGGGCGTCAGCCCCGCCGTCTCGCTGCCGAGGACGAACGCGACGGGCTCGGGCAGGTGGGCGGCGAAGAGGTCGTCGTCGCCGCCGGCATCGAGCCCGACGACGTGGAAGCCGGAGCGCTTGAGGTCGCTCACGGCCTCCGCCGCGGTGAACGCCTTGAGGATGGGCGCCCGGAACGCGACGCCGGCCGAGGCCTTGACGACGAGCGGGTCGAGGGAGGCGACCCCCTTGCGGGGGACGACGATGCCGTCGACGCCGGCTGCCGTGGCCGAACGCAGGATCATGCCGACGTTGGCAGGTGTCGTCACGCCGTCGAGCACGAGCACGGCGCGCAGCGAGCCGGCGTCCTCGGTGAGCGCCGCCTCGAGGGGGCGCATCCGCGGCGCGACGACGTCGGCGAAGACGCCCTGGTCCTGCCGCCCGTTGCCGGCGAGCTTCTTGACGCGCTCGGCGCTCGCGTACCGCACCTCGACGCCCCGCCGGCGAGCCGCCTGCTGGATCTCGCGCAGGCCGCTGCCACGGGCACCGTCGGCGATGACGACCTTGTCGACGAGGAGGTCACCGTCGAGGAGCACCTCGTGGACCGGATTGCGGCCGTAGACCGTGATGAAGCGGTCCTTGGGGGAGATCTCAGCGCTCACCGCGACAGGATCCCACAGCACCGGCGGCGCGCCGGGCCGCCCGGGAATGGGCGAGACCCCCTCGATGTTCAGTATGATTGAATCGTCAATCAAAAGGAGCTGGGACACATGCAGTTCGGGATCTTCACCGTCGGCGACGTGACCACCGACCCCACGACGGGCCGTACGCCGACCGAGCACGAGCGGATCGAGGCCACCGTCGCCATCGCCAAGAAGGCGGAGGAGGTCGGGCTCGACGTCTTCGCGACCGGACAGCACCACAACCCGCCGTTCATCCCGTCGGCCCCGACGACGACGCTCGCGTACATCGCCGCCCAGACGGAGCGGATCGTCCTGTCGACGTCGACGACCCTCATCACGACGACGGACCCCGTGCGGATCGCGGAGGACTACGCCACCCTGCAGCACCTGAGCAACGGGCGCATGGACCTCATGATGGGCCGCGGCAACACCGGCCCGGTCTATCCGTGGTTCGGCAAGGACATCCGCGACGGGATCCCGCTCGCCATCGAGAACTACGCGCTGCTCCACCGGCTGTGGCGCGAGGACGTCGTCGACTGGCAGGGGAAGTACCGCACCCCGCTCCAGGGCTTCACCTCGACGCCGCGCCCGCTCGACGGCATACCGCCGTTCGTCTGGCACGGCTCGATCCGCAGCCCCGAGATCGCCGAGCAGGCGGCCTACTACGGCGACGGTTTCTTCTCCAACCACATCTTCTGGCCGGCCAGCCACACGAAGCAGATGGTCCAGCTCTACCGTCGCCGCTTCGAGCACTACGGCCACGGCAGCGCCGACCAGGCCATCGTCGGGCTCGGCGGGCAGGTCTTCATGCGGAAGAACAGCCAGGACGCGGTGCGCGAGTTCCGTCCGTACTTCGACAACGCCCCCGTCTACGGCCACGGTCCGTCGCTCGAGGAGTTCACGAGCCAGACCCCGCTCACCGTCGGCAGCCCGCAGGAGGTCATCGAGAGGACGCTCGGCTTCCGCGAGTACGCCGGCGACTACCAGCGACAGCTGTGGCTGCTCGACCACGCCGGCCTGCCGCTCAAGACCGTCCTCGAGCAGCTCGACATCCTCGGCGAGGAGGTCGTGCCCGTCCTGCGCAAGGAGTTCGCCGCCCTCAAGCCCGCCCACGTCCCGGACGCCCCGACCCACGCGAGCCAGCTCGCCGCCGCAACCCCCGAGAAGGAGCTCATCCCGTGACCACCTTCCACCTCGCCGTCATCACGGCCGGCGTCACGCAGCCGTCGTCGACGCGCCTGCTCGCCGACCGCCTCACCCAGGCCACCGTCCGGGCGCTCGCCCGGTACGACGTCGGCGAGGTCGTCGTCGAGGTCGTCGACGTGCGCGAGGTCGCGCACGACCTGACGAACCACGTCCTGACCGGCTTCGCCTCGCCCGACCTGCAGGTACGTCTCGACGCGATCACGGAGGCGGACGCGGTCGTCGTCGCCACCCCGGTGTATGCCGCGTCGTACAGCGGATTGTTCAAGATGCTCATCGACGTGCTCCCCAAGGACGCGCTGCGCGACACCCCGGTGCTGCTCGGCGCAACCGGTGGCACGGCCCGCCACTCCCTCGCGATCGACCACGCCCTCCGCCCGCTCTTCGCCCACCTCGGCGCGCTCGTCGCACCGGTGGCGGTCTTCGCGGCCAGCGAGGACTGGGGGAGCGTCGACGCCGGCCGTCTGGGCGAGCGGATCGAGCGCGCAGGTGCCGCCTTCGCGGGCCTCGTCAGCGGTTCGCCGCGGGCCGATCGGGTCGACCCGTTCGAGCAGGTCACGCCCTTCGAGGCGATGCTCACCGACCTGCGGGCTCGATGACGGGAGCACCCGGTCGGCCCTCCGGGGCCTGACCGGGTGTCGTCACGTCCGCAGCGACGCGACACGCTGGGGAGTCCTCCCCATGGCCCCGCCGGCGGCTCCCACCTACCGTGGGGCCCACCGTCGACAGGAGGCCGCCGTGCTCTACCGCAAGGGTGCAGACCCCGCAGTCCTGGAGCGCACCGCTCGCGAGCTCACGGCGTGCGCCACCGAGGTGGACGGCATCCGTGCGACCGGGACCCGGGCGCTCGCGGTCATCGGCCGCTCCTGGGGTGGCGACGACGCCCAGTCGGCCCAGGAGAGCTGGCGCTCCGCGTCGGCGGCCCTGGCGAACCTCGGATCGACGCTCGAGACGATGTCGCGGCGCCTCACCGACAACGCGCGGGCGCAGCGAGGGACGAGCGGCGCCGACGGGGTGCTGCCCGGCCCGATCGGCTTCCCAGACCCGTTCCCGGGCCTGGGCGGGTCGGGCTCCGTCGGAGCCGACGCCACCGCCGAGCCGATCCCGCTCGGTGAGCAGGTGCGCGGGACGTCGCCACAGGCCATCGACCTCGAGCTCGCCCACGTGGCCGACAACGTCTACCACCCGAGCGCGGTCGACGGCTGGACCCCGCTCGACGCCGGCGCCCTCGAGGGCCTCGGCATCGACCCGGACACCCTCCACCGCCGCGACGGCTTCGACGCGGCCGTCTACCGCAACGACGAGGGCCTGTACGTCCTCGCCTTCGCCGGCACGTCCTCCCTCGCCGACTGGGGCACCAACCTCCAGCAAGGGATCGGGGCCCTCAGCGGTCAGCACCTCGCGGCGATCGCGCTCGCCCGGGGCCTCGCCGGGGCGGTGGGCAGCGAGAACCTGGTGATCACCGGTCACTCCCTCGGTGGCGGTCTCGCGAGCACCGCCTCCGTCGCCACCGACATCCCCGCCGTGACGTTCAACGCCGCGGGCGTGCACCCCAACACCGTGCTGGCCGCGGGCGCCCTCGGCACGGGGGACGCCGGCTACTCCCCGGGCCAGATCCGTAACTACCACGTGCGCGGGGAGCTGCTCACGACGCTCCAGAACCCGCTCGGCTCCTTCGTCGACCACGTGCCCTTCGTCGGCGACGACCCGCTCCCGAACGCCTTGGGCACCCAGATCGCGGTCAACCCCACCCACGGGCCCGAGATCACGGTCTCGAAGTGGGCGGGGCTCGCCGGCACCTTCGCGCCGGCCGTCGTCGGCATCGATGCCGGCCTCGACGTCATCGGTTGGTCCAAGGACGCCCATGGAGGCAACTCCGTCGTCGACGCCATGGAGGCGAGCACCTACTTCGGCAAGCAGTGACCGACGACCGCCGAGGCGGACCGCGGCCCTTCAGCCGAGGTCGAGCCGGTCGACGACGAGGTCTGCGATGGCGAGGGATGCGGTTGCTGCCGGCGACGGCGCGTTGCGGATGCACAGGACGGAGCCGACGCGACTGAAACGGAAGTCCTCGACGAGCGCACCGTCCCGATCCATCGCCTGGGCCCGGACGCCGGCAGCGGCCGGGACGACATCTGCGTCGCCGATCTCAGGAACGTAGCGCCTGACCCGCTGGACGAACGCGTGACGGCTCAGCGACCCCAGGACCTCGTGCACGCCCGTCCGCAGGTTGGCGCGGGCGAACCGCAGGAACCCGCGGGACGATACGAGCTCCCGGACGACGTCGAGGTCGACGTCCCGACGGCGGTAGCCCTCGCGAGCGGTCGCGAGCACGGCGTTCGGACCGAGCAGCACGCTGCCGTCGACGCGCCTCGTCAGATGGACCCCGAGGAACGGGTAGTGGGGGTCGGGTACCGGGTAGACGAGCCCGCGCACGAGGTGCTCGGCCGACGGCACGAGCCGGTGGTACTCGCCGCGGAACGGCACGATCGACGGGCTGGGGCCGTCGCCGGCCAGTCTCGCGAGCCGGTCGGCGTGCAGCCCACCCGCGAGGACGACGCGGTCGGCGACGAGGCGCCGCCCGTCGGCGGCACGCACCTCGACGCGAGTGCCGCGGTGGTCGAGTCCCGTGACCTCGAAGCCCGTGACGACCACGGCGCCGGCGGACGCCGCGTCCGCCAGCAGCGCCGCGGCGACGAGGGCGAAGTCGGTGATGGCCGTCGTGGGGGAGTGCAGCGCCGCGAGCCCCACGACGTGCGGCTCGACCTCACGCAGCTCACCCGGCTCGAGCCGACGCAGACCCGGCACACCATTGGTCCGGGCGCGTGCCTCGATGGTGCGGAGACCCTCGTCCTCGGCCTCGTCGAGTGCGACCACGAGCTTGCCCACCTCGTCGTACGGCAGACCCCGGTCGGCGCAGTAGCGGCGCAGCCGCCGGACGCCCTCACGCGAGAGCGCCGCCTTGGCCGAGCCGGGCGCGTAGTAGAGACCGGCATGGACGACACCACTGTTGCGGGAGGTCTGGTGCCGACCCGTCGCCATCTCCTTCTCGACGAGGGTCACCTCGGGGCGCGGCGTCGACAGGGTGAGCCTACGGGCCACTGCCGACCCGACGATGCCGCCACCCACGACGACGACGTGGGGGCGGGTCACCCGTCGCTCACCCTGCGGCCGCCGCCGCCCGCTCGGCCGCGTCGACGTCTGCCCGCGTCGGCGCGAGCACGTGGGCGGCATACGGCTCCGGGTGACGGCGGAGGTAGACCTTGATGTACGGACACAGCGCGACGATGGACCGGCCCGACGCGAGCGTGGCGTCGAGGGCGTACGCGGCGAGGCGCCCGGCGAGGCCCTGGCCTTCGTACGCCGGACTGACCTCGGTGTGGAAGAAGACGACGCGGGCGGGCACCTCGGGTGTGGCACCCGGGACGACGGCGTAGCTCGCCACCCCGATGACACGGTCCCCGTCGCGCAGCTCGAAGCGCCCGCGGTCGGGGTTGTCGGACACCTCGATGCCGCCGTGCGCGCCGTCGCCGGCGACGATCCGGCCCTCACCCGTCTGCTCGCTCATGGCCCCAGCATGGCAGGGTGGCCCCATGGCGAAGTACTTCGACGTGCACCCGGTGGACCCTCAGCCACGGGCGATCGGCCAGGCGGTCGACATCCTGCGGTCCGGCGGGCTCATCGCCTACCCCACCGACTCCTGCTTCGCGCTCGGCTGCTCCCTCGACAACCCGGAGGGCAAGGAGCGCATCATGCGGATCCGGCACCTCGACGACAAGCACCACTTCACGCTCGTCTGCTCGGACTTCGCCCAGCTGGGCCAGTTCGTGCACCTCGACAACTCGGTGTTCCGTGCCATCAAGGCCGTGACCCCCGGCCCGTACACCTTCATCCTGCCCGCGACGAAGGAGGTGCCACGACGCCTGCTGCACGCGAAGAAGAAGACCGTGGGTGTGCGCATCCCCGAGCACCCCGTCGTCCGCGAGCTGCTCAGGGCGATGGGTGAGCCGATCCTCTCGAGCACGCTGCTCATGCCCGACGACGACGAGCCGATGACCGACGGCTGGGAGATCAAGGACCGTCTCGACCACGTCATCGACGCCGTCATCGACTCGGGGGAGTGCGGCCTGGAGCCGACGACCGTCGTCGACTACTCCGACGGCCTCCCCGTCGTGACCCGCGTCGGGGCCGGGGACCCGAGCCCGTTCGAGTGACCTGCCCGCGATGACGCCAACGTGCCCCTGTCGCGCAGACGCCGGGTGCTGTTCAATCGGGCCATGAGCGACGCTGCGCACGACGTCCGACCGACGACGGAGTCGGTGAACTCGCTGCTCGCGGGGCTCGACGACCACGACCGCGAGACCATCGAGCTGAGGCTCGAGCGCTGGTCCGACGACCTCGTCGCGGCACTCATGGTCCTCTACCCCGAGCACGACGTCTCGGCGCTCGCCCTGCGCCTCGTCGAGAGCGCCGTGGCCGGCTACCAGCAGCGCTCACCCGAGCTGCGACGCCTGGACCAGCGCCGGCTGCTGCGGCCCGACTGGCTCCAGCAGCCGGACATGTTCGGCTACGCGTGCTACACCGACCGGTTCGCCGGCGACCTCGACCGCCTGCGGGGCCGAGTGGGCTACCTCCGCGACCTCGGTGTCAGCTACCTGCACCTCATGCCGCTGCTGCAGCCCCGAGAGGGGGACAACGACGGCGGCTACGCCGTCCGGGACTACCGCACCGTCCGGCCGGATCTCGGAGATGTCGAGGATCTGCGCCGGCTCGCGAGCGACCTTCGGGGGCAAGGCATCTCGCTCGTGCTGGACCTCGTGCTCAACCACGTGGCGCGCGAGCACGAGTGGGCCCGGCGTGCCCGGGCGGGGGAGTCGCACTACCGGGACTACTTCCACATCTACCCCGACCGCGTCATGCCGGACGCGTACGAGCGCACGCTGCCCGAGGTGTTCCCGGACTTCGCGCCCGGCAACTTCACGTGGGACGAGGAGCTTCGCGGCTGGGCGTGGACGACCTTCAACGAGTGGCAGTGGGACGTCAACTGGGCCAACCCCGACGTCCTCGTCGAGTACGCCGACATCGTCCTGTACCTGGCCAACCTCGGCGTCGAGGTGCTCCGGCTCGACGCCATCGCCTTCACGTGGAAGCGGCTCGGCACGAGCTGCCAGAACCAGCCGGAGGTCCACGCCGTCACGCAGGCGCTGCGCACGGTGGCGCGCATCGCGTGCCCGGCGCTCGCGTTCAAGGCCGAGGCGATCGTCGGACCGCGTGACCTCGTGCAGTACCTCGGGCAGGGCGAGCACGCCGGCCGGGTCAGCGATCTCGCCTACCACAACAGCCTCATGGTGCAGGTCTGGTCGATGCTCGCGACGGGCAGCACCGGACTCACCAAGCAGGCCCTCTCGGCGCTCCCGACGACCCCGCCGAGCGGCACGTGGATCTGCTACGTCCGGTGCCACGACGACATCGGGTGGGCCATCGACGACGGGGACGCGGCGTCAGCGGGTCTCGACGGCTATGCGCACCGCCGGTTCCTGTCGAACTGGTACTCCGGCGACCATCCCGGGTCCTGGGCGCACGGTCTCGTCTTCCAGCACAACGCTGCGACCGGCGACAAGCGGATCAGCGGCACGGCGGCATCTCTGACGGGGCTGGCCGACGCGGAGGCACGCGACGACGGGGACGGGATCGGTCAGGGACTCGCCCGCCTCTTCCTGGCCCACGCGGTCGTCGCCGGCTGGGGAGGTGTCCCCGTCGTGTGGAGCGGCGACGAGCTCGGCCTGCCGAACGACCCCGACTGGGCGCGCGAGCCCGGTCACGAGGACGACAACCGGTGGGCGCACCGGGAGCGGCTGGACTGGGCCGTCGCAGCGCGGCGCGGCGACCTCGACACCGTCTCCGGGAAGGTCTTCCAGGGCCTGCGCCATCTGGCGGGCGTGCGCGCGGGGCTGCCGCAGCTGCACGCCTCCGCGCAGACGAGGGTGATCCTCGAGACCGACGACGGGGTGCTGGCGGTCGTCCGCACGCACCCGAGCGGCTCGATGGTCTGCGTCTACAACGTCACGACGTCGTGGCAGACGGTCGAGGTGCGCCACTTCGCCGACGTCGGCATCGCGCACCCCTTCGACGCGCTCGCCGGCTACCCGGTCTTCGGTGGGGCGGACGGGCTGGCGTCCTTGAGCCCGTATGCCGCGTGGTGGATCGTCGAGGCACCCGTGGACGTCGTGCACGCCTGACGACGGAGCACTCTTGGTAAAGGTTGTGCGTTAACCTTTACCAAGGAGGTCTCATCGACATGGACACGACGTGGCCCGCGCTCGGTTCGACGACGGTCCCTTGGCAGTCCGTCGAGGGCCTGCTCGACCTGTCGCGACGCGCCCAGCGGTCCACACCGGCCACGTTCGAGGCGGCCGTCGTGCCCCCGATCGCCGGTGCCGGGCTCGTGCTGCCCGGAGACCTCGCCGCCGACCTCGACGAGGCCACCCGGCTGCTCGCCACCTTCGACGCCGGGGGAGCGGGGGAGATCGCCCCGTTCGCCTCGGTGCTGCTGCGGTCCGAGAGCGCGGCCAGCTCGCAGATCGAGAACCTCACCTCGTCCGCACGGGCCCTCGCCGAGGCCGAGATCGGCGAGGGCAACCGCGCCAACGCCGCCGTCATCCTCGGCAACGTCCGCACCATGCAGGCCGCGCTCGACCTCGCCGGGCGACTCGACGAGGACGCCGTGCTCGCGATGCACCGTGCCCTCATGGCGCAGCAGTCGCTGCACCCGGCCGGCCGCTGGCGTGAGCAACAGGTCTGGGTGGGTGGGTCCCCCCTCCACCCGGGGGAGGCGCAGTACGTACCGCCCGTGGCCTCCGACGTGCCGGCCCTGATGGCCGACCTCGTGACCTTCATGGACCGTGACGACCTGCCGCCGCTCGCGCACGCCGCCCTCGCGCACGCCCAGTTCGAGACGATCCACCCGTTCACCGACGGCAACGGCCGCACGGGTCGGGCGCTGCTCCACTCGGTCCTGCTCCACACGGGGGCGATCCGACGGGTCACCGTCCCGATCTCGGCCGGCCTCCTCGCCATCCGCGACGACTACTTCGACGCACTCACGGCCTACCGTGGGGGAGAGGTGGAGCCCATCCTGCGATGCGTGGCCGAGGCCGCGCGCAACGGCACCCACATCGGCGAGGGACTCGTCGTGACACTCCGACAGGTGCGCGCCGACTGGGCGTCGAAGGTCACGGCGAGAGCCGGCTCCGCGGCCTGGTCGATGCTCGACCTGCTGCTGCGCCAGCCCGTCGTCACGGCGCGGGTCGTCGTGCGCGAGCTCGGTGTCTCGGCCCCCACGGCACAGGCAGCCCTGCAGCGGCTCGTCGACGACGGCATCCTGCTCGAGTCGACCGGGCACCGACGCAACCGCGTCTACCGCGCCCCGACCGTGCTCCGCGCGCTCGACGCGTACGCCGCGGGCCTGGGTCGCCGCATGCGTTGATGAATTCCGTTGCAGCACAATACAATTCGCCCATAATCGACATTATGCAATCCAGATGCACTCGGGTCACAAGGCCTTCGGGACGAGCAGGATCTTGACCGCCTCGACGCGCTTGCCCTGTCCCACCGTGCCCGCGGTGGCCCCGTCCCTGACCGACAGCTGCCATCCGACGTCCTGCACGTTCGCGCGGTACTCGACGTGACCGGCGCAGGGCAGGCGAGCCGTGGACATCCGCAGGGCCTCGAGAGGCAGGGTCAGCTGGGGGATGGTGGCAGCGAGGCGTCGATCCACGCGCCGTGCGGGTGGCAGGTCCCGAGGACCGTGGGAGGGAGCGCGTGTCCGTGGCGCCAGCGCTGCAAGCCGAGCACGGTGTTCCCTTCCAGGGCGACCTCCGGCTCGTCGAGGCCCGGAACGCACCCGCGCGGCTCGGCGGTGAGCCACGACAGGTGGGAGACGGTCCCGGCCAGCTCGTCGAGGACCGCGGCCAGGTCGCGACGACGCGGTGCGGGGAGGTAGGTCATCGCCCACGAGCTGAGGACCACGACGTGCGCGCCGCCGCCGGCGTCAGTGCGCGCCAGCGTCACCGCGTCCGTCAGTCGGTCGACCATGTCGCCACGGAGCACCGTGGGAGGGTCGGGGCGGAGCAGGTCGGCAGCGGCGCGGAAGCGCTCGATGCGGCCCGGGACCTCCGGCCAGAGGCACGCCTCGAGCCAGCGCACCTCGTCGACTGACGCGAGGTCGACGGGCTCGAGATCCACGCCGACGCGGCCACGCACGGCGGGCAGCGCAGCTCCGGCCGCCGTGAGCAGCGCCCCGACGCCGGAACGGTCCTCACCCGAGCACCGGACCGCAGAGCCGCCGTCGCCCAGGAGTGCCGACCCGGTGGGCGAGGACAGCTCGACGGCGTACTGGTCGACGCCGAGCAGCAGGCCGGCGCTCGCACCGAGCTCGACGATGGCGAGCGGGACGTCGCCGGAGTCGACTGTCGCCGCAGCGAGCCCTACGGCGACATACACGGCTCGGTTCACCTCGTTGGTCTGGGTGCCGTGCGTCGCAATGAGCCGGGTCAGCTCGTCGACGTGGTCGAGGACCGTCAGCCGTACGTCGGGCCACGGGTCGCCCGTCGCGACGCTCGCCGCCCCGGTGACACTCGGATACCACCGGGCCGCAGGCAGATCCGGGTTGCGCAGGACGAGGTGGTGCAGGGCGGCGAGCCAGAGAACGGGCCGAGCCTGCCCGGGCCTGGCCGCGAGCAGCAGCGACGCGGTCTCGTCGTCGTGGGCGACGTGTCGGCAGACGGTCGAGTAGAGCGGAAGAGCGGCATACTCCGTCGCGAACTCGCTGAAGCGCCGCTGGATCCTCGCCAGCCGAATGGGGTCCGGTGACGATCGCACCGGGTCAGGCACCGGTGGCACCGTCGACGCGCTCACGCACGAGGTCGGCGTGGCCGTTGTGCCGGGCGTACTCACCAATGAGGTGGAGGTAGACGAAGCGCAGCGAGAAGGGGTCGTCGCCGGACTCGACGACGTCGTCGAGGCTGCGTCCCGCGACGGCCCGGTCGGCCAGCACCCACTCGGCGAGCAGTGCCTCGTAGTCGGCTCTGGCGGTCGCGGGGTCGAGGTCGTCGAAGTCGAGGTCCCGACCGCTCCCGAAGCCGTGCAGGGACTCGACCTCTTCGCGCGCCACCCGCTGGCGCAACCAGACCCGCTCCACCTTGCGCAGGTGGCGCAGGAGTCCGAGCAGGCTGAGGGCCGAGGGGGCGACCGACCGCTCGGCCAGCTGCTCGCCCGTCAGCCCCGAGCACGTGGACTGCAGCGTCGAGCGGTGCCAGGCGAGCATCTCGGGCAACATCTGCGCCTCGGGCGCGACGAGGGAGCCACCCGGCCGCTCGACGTCCGGCGCCGTCCAGGGAGTCTCGGGTGCACCCGTCACGTCGACACACCTCCTGACGCGTAACCGACTGACTGAGAACCTGATTCACGCTCGAGCAGGACGATGACCTCATGGTGCGACGTCTGGGGGAACATGTCGAAGAGACGCGCCTCGCGAGCCCGGTAGGACGGCATGCGACCCAGGTCACGGGCCAGGCTGTCGACGTTGCAGCTCGAGTAGGTCACGTGCGTGGCGCCGGAGCCCTCGAGCCATCGGGCCAGGTCCGGGCCGATCCCGCGACGCGGCGGGTTGACGACGACCATCGTCCGGTCGGATCCCGGCAGGTCCCGGTCGAGCGCGTCGACGTCCGTGGCGTCGCCGGCACGGAACTCCAGCCGGCCGAGGTCAGGGTGTTCGGCGCGCAACCGGGACGCACTCGTCTCGGCACTGCGCACGGCCTCGGCCGACACCTCGACGCCGAGGACGTGGGAAGCGCCTGCTCGAGCGCAGTGCAGCGCGAATCCGCCCACGCCGCAGTAGAGGTCGAGGACCGTGGTGGGGTCGACGATGCGCGTCCACGCCTGCGCCTGGTGGTAGAGGCCGGCGGCGACGGTGGTGTTGGTCTGGAAGAAGCTGTTGGGGCGCAGGTGGAGGACCACGTCGCCGACGGGCATCGCGAGGTCATCGCTCTCGGTCAGGACGATCTCGGTGTCACCTTCGAGGACGGCCTTGTGCTCCGGCTGGAGGTTCACCGTGACGACCGACACCTCAGGCAGCCGGGCCCGGAGCGACGACAGGCGAGACTCGAGCAGGGCCAGGTGACGGCGGGACCGCAGGACGAGCCGGAGCATGACGTCCCCGGTGGGGGAGAGGGTGAGGATGAGGTGCTTCAGCTCGCCGCGGCGGGAGGCCACGTCGTACGGTTCCAGGCCGATCTCGTCGACGACGGACGCGAGCCGGGGGATGAGGCGCTGGAGCGGCGGCTCGTACAGGCCGCAGCCACGCAGGTCGACGCCGTTCGCGTCGGCGTCGAGGATCCCGACGGTCACCGCGCCGGTGACGCCACCGACGACGAGCTTGGCCTTGTTGCGGAAGGCCGACTCGGCGCTGGGGTAGGGGTCGAGCCAGGCGACGTCCGGGGCCACGTCGGCGAGGACGCGTCGGCAGCGCTCGTCCTTGTCGGCGAGCTGGACGGCATACGGCACACCCATGAGGGCACAGGAGCGGCAGCGGCCGGCGTCGAAGTAGTCGCACTGCATCACGAGCAAGGCTACGGCGCAGCAGCGTGGTCCAGGACCACGGATAGAGCGCGGTCTCCGGGGAGGGCCTTCTCCAGCCAAAGTGACATAATGTCGATTATCGGCGTTATGGGGGAAGTGACGAGAGGCGCATCACCCTGAGCCGACGCAGCAAAAAGGAAGGAAGCGTCGCGCGCTTCCTTCCACTTCCAACGTATAGCGCACCGGGGGTCTTGCGGCAAGACCCCCGTCGTCACCGAGAATCACTGGCCGACACCAGAAACCTCGGGACGGAGCCCACTGCGTGAACCCGCTGACGACCAGCGCCTTCGACCTTCGCGACCACCTGGCACCCAAGGCCGACCCGGCCCTCATCGCCCACGACGACCTCCACTTCGCCGCCATCGCCGAGACCCTCGACGCGACCATCGCCGAGCTGTCCGACCGTCTCGACGTCGCCCGTCGGGCACCGGCACGCACCGGCCAGGCCGCGCTCGACCGCGACCAGGAGGTCCACCGCCTCAGCGCCCGCCTGCGGACGCTGCGCCGCTACGGCATCGACCTCTGCCTCGGGCACATCGTCCCCGAGAACGATTCTCACCCCGTCTACATCGGCCGTCTCGGGCTCACGGACGCCGCCGGACGCCGGCTGCTCCTGGACTGGCGCTCCCCTGCAGCCGAACCGTTCTTCGGCGCCACCCACGGCAACCCCATGGGTCTCGCGAGCCGCCGCCGCTACCGCTGGACCCGGGGACGCGTCAGCGACTACTGGGACGAGGTGTTCACCACGGACGGTCTCGACGGACGCGTGGCCCTCGACGACGAGTCCGCCTTCATCGCCTCGCTCGGCGCGAGCCGCTCGCCGCGCATGCGGGACGTCCTGAGCACCATCGCGGCCGACCAGGACGCCATCATCCGCGCGGGCTCCCGAGGCGCGCACGTCGTCGACGGAGGCCCGGGCACGGGCAAGACGGTGGTCGCGCTCCACCGGACGGCATACCTGCTCTACTCCGACCCGCGCCTCGGCCACCGCCGGGGCGGCGTCCTCTTCGTCGGCCCGCACGAGCCCTACCTCGCCTACGTCTCCGACGTGCTGCCCAGTCTCGGCGAGGAAGGTGTGCAGACGTGCACGCTGCGCGACCTCGTTCCCGAGGGTGACACGGCGGGCCCGGAGACCGACCCGGAGGTGGCCCGACTCAAGGAGTCCACGGACCTCGTCCGGGCCATCGAGCCGGCCGTGGCGCTCTACGAGGAGCCGCCGACCCGCGGCATGGAGGTCGTGACGCCGTGGGCGGACGTGTGGCTCTCCCCCGCCGACTGGGCCGAGGCCTGCACCGCCGCTCTCGGCACGCCGCACAACGAGGCCCGCGACGACGTGTGGGAGGCGTTGCTGACGATCCTCGTCGAGCGGCACGACCTCGAGGACCGGATCGACGACGACGGCGCCGACGTCGAGCTCGAGGCCACCCCCGTCATGGTGCGCCGCTCGCTCGAGCAGAACCGGGAGCTGCGCACACGGTTCGACCGGACGTGGCCGCTCCTCGATGCCGCGGACCTCGTCGGCGACCTCTGGACCGTCCCCGCCTACCTCCGTCGGTGCGCCCCGACCCTGACGGTCGAGCAGGTGCGCCGGCTGCAGCGAGCGAAGCCGGACGCGTGGACGGTGTCGGACCTTCCCCTGCTCGACGCGGCCCGGATGCGGCTCGGCGACCCGGAGGTCTCGAGACGCCGACGACAGCGTGAGGCGGCCCTCGCGGCGGAGCGCGTCGAACGCGCCGCGGTCGTCGAGCACCTCATCGCCTCGGACGACTCCGACATGCACGTCATGTCGATGCTGCGAGGTGACGACCTCCGCAGCGCCCTCGACGACGACGGCGGGCCGACCGTCGACCCCGACCTGCTGGCCGGCCCGTTCGCCCACGTCGTCGTGGACGAGGCCCAGGAGCTGACCGACGCGGAATGGCAGATGCTCCTGTCCCGCTGCCCGTCGCGGAGTCTCACCATCGTCGGCGACCGCGCCCAGGCCCGGCACGGGTTCACGGAGACGTGGCAGGAGCGACTGAGTCGCGTGGGTCTCGACCGGGTCACCCTGTCGTCACTGACCATCAACTACCGCACTCCGGAAGAGGTCATGCTCGAGGCCGAGCCCGTCATCCGTGCCGCGCTCCCCGACGCGAACGTGCCCACCTCGATCCGCGAGAGCGGCGTGCCCGTTCAGCACGGCCCGGCCGCCGACCTCGAGGCGGTGCTCGCGACGTGGCTCGACGCGCACCCCGACGGAACGGCCTGCGTCATCGGCGCCCCCGGCCTCGAGGAGCGGGCTCGGGTGCGGTCGCTCAGTCCGACGCTGACGAAAGGCCTCGAGTTCGACCTCGTCGTACTGGTCGATCCGGACTCCTTCGGTGACGGCATCGAAGGTGCCGTCGACCGCTACGTCGCCATGACACGCGCCACCCAGCAGCTCGTCGTCCTCACTCAGGGGTGACCTCGCCCCGCTCGGCCCGGCCGCCCGGCTCGAGCACGGCGAGCCACGCGCGCAGCAGCTCCTCCAACCCGGCGCGCTGCCGAGGTTCGAGACCGGCCAGCAGGGACTCGTCGCCCGCCATGACGTCCGCGAAGATGCCGTCGAGCCGGGCGAGTCCCTCCGGGGCGAGCTGCACGTGCACGGTGCGCCGGTCCGGCTCCTCCCGGACGCGCTCGACGAAGCCGAGCACCTCCATGGCCTGGACGCGCTGCGTCGTCGCGCCGGCCGTGACGCGGCAGCGCCGGGACAGCTCGCCCGCGGTGAGCCGGTACGGCGCGCCACTGCGTCTCAACGTCGCGAGGACGTCGAGGTGGCTCTGCTCGAGGCCGTGGGTGGCCAGCACGTGGGCCCGGTGGTCCATGACGATCGCGGCGAGCCGCACGACCGGCGTGATGATCCCGATCGACGACACGTCCACGTCGGGCCTCTCCCGCTGCCAGGCCTGGATGATCCGCCCGACCTGGTCACCCGATGCGCTTCCCATCCCAATACTTTAGGGCTAAACGAGAGGCCCCGTTCCGATCGACGGTGGGACGATTCCGTGAGGGAAAGGAAGCCGCATGGACCTCTCCACGTTCTATGCCGTCGTCTCGGCCACGTGCTTCACGCTCGTCGGGCTCTGGTGGTCCGCCCTGGACCGCCGGCGTGAGCTGCTCGCCGATGAGGAGACCCGTCGGCTCGTGGGCGGGGTCTACCTCACCTTCCTGCTTCCCGGCCTCATGGGCCTCTTCGCGCAGGTCGCACCCACCCAGCCCTGGCTCTGGCGCTCCACCTTCGGGCTCGTCTCCCTCGTCGGTGCCTGGTCGACCCTGCGGCTCGTCCGCGCCGACCGCGGCCCCCTCGGGTCGGACGGCTCGGGACTCCGGGGCCCCTTCCGGCGGCACCGCTGGGTGGTCGCCGTGCTCTACGCCGTCATCGTCCTGGTCGCCGCTGCGCCCGAGCTGGGCGGTGCGGTCGGTCTCAGTGGGCTGCAGACGGCCGCCCTCGCCGTCGTCTGCCTCGTCGTGCTCGCCCACGGTCTGGCGTGGGAGCTGCTGACGACGACACCCGACGTCCAGCAGCGCCCCCTCCCCTCCCCTGCCACCGACTGAGCAGGGGAGGTGGAGGGAGCCAGGGGCTCAGGTGGGCGTCAGGGCCGTGTCGTCGATGACGAACGACGTCTGTGCCAGCGCGTGACGACCTCCTGACGCCCGCGACGTCGACCGCTGAGAGGGCGTATGCCGTCCGCTGACCCCGGGCGCCCGACGCTGCGGCGTGTTTCGGCCTCTCCCCCTGCCCTGCGCTGCCCCGTGTGGGACAGTCCTCGCATGTCGAACGTCGTCGTCAACGCCGCGCGACCGGAGACCCGGGAGCAGCGGGCCTGGTACTGGTACGACTGGGCCAACTCGGCCTACGTCACGACCACGGCGACGGTGCTCATGAGCCCGTACCTCACGTCCGTCGCGGAGCAGGCGGCCTGCCCCGGGCTGCCGGACGGCCAGGACTGCACGACGAACCTCTCGGTGCTCGGCATCCCGGTGGCGCCGGGCTCGCTGTGGTTCTTCACCGTGACCTTCACGACGATCCTGTCGGCGATCGTCCTCATCTTCATCGGCGCCATCGCCGACCGCAGTCCCCGACCGACCCGGCTCTTTGCCGGCTTCGCGTGGGCGGGCGCCCTGGCGGCGAGCCTCATGTTCTTCGTCGCCGGCACGAACTGGCAGCTGGGCGCCGTCCTCGTCGTCGTGGCCGGCATCTGCCTCGGGTCCTCGCTCGTGATCTACGACTCGATCCTGTGCCGGATCGCCAACGAGAACGAACGCGACCGGGTCTCCTCGAAGGGCTGGGCGTTCGGCTACCTCGGCGGCGGCATCCTGCTCGCGCTCAACTTCGCCCTCGACTTCTTCCACGAGGACCTCGGGCTCGACCGAGCCCTGTCCACACGCATCAGCATCCTGTCCGCGGGTCTCTGGTGGGCTGGCTTCACGATCATCCCGTACCTAGGACTGCGCCACCTGACCGGCACGGTCGAGACCCCCGTCGAGCGCTCGGCCGGCATCGTCCGCGGCAGCATCGCGCAGCTGCGCAGCACCTTCCGCGACCTCGCCAACTACCCGCAGACGAAGCTGTTCCTCGTCGCCTACCTCTTCTTCAACGACGGCATCCAGACGGTCATCGGCAGCTCGAGCGTCTACGGCTCCAAGGAGCTCGGCTTCTCCGAGACGACCGTGCTCGGCGTGTTCCTCTTCGTGCAGTTCGTCGCGTTCGCCGGCGCGCGGCTCTTCGGCCGGGTGGCCGCCTCGATCGGGGCGTGGCGCACGATCCTCTACGGGATCGGACTCTGGACGGTCGTCGTCGTCTTCGCCTTCCTCCTGCCGTCGAAGTCGCTCGTCATCTTCCTCGCGCTCGCCCTGCTCATCGGCCTCGTGCTCGGCGGCACGCAGGCCCTGTCGCGGTCGCTGTACAGCCAGCTCATCCCCCGCGGCCGCGAGGCGGAGTACTTCAGCCTCTACCAGGCCATGGAGCGCGGTACGAGCTGGTTCGGGACGCTCATCTTCGGCCTCGTCTACCAGTTCACCCTCAGCTACCGCTGGGCGATCATCGCGCTCATCGTCTTCTTCGCGATCGGCGGCGTGCTCCTGTCGAAGGTGCGGATGCGTGAGGGCATCGTGCAGGCCGGCAACCCGGTTCCCGCCGTCATCTGAGAAACGCCTACACTTCGCCGCCCGCCGGGGAACAAGTCAACCGTTCCGCTCGTTCAAGCGTCTGTGAGGGTAAGACACCAGCGAGGTGTCACAAGGGCATAAGTCTTGGAGGGGTCCACATGGCCGATCGAGCACTACGCGGTTCCAACCTCGGCGCGAGGAGCATGGAGTCCGACGAGAACGTCGTCCCGAGTGAGCGTCAGCTCACCGTCTACGTCTGCGCCGACGGTCACCGCACCGAGCTCCCGTTCTCGATCGAGGCCGACGTGCCTCCCACGTGGGAGTGCCGCTGCGGACTCGACGCGAAGCTGCAGGGCGGCGGACCCGAGCCGGAGGCCAAGCCGGTCAAGCACCAGCGCACGCACTGGGACATGCTCCTCGAGCGTCGTTCCATCCCCGAGCTGGAGGAGCTCCTCGAGGAGCGGCTGACGCTCCTGCGTGAGTCGCGTGGCGAGAAGCCGCGACGCCGCAAGACCGCCTGACCTCCCCAGAGCGCACCACCGAGAAGCCCGCCCCGTTCGTGGAGGCGGGCTTTTCGCATGCCCGCAGGCTCTGAGCCCGGCCACCACGATCGTGGAGGCGGGCTTCTCGCGTACCCGCACGCTCTGAGCCCGGCCACCACGATCGTGGAGGCGGGCTTTTCGCATGCCCGCACGCTCTGAGCCCGACCACCACGATCGTGGAGGCGGGCTTCTCGCATGCCCGCACGCTCTGAGCCCGGCCACCACGATCGTGGAGGCGGGCTTTTCGCATGCCCGCAGGCTCTGAACCCGACCCCACGATGCCGTCGTCCCGGCTCTAGGTGATCGCGACAGCGAGGTGCGTGCCGTCACCACCTCGAACCCGGGACGCAGAGGGACGAGCGCGGGGCTCAGTCCTCGTCGTCGATGATCTCGCCCTCGACGACCTCGTCGCTCGTCGACGAGCGCTGCGGTCCTTGGGGTGTCTGCTCCTGCTCCCAGGCGGGCGTCGCGGGCTGTCCGGCCACCGTGGGCCCGGCGAAGCGCTCGGTCTGGGCGAGCAGGCGGCGTGAGATGACGGCAGCGAGCATGCTGCGCGCGACGGGCCGCGTGAACGGGAGCACGAGGACGAGGCCGAGCACGTCGGTGACGAAACCCGGCAGGACGAGCAGGCTGCCGCCGACGAGCACGACGACGCCGTCAGCGATCTCGCGGGCCGGCATCCGGCCACTGCGCACGGCCTGGTCGAGCGCGCGCCAGGCCCGGCCGCCCTCGCGACGGATCAGCCACGCCCCGAGGAGCGAGGTCGCGACGAGCAGCAGGAACGTCGGCCAGCCGCCGATGGCCTGGCCGACGGCGACGATGACGACGATCTCGATGACCGGCAGGAGCAGCAGCGCGACGACCGCCAGACGCGTCAGGCGCACTCGTCTGGCCCGTGACGGACCGCGAGACGAGCCAGTGGGACCGGTGGGGCCGCTCACGACTGGTCCCCGACAGGCTCGTGCCCACGCACCCGGCCGGCGACGGAGCGCAGCTGGCCCACGCGGTGCTCGATGCCCCACCTCGTGACGCTGGTCAGCGCCTCACGCACGATGTCCTGGCCCATCTTCGACACGCCGACCTCGCGCTCGACGAACGTGATCGGCACCTCGACGACGGTGAGCCCGGCGCGCACGGCACGCAGCGTCAGGTCGATCTGGAAGCAGTAGCCCTGCGACTCGACGCCCTGAAGCCCCATGGTCCGCAGCGCGCTCGCGCGGTAGACGCGGTAGCCCGCTGTCGCGTCGTTGACCGTCATCCCGAGCAGCACCTTGGTGTAGAGGTTCGCACCGACCGAGAGCACCTTGCGGCGAGCCGGCCAGTTGCGCACCTCGCCGCCCTTGACCCACCGTGCGCCGATGACGAGGTCTGCCTCGCCGAGCGCGGCCAACAGCGACGGGAGTTGCTCGGGGAGGTGCGAGCCGTCGGCGTCCATCTCGACGGCGGCGTCGTAGCCGCGCTCGAGGACGATGGCGAAGCCGGCGAGGTAGGCCTTGCCGAGGCCCTCCTTGGCGGAGCGGTGCACGACGTGGACCTGCGGGTCCGAGGACGCGAGGTCGTCGGCGACCTGTCCGGTGCCGTCGGGAGATCCGTCGTCGAGCACGAAGACGTCGGCGGCGGGCACGTTCGCGCGCACCCGCGCGACGATGCCGGGCAGGTTGTCCCGCTCGTTGTACGTCGGGATGAGCACGGCCACTCGGGTCACCGGCTCACGCTGCGTCGTCGTCATCCTCTTCCTTCGTTGTCTCCGGCGCTGCCGGGCGGCCGCTGCGAAGACCCAGGGCGAGCATCGTCAGCAGTGCGGCGGCGGCGACCCACTCGGGGGCCTCCCCCACCCGGGTCGCCAGCGTCGTGGCGTCCCGCAAGGGTAGTGCTCCTCTGACCACCGCCTGTGTGAACAACGACGTCACCTTGTGGGCGGTTCCGTCGGGCGTGATCAGGGCGCTCTGGCCGACCGTCGACACGTGCACGACGGAGCGGCCGAACTCTATGGCTCGCAGTCGGCTGATGGCCAGCTGCTGGGGCGACTCGGCGGTGTAGCCGAAGGTCGCGTTGTTCGTCTGGACCACGAGGACGTTGGCGCCGGTCTGCACGGCGTCGCGCATGATGTCGTCGTAGGCCACCTCGAAGCAGATGGCGAGGCCGGCCCGGATCTGCTGGCCCGAGGCCGTCGTGACGCGGAAGACGCCGGGCGCGGGGCCCTGGACGAAGTCGCGCGTGACGAGGTCGACCTCCGCGCTGAAGTTCCGCCAGAAGGACCGGTTCGGGATGTACTCGGCGAACGGCACCGGGTGGCGCTTGACGTAGCGGTCGGTGTTGCCCTTTCCGGGCTCGAAGAGCAGGGCCACGTTGGAGACGAACCCGACGGGCTCCTCGAGCAGGCCCCCGACGATGAGGGGTCGCTTCAGCGCGTCGACGGTCTCGAGGATGAGGTCCTTGGCGTCGGCGTTGCGCAGCGGGTCGATGTCCGAGGCGTTCTCGGGCCAGACGACGAGGTCCGGGGCCGGAGCGCGCCCGGCGTCGACGTCGTCCTGTGCCTTGAGCGTCGCCGCGACGTGGTTGTCGAGGACCTGGCGGCGCTCGGCGTTGAAGTCGAGACCGGGCCGCGCCACGTTGCCCTGGACGCCGAGGAACTGGGCGGTCGGGCCGTCGGTCGGCAACGGGACCACCAGCCCCACGAGGCCGAGCACGAGCGCTCCCACGGCGGGCAGGGCGAGGCGACGGGACGGCATACGCGATCGCGGCGGGGTGGTGGCGCCGCTCCCCCGGCGCTCGGCAACCGCCGACAGCGCGTGCTGGGCGGCGAGCGCGAGCAGGCCACCGCTGAGCGCGATGACGAAGCCGACGAACGGCGCGCCACCGAGTGCCACGAGCCGACCGAACGGCGAGTCGGCCTGTCCGAAGGCCAGCTTGAGCCAGGGAAAGCCGCCGTAGGGGGCGCGGGCCCGGAAGCCCTCGGCCACGACCCACACGAGCGCGAACGCCAACGGGCGGACACTCCCCCGGCGGCTCAGCCAGCCGTAGAGTCCGCCGGCCACGCCGACGAAGAGGGCCTGCAGCGTCGCGAGGGCGAGCCACGGCAGCGCGCCGACGTAGATGCCCGACCAGCTGAGCGTCGGCACGAAGAAGACGAGCCCTCCGGCGAGACCGAGCAGGAAGCCTCGACGGCCCCCGGAGCCGGCCCAGGCCCACGCCCACAGCGCGAGGGCCACCGGTGCGGCCACCCAGACGTCGTAGGTCGGGAACGCGAGGCAGAGCAGTCCGCCGCCGAGCAGGGACAGGAGGAGACGCCGCACGGGGTTCACCGTATGCCGTGCGGCCGGGACGTCAGCGCTCAGGGCACGACGACGACGCCACGAGCGGTCGTGGCGACGATCGGCGGGTCGAGCATCTCGGCCGCCGACTCCCCGCGCTCCTGGTTGCCACGCCCGACGACGCGCACCTCGAAGTCCATCTCCCGGGAGCGGGTGCCGACGCGGACGATCTCGGCCGAGATCTCGATGACGTCGCCGGCCGTGATCCGCGAACGGAACTGGACGTCGCTGTACGAGGCGAAGAGGCCCTCGTCACCGTCGGTGACGATGCACATCTCGGTGGCCACGTCGCCGAAGGCCGCCATCGAGTAGGCGCCGTCGACGAGGTTGCCGGCGTAGTGGGCGTGACCGTAGGGCACGTAACGGCGGTGCGTGATGCGCAGCCCGACCTTCGCACGGGTCAGCTTCGCCGGAGTGGCCGAGGCCGTGGCCGGCGTCGTGGGCGCGGTGGCCGAGAGGGGCTCGGGCGCCGTGGGGTCGGTGGTGGTCTCGCTCATGGCTTCTTTCCCTTCCGGAGGCTGATCTCGTGGACCAGGTAGCTGGCGACCTCGCCCGGGGTCGTGCCCCGGCCGAAGATCCGGTCGACGCCCAGGGCCTTCTCGGAGCCGTCCTCGAAGCGCGGTCCGCCGGCGATGAGGATCGGCACCTGCCCGGCCGGGTAGGCCTCGCGGAAGGCCGCGGACATCTGGGTCGTGTTGTGGATGTGGGCGTCCTTCTGGGTGACGACCTGGCTGACGAGGACGGCGTCGGCCTTCTCGGCGCGGGCCCGGGCCACGAGCTCGGGCACGAGCACCTGGGCGCCGAGGTTGACGACCTTGATCTCGCGGTAGTACTCGAGGCCCTTCTCGCCCGCGAAGCCCTTGATGTTGAGGATCGCGTCGATGCCGACGGTGTGGGCGTCGGTGCCGATGCAGGCACCGACGACGACGAGCTTGCGGCGCAGCTGCTTCTTGATCGTCAGGTTGGCGTCCTTGGCGGACAGCAGGGGGTACTCGCGCTCGACGACGTGGACGTCGTCGAGGTTGACGAGGTGCGTCGAGCTGCCGTAGACGACGAAGAAGGTGAAGTCGGGACCCATCGCCTTCGCGTGCACGAGCAGCGCCGGGTCGAGGCCCATCTTCCGGGCGAGCTGGAGCGCGGCGCCCTCGGCCTTCTTGTCGTGCGGCAGCGGCAGGGTGAACGACATCTGCACCATGCCGTCGCCGGTCGTGTCGCCGTAGGGCCGGATGATGTTTCCCTGCGGGGCCGAGGACGTGGCTGCCTGCTCGGGCTGCTGCTTCGCGGCGCTCATCGGCCGGTCTCCTTCGCCGGAGGGGTCCATGCGTCGAGGGCCGTGGTCGCCGGGTTGTCGTAGTCGTCGGCGCGCTCGCTGACCCCGTCGAGACCCTTGCCCCCCGTCGCCGGTCGCTTCATGAGTCCGAAGGTGCCGTCGGCGATGGCCGCGAGGAGCGGCGCGTCGCCGGCGGCGTCGGTGTCGGTGACGATGCGGTCGAGCAGGTCGACGGCCTCGGAGAGCACCTGGCGCGCGCGGGTCTGGATGTAGCCGTCGCGCGGCGGGTGGAAGTCCTCGGTCAGTCCGCTCGCGGCGTTCATGACGTAGCGGACGTTCTGCAGCGCGAGGTCGCGGTCGGAGAGGAACGGCGTCACGACGGCCTCGGTCATCATGCCGACGAGCAGGATGCCCTGACCGGTCATGGCCCCGACGAGGTTGAAGAAGCCGTCGAGCAGGTAGCCGCGGAAGACATCGCCCGTCATGTGCTTCGTCGGCGGCATCCACTTCAGCGGCGCGTCCGGGAAGAGCTGTCGGGCGAGCATCGCGTGGGCGAGCTCCATCCGGAAGCTGTCGGGGATCTCGGGGTTGATCTCGAAGGCGTGGCCCAGGCCCAGCTGCCAGTCCTCGAGGCCGGCCTCCTTGGCGAAGCGCTCGTTGAGCAGCTGGCTCACCGTGACCGTGTGGGCGGCCTCGACCGCGTCGGCGGTCGTGAGGTAGTTGTCCTCGCCCGTGTTGATGATGATCCCGGCACGGGCGTGGACCTGCCGCGAGAAGCGCTGGTCGACGAAGGTGCGGATCGGGTTGATGTCGCGGAAGAGGATGCCGTACATCGAGTCGTTGAGCATCATGTCGAGACGCTCCATGCCGGCGAGGGCCGCGATCTCGGGCATGCACAGGCCCGAGGCGTAGTTCGTCAGCCGGACGTAGCGACCGAGCTCCTTGCTCACGTCGTCGAGCGCCGCGCGCATGAGGCGGAAGTTCTCCTGCGTCGCGTACGTCCCGGCGAAACCTTCGCGGGTCGCGCCTTCAGGCACGTAGTCGAGGAGCGACTGACCGGTCGAGCGGATGACGGCGATGATGTCGGCGCCCTCACGCGCGGCCGCCTGGGCCTGCGGGATGTCCTCGTAGATGTCGCCGGTCGCGACGATGAGGTAGATCCACGGCTTGGTCCTCGGGTCGCCGTGACGCTTGATGAGACGGTCACGCGTGGCGCGCGAGCGGTCGATGGTGCGCAGACCCACACCGACCCCCTTGGCGGCGGCGCTGCGGGCCGCCGTGGCCTCGCGCCCCGAGGGCAGGCGGAAGGAGACGTTGCCGCTCGCCGCCTTCTGGGCGAGCCTGGTCAGGTCGGGCGCCTCGCCGCGGAGCAGGGCGTCGTAGACCGGGGTCGTGACGCCGTGTTCGAGGCCGACCTCGTCGCGGACCGCCGTCACGAGGTGGTTGACCCACGGCACGCGCTCGTGGTCCGCGCCGGCCAGACCGGCCAGGCGCAGGGTCGCGCGCTCCACTGACACCGTGGTGTGGCTGCGCGCGATCTTCACGACGGGGGCGGCTGCCTTGCGGGCGAGCGAGCGGGCCCGGCGCACGACGGCCGGGTCGAGCTCGAGCATGGCGTTGGGGCGGGTCATGCGTCAGATCCTGCCTTCTCGGTGGCGAGGCGGCCCTCGAAGAGCGCCCGCACGGCCGGGACGTCCCGGAGGAGGCGCAGCGCCGTCTCGGCGTGGCCGGGGACGTAGCCGTTGCCGACGAGCATCCGCACGTCGGCGGCGAGGCCCTCGGCCCCGAGGGCGGCCGCGGCGAAGTTCGTGGCCATGCTGAAGAAGATGATGGTGCCGCCCTGCGCGGTCGCGAGGATCGCGGGCTGCTCGCAGCCGGGCACGTCGACGCAGACCACGGTGACGTCGGCCGGTCCCCCGGCGGACTCGACGGCTGCCGCCAGGCCGAGCGGCGACCGCGCGTCGGCGAGGACGACGGCGTCGGCGAGGCCGCTCCCCTCGAGAACCGTGCGCTCGCGCTCGACCGGGACGACGCCGATGGTCCGACCGGCGCCGGCGGCGCGAGCGGCCGCCAGCGAGAGCGAGCCGGACTTGCCGGCCCCGCCGAGGACCGCCACCGTCGGCGCGACGCCGCGGGCGGCATACTCCCCCACGACGCGCTCGACGAGCGCCGGCGCGCCGCACACGTCCATGACCATGAGCGCCAGGTGCGGGTCGAGGTCGGTGGGCAGGGTGGCCGCGATGCTGCGGCCGAAGAGGATCGCGTGGCCTTCGGCCGGCACCTGCTCGGAGAGGCCGTCCCAGCGGGCCAGGCCGTCGGTGATGGCGAGCGGGGTCAGGGACAGCGAAACGAGGGTCGCGACGCGGTCGCCGACCGCGAGACCGAGCGTGCTGTCCGGTCCGACCTCCTCGACCGTGCCGATGAGCATCCCGCCCGAGCCGGTCACGGGGTTCTGCATCTTGCCGCGCGTCGCGACGATGTCGAGGACCTCGGCGCGCACGGCTCCCCCGTCGACGGTGCCGTCGGTGCCGTGCTTCTCGGCGAGCTGCCGGTAGGACGCCGCGTCGAGGTTGAGCGTCTCGACCGCGATCCGGACCTCGTCGGGCCACAGCTTCGGGCTGGCGTCGAGTCGCCGCGCCGCCTGCGGGAGGGTGATGGCGTCGCCGGTGGGCTCGAGCACACGGTGCAGGCCGACGGGCGACGACACGCGGGCGGCGTCCGTGCGATCCGGGGCGGCCGACGTCGGGTCTGACACGTTCACAAATCCTTCTGTATGTACGGACGGAAACCGGAGATCTTGCGTCAGCATAGGGGCACGTCGGCGGTATCTTCACAATTTCGTGAGCTGGACGTGTTTGAGCGAGACCGTCCCTGCCGTTACTGTTCTCCGCATGAGCAAGGTTGAGCAGCCCTACGCGTACCGGCGACGCGAGCTCGTCGAGCCCGACTGGACGCGTTTCCCGGGCTGGGCGAGCATCACCCAGGCCGACTGGGACAGCGCACAGTGGCAGCGGGTCAACTGTGTCAGGAACATCAAGCAGTTGCGAGCCCTCATGGGTGACCTGCTCGACGACCGCTTCTACGACGACCTCGCCAAGGACCAGAGCGAGCGGGCGACGATGTCGATGCTCGTCCCGCCGCAGATGCTCAACACGATGGTCCCGTCGACGGACTCGCCGATGCCGTCGGCCGGGCACGACTTCACCGAGGCCTTCTACGCCGACCCGATCCGCAACTACATGCTGCCGGTCTTCTCCGACCGCCGCACCGACTGGCCGTCACACCCGCACGCGTCGCGCGACTCGCTGCACGAGCACGACATGTGGGTCGCCGAGGGGCTGACGCACCGCTACCCCACCAAGGTGCTCGCCGAGCTGCTGCCCACCTGCCCGCAGTACTGCGGCCACTGCACCCGCATGGACCTCGTCGGCAACTCGACGCCGCAGGTCGCCAAGCTGAAGTTCGACCTCAAGCCGGTCGACCGCTACGCCGCGATGCTCGACTACCTCCGCACGTCGCCCGTCGTGCGTGACGTCGTCGTCTCCGGTGGCGACGTCGCCAACATGCCGTGGAAGAACCTCGAGGCGTTCATCGACCAGCTCCTCGACATCGAGAACATCCGCGACATCCGACTCGCGACGAAGGCCCTCATGGGGCTGCCGCAGCACTGGTTCGCCGAGGACGTCGTCGAGGGCGTGGCCCGCGTCTCGGCCAAGGCCCGCTCGCGCGGCGTCTCGCTCGCGATCCACACGCACGTCAACAACGCCCAGTCGCTGACCCCGTCCGTCGCCCGCGCCTCGAAGGCCATGCTCGACGCCGGCGTCCGCGACGTGCGCAACCAGGGTGTGCTGATGCGCGGCGTCAACGACACCACCGAGCAGCTGCTCGACCTGTGCTTCGGGCTCGCCGACGGCGCCCAGATCACGCCGTACTACTTCTACATGTGCGACATGATCCCCTTCGCCGAGCACTGGCGGCTCTCGCTCGCCGAGGCCCAGCACCTCCAGCACTCGATGATGGGCTACCTCCCCGGCTTCTCGACCCCGCGCATCGTCTGTGACGTGCCCTTCGTCGGCAAGCGCTGGGTGCACCAGGTCGAGGAGTACGACACCGAGCGCGGCATCTCCTACTGGCGCAAGAACTACCGCACGTCGATCGAGGGCGACGACACCGAGGCGATGTCGCGCGAGTACGTCTACTACGACCCGATCTACACGCTGCCCGAGGCCGGCCAGCAGTGGTGGCACCAGTCGGTCGACCACGAGTCGGTTCTCGCCGAGGCGACCGAGCAGGCTGCGACGAGCCGCGCCGCCGCCGAGTCGCAGCTGCTCGTCTGACACCGCGCACGAGCACGTATGCCGTGCAGCCCGGGACCGTCGCGGTCCCGGGCCACACGTCGTCCCGGGTCCGGACCGAGAACTGCGTTGTCACCCTGACCCGTCGCCACCTAGCGTGGCTCGCGTCCACGTGTGTCGACCGAGCGGAGACGAGCGCCCGATGACCAGCAACCTCATCGAGCTCTGCATCGACGCGTCGGACCCGCTCCGCCTCGCAGCCTTCTGGGCGGGCCTGCTGGAGCGGGAGACCGACGCCGACGGCGTCGTGCTCGCGGGTGAGGACCCGGAGATCTCGATTCGGTTCCTGCCGGGGCGTCAGCGCAGGACCGCGCCCCACCAGATCCACCTGCACCTGACCAGCACCACGCCCGAGCAGCAGCAGTCGACGGTCGACCGGGCCCTGCGGCTCGGGGCCAGACACCTCGACATCGGCCAGACACCGGAGGAGGGGCACATCGTGCTCGCGGACCCGGAGGGCAACGAGCTCTGCGTCATCGAGGCGGGCAACACCTTCCTCGCCGACACCGCGTTCCTCGGGGAGCTCGCCTGCGACGGCACCCGCGAGGTCGGCCTCTTCTGGAGCCTGGCCCTGGACTGGCCGCTCGTCTGGGACCACGACGGGGAGACGGCCATCCAGTCGCCCCGCGGCGGCGCGAAGATCGCCTGGGGAGGGCCGCCCGTGCGTCCGAGGTCGGGGCGCAACGTCATGCACCTCCACGTGAGCCCGACGACACGCGACGACCTCGGCGCCGAGGTCGAGCGCCTCCTCTCGCTCGGGGCCACGCGGCTCGACGCCGGCCACGGGGACGCCTGCGGGGTCCCCCTCGCCGACCCCGACGGCAACGAGTTCTGCGTCATGGAGCCGCGCGAGGGCACCCGTAGACTGCGCCGGTGACTTCCCGCTCCCCCGGCACCCGCGTCCGCATGCCTCGCGCCGAGCGGGAGGCGCAGATGCTGGCGGTGGCCGAGCAGGTCTTCTCGGCCCGTGGCATCCAGGCCGCCACGATGGACGAGATCGCCGAGCTCGTCGGCGTCACCAAACCCCTCATCTACGACTACTTCGGGTCGAAGGAGGGCCTGCTGGCGGCGACGATCGAGCGGGCCCGTGGGCAGCTGCTCGCCGCCCTCATCGACTCGTGGGTGGCCCAGCCGGCCGCACCGGCCCGCGACCGGGTGCGTGGTGTCGTGCACGCGTTCTTCTCCTTCATCGACGAGCACGACCAGGCGTTCGCGCTGCTGCGCACCGAGGGAGCCCTCATCGGCGAGGCCTCGGCGTCCGTCGAACGCATCCGCCAGCAGACCGCCAAGGCGTTCGCCGAGGGCCTGCGGACGCTGCCGGCGTTCGAGCCCCTCGAGGCGCGCCGGGTCACCGTCATGGCCGAGATCCTCATCGGCGGCTGCGAGCGCCTCGCGGTCTGGCGCAGCACGCACCCGGGCACGACGGCGGACGAGGCCACCGACCTCGTCGTCACGACGATCTGGGACGGGCTCGCGTCCGTCGGCGACGCCTGATGGCCAGGCAGCGCCCGGCCGACGGTCCGTCGACACCGGCCACCGTCGCCCTCGACCGCGCCGGCATCCCGTACTCCCGCCACCCCTACGAGCACGACCCCGCGGCGGCGAGCTACGGCCTCGAGGCGGCGGCTTCGCTCGGCGTCGAGCCCTCGCGCGTCTTCAAGACCCTGCTCGTCGACACCGGCGCGACACTGGCGGTGGGCGTCGTGCCCGTCGACGGCCAGCTCGACCTCAAGGCCGTCGCCGCGGCGCTCGGCGTCAAGAGCGTGACGATGGCCGACCCCGCAGCGGCCGAGCGCAGCACGGGCTACGTCGTCGGCGGCATCTCCCCGGTGGGGCAGAAGCGCGCGCTGCCCACGGTCCTCGACGAGACGGCATACGGCTTCGGGACGGTCTACGTCTCCGGCGGCCGACGCGGCTTCGACATCGGCCTGGCGCCCGAGGACCTCGCGTCGGTCACCCGAGCCCGTCGTGCCCGGATCGGTCGCGCATGACGCTGACCCACGAGGCGTCCCGCGACGCCCCGGCGCGAGCGCGCGTGCCGCAGCTGCAGCTCGTCCTCGTCCTCGCGGCGCTGACGATGGTCGGGCCGTTCACGATCGACGCGATCTTCCCGGCGTTCGAGGTGATGACCCGCGACCTCGGCGTCGACAAGGTCGCGATGCAGCAGACCGTCAGCGTCTACCTCGTCGCCTTCGCGGTCGCGAGCCTCTTCCACGGGTCACTGTCCGATGCCCTCGGTCGTCGTCCCGTCATCCTCGCCGGCTGCGCGCTGTATGCCGTCACCAGCGCCCTGTGCGCGCTGGCGCCGAGCATGCCGCTCCTGCTGTGCGCCCGCGGCGCCCAGGGCCTCGTCGCCGGCGCCGGGATGATCGTCGGGCGCACGGTGGTGCGCGACCTCTTCGACGGGGCGCACGCCCAGCGGTTCATGAGCCACATCTCGATGATCTTCGCCATCGCCCCGGCGCTCGCGCCGATCGTCGGCGGCGCCATCCTCGGCTGGGGGTCGTGGCGCACGATCTTCTGGGTGCTCGCGGGCTACGGAGTGCTCCTCGTCGTGCTGACGCTGACGTCGCTGCCCGAGACGCACCCGGCCGCTGAGCGGGTCCCGTTCCGGCCGCGGCCGTTGCTCACGTCGTTCACGTCCGCCGCGGGCGACGGCGCGGTGCTGCGCCTCAGCGCCGCCATCGCCCTCAACTTCGGCGCCCTCTTCCTCTACATCTCCTCGGCGCCCGCCATCGTCGTCGACCACCTGGGGCTCGGCGAGCGCGACTTCGGCGTGCTCTTCGTCCCGCTCGTCGTCACCATGATGATCGGCTCGTTCCTCACGGGGCGCCTGGCCGGTCGCGTGCGACAGGGGGCCTTCGTCCTCGCCGGCTTCCTCGTGGCCCTCGCCGGCGGCGTGTTCGCGGTCGCCTACCAGGCGCTCGTCGACGAGCCCACGCTGCCGTGGACCGTCGTTCCCGTGGCCGCCGCCTCGCTCGGCGTGTCCCTCGTCTTCCCGATCCTCACGATCGCGCTGCTCGACCTGCGGCCGCGGGAGCGTGGCGCCGTCTCCTCGTTCCAGTCCTTCCTCAGCACGTGCGTCAACGCGCTCGTGGCCGGGGCGGTCTCACCGCTCGTGAGCGGCTCACTGACGACCCTCGCCGTCGTGGCAGGCTCCATGACGCTTGCCGCACTCGGGCTCTGGTGGTGGCATCGGAGCCTGGCGACGCGACGGCGCGGTCTCGCCGACGTCAGCGTCGTCGTGGGCTCCCCGGCCCTCGAGCCGATCGAGCAGCTCTGAACGCCCCTCCGTGCTGAACCGGACCCGGCCACCACCCTGCCGCGGACGAGAGCGTCGCCATCGTGCGCGGCGGCGTGAACACGGACCCGTCCGACCGGCTGACTCGGGGCTCAGTCGGTCTCGCGGGGCTCGGCCGAGGCGCTGCGGCCCTCCCACGGCGTCGAGAGCACCACGGTCGTGCGGGTCGAGACGCTCGCGGCTGAGCGGATGCGCGCCAGCAGGTCCTCGAGGTCGGCCGGCGTCTGCACCCGCACCTTGAGGATGTAGCTCTCGACGCCGGCGACCGAGTGGCAGTCCTCGATCTCGGTGATGTGGCGCAGCCGCTCGGGCACGTCGTCGGGATCGCTCGGGTCGAAGGGCGTCACCGAGATGAGTGCCGTGAGCGGAAGCCCGAGCGCGTCGGGTGAGACCTGCGCGGTGTAGCCGGTGACGACGCCCCGTTCCTCGAGGCGCCGGACCCGCTGGTGCACCGCCGACGTCGACAGGCCCGTCGCCCTGCCGAGGTCCGTGTAGCTCATCCTGCCGTCCGTGAGCAGCAGGCCGACGAGCCGGCGGTCGAGATCTTCCATGGCCCGAAGGTTAGTGCAGTGGACGACGGCTCGCGCGGACGTCCTAGGGGTGAAGAGGCGCGCGGATGACGGCGACGGTGGCTTCCGCGATCCGTCCGTGTCCCGCGGCGTTCGGGTGGTCGCCGTCCGGGGCGAGGTAGTGCGTCTCGTCGTAGGCGTACGTCGGGCCCTTGAACGCCGCGCGGAGGTCTACGTACCGCCATGTCGAGGCTGCGGCGCGGGACGCGACCACCGAGTTGACCTGGTCGGTGACATACGCCGCCGTGTCGACGTAGGCCTGGCCCTTTGCGGCCGCGTACTGTCCTCCGAGCCAGACGCTCCAGTAGTCCAGCAGCACGACCAGCACGGGCCGCCCCGCCGTCAGCTCCTGGATGCTGGCGGCGATCTCCTGCAGCCGACCGCTCATCGCCGAGACGGCGCCGTCGTAGCAGTGCGCGTCGTACCCGCAGGTCGGGCTGTAGAGGACGTCGTTGGCGCCGACCTCCAGCAGCAGGACGTCGGCCGTGCGGACGTGCGACCTGACCGTCTCGTCCGACCGCAGCTGCTCGAGGACGTCCGACGTCCTGTAGCCGGGGATCGAGTCGTTCGTGGTCAGGGTCTCTGTGCCGGAGACATCCTTCAGCTCGGCGCCGGTCAGCGCAGGGTACGGCGAGCAGTCACAGGCACTTCCGTAGGGAACGGAGTCACCCAAGGCGACGATCTGCCAGTCGCCGACGTGAGTCTGCGTGGCGACCGCCGAGGGAGATGCGGCCGGCGACGTCGAGGCGGTGGCGGACGGGCCCGCGGGGGTCGTGCTGTCGCCCGCCGAGCATGCCAGGAGAGGCATGCTCAGACCGGCGAGGACCAGGAGGAGTCGGGTGAGACGCGTTCGCCCCATGAGTCGACGTTACGGCACCGCCGTCGCCGCGGCGCTCGGCGCCGGGACCGGTACCCTCTCGCGTATGCCGTCCCGAGCCCCCAGGATGCTCCTGCTCGACTCAGCGTCGCTCTACTTCCGCGCTTTCTTCGGCGTGCCCGAGGTGATCGGGCCGAGCGGCGTGCCGACCAACGCTGTGCGTGGACTGCTCGACATGATCGCCTCGCTCGTCGAGCGAGGTCGCCCGACGCACCTCGTCGCCTGCTGGGACAACGACTGGCGCCCGGCGTTCCGAGTCGAGGCCATCCCGTCCTACAAGGCCCACCGCGTCGCCGAGCCCGGGCCCGACGAGCTCGCCGGCGAGACCGTGCCCGAGGCCCTCGGCGTCCAGGTACCCATCATCGTCGACGCGCTGACGGCGCTGGGCATCGCTCGGGTCGGCGTCGACGGCTACGAGGCCGACGACGTCATCGGCACGCTGGCCACCGCGTTCAGCGGCCGGATGCCCGTCGACATCGTCACGGGCGACCGCGACCTCTTCCAGCTCGTCGACGACGCGAACCAGGTACGTGTCGTCTACACGGCCCGCGGCGGCGTGCGCTCCCCCGACCTCGTCGACGAGGCGTTCCTGGCGGAGAAGTACGGCGTGGCCACCGGGCCCGCCTACGGCGACATGGCCGTCCTGCGGGGCGACACGAGCGACGGCCTGCCCGGCGTCGCGGGCATCGGCGAGAAGACCGCGGCCAAGCTCATCACGACCTACGGCACCCTCGAGGCCGTCCGGGCCGCGATCGCTGACGGCGACCCCGCCATCAAGGGCGCCCAGCGCGCCCGACTCGAGGCCGCCAGCGACTACCTCGACGCCGCCCCACGCGTCGTGGCCGTGGCCAAGGACGCCGCAGTGCCCGACGTCGACCTGGCCGCACCAAGCGCCGTGGCCGACCCTGCCCTGATGTCACGCCTGGCCGTCGAGCACGGCCTCACGTCGTCCTTCGACCGGGTCATCTCCGCCCTCGGGATCGACTGACCATGAGCACCGGCACCGGACCGTCCGACCGGTCACGGTACGGTCACCTTTCGGTCGGCCCGACGCACGCCTGAGCGTCCGAGGGCTACCCGCGGGTCACCACCAGGCCCCGGAAAGGCGCATACTGAAGGGTGCCCACCCATGGAACGCCCGACCGCCGTCGCCACCTCTCCAGCAGCCCCTTCAGGCCGGCCCCTGCGCCGGACATCGAGGAGTTCTCGGTCGGAGACCGGGTCTCCCACCTGCGTCACGGACTCGGTGTCGTCGTCTCGTGCAGCCCCGCCACGGTGACCCTGAAGTTCGAGTCCGGCGTGGTCCGCGTCAACAGCCCGTTCGAGCGTGTGACCCGGCTCTGAGCACCACCTGAGCGCGACGCTCACCCCCACGTTCGGCCGCGACTCCGGCGTGGCCCTCGGGCCCAGCTCGGGTGATCGTGGCCGTTTCGGGGTCCTCGGAGGCGCCCGGCAGGCACAGCACGACTCGAACCCGGCATGACGAAAGGCCGGTCCCCGAGGGGACCGGCCTTCGTCGTGCGGACTGTGGGTCCGACGAGATCAGCGAGCGATCAGAGAGCGCGGACGCGCATCGCCTGCGGGCCCTTGGGGCCCTGCTCGACGTCGAACTCGACGGCCTGGTTCTCCTCGAGGCTGCGGTAGCCGTTGCCCGTGATCTCCGAGTAGTGGACGAAGACGTCGGGACCCTCGGTCGGGGCGATGAAGCCGAAGCCCTTCTCCGAGTTGAACCACTTGACGGTTCCCTGTGCCATGTTTTTCTCCTTTGGGTGGAAGTGAGTCGTTGCTTGTCAGCGACCCCCGGTCGGCAGAGACGCGACCACTTTCCAGAAACCCTGAAGAAACAGTTGCGCTCGCAATGGCGTTCCTTGCGAGCGTGTGAAGACACGAGCACCAAAAACGTCGACCGGTGCCCCAACCATAGCCGACCGGGTGCTCGCGACGACAATCGTCCGGCTGCACGGGAGGCGGCTCGGGGCCTCCGCCCTCAGTCGAGCCGGTCGGCCGCCACGACCCCGCGCAGGACGCCGTCACTGGCCCGCCGCGCGGTCGTCGCCAGCTCAGGGTCCGCCGCGTCGGTCAGCTGACCCAGCAGGTCGATGACCTGCTTGCACCGACGCACGAAGTCCCCGGCCGCGAGGTCGGTCCCCCGCAGCACGTCCTCGAGGCGCTGCCCGCTCGCCCACCGGTGCATGGCCCACGCGAGGCCACCGTCCGGCATACCCGTGCGTGGGAGGGTCAGGGCGCCCTCGGCGTCCTCGAGGTCGGACCAGATCCGGATCATCCGGTCGTACGCCTCGCGCACGTCGTCGTTGGGCCAGCGAGGGGTGAGCCCGGTCTCCTCCCGTCGCGGCTCGTGCACGAGCGTCGAGACGACGGCGGCCAGCGACGGTGGGTCGAGACGACGCCAGACCCCTTCGCGCAGCGACTCGGCGGCGAGCAGGTCCTTCTCGGTGTAGAGCTGGCGCAGGCGGTCGCCGTCAGCGGTGACCGTCTGACCGCCGACGCCGAGGTAGCCCATCTCGACGAGCAGCTCGCAGATGCGGTCGAACGTCTTGGCGACGGAGTTGGTGCGGCCGTCGATCTTGCGCTGGATGCCGTCGGTCTCACGCCGGAGGCGCCACCAGCGCTCAGCCCAACGGGCGTGGTTCTCGCGGTCGGGGCAGCGGTGGCACGGGTGCGCCTTCATCTGCCGACGCAGCTCGTCGACACGGTCGTCCGTCGGGTCGCCGTCGGCCGGTCGGCGACGTGGCGGCGGGTCGTGCGGCATCGTCGCGCGCAGGGTCGCCGCCAGGTCACGACGGGCCTTGGGGTTGCGGGCGTTGAACTGCTTGGGCACGCGCATCGACCCGAGCGGCTCCAGGGGCGTCGGCGCGTCGTGCAGGGTCAGCCGGCGCAGCTGGTGGTCCTCGGTGACGACGGCGGGCGACGCCGACTCCCCCTTGCCGCCGCGGTTGGGCATGACGACGACGGCCAGGCCGCTGTGGCGTCCGGCGGGGATGCGCACGATGTCACCGATCTTCAGCGACTCCAAGGAGATCGCCGCGGCCGTACGCATCGACGCCGACCGAGCCCTGGCCCCCTCCTTCTCGACGTCGCGGATCTCGTTGCGGATCGCGGCGTACTCGGAGAAGTCGCCGAGGTGGCACGTCATGTGCTCGGCGTAGCCGGCAAGGGCCTCCTCGTTGCGGCGTACCGTGCGGACGAAGCCCACGACGGCACGGTCGGCCTGGAACTGCGCGAAGGACGTCTCGAGGATCTCGCGGGCGCTGTCGCGGCCGAACTGGCGCACGAGGTTGACGGCCATGTTGTAGGTCGGCCGGAAGCTCGAGCGCAGTGGGTACGTGCGCGTCGAGGCGAGCCCCGCGACCCCCGCAGGGTCGAGGCCACGGTTCCAGAGGACGACGGCATGACCTTCGATGTCGATGCCGCGGCGACCCGCACGTCCGGTGAGCTGGGTGTACTCGGCGGCCGAGATGTCGACGTGGTTCTCGCCGTTGAACTTCACGAGCTTCTCGAGCACGACGGTCCGCGCCGGCATGTTGATGCCGAGGGCCAGGGTCTCCGTCGCGAAGACGGCCCTGACCCGGCCGGCGGTGAACAGCTCTTCGACGATCTCGCGGAAGGTCGGCAGCATGCCGGCGTGGTGGGCGGCGAACCCACGGGAGAGACCGTCGACGAAGTCCCAGTAGCCGAGCACCGAGAGGTCCTCCTCGGCCAGGCCCTGGATGCGCTCCTCGACGAGGCGACGGTTGGCCTCACCCTCGGACTCGGGGATGAGGCGCATGCCGCTCGACAGCAGCTGCCCGACAGCGCCGTCGCAGCCCGCGCGGCTGAAGATGAAGGTGATCGCCGGCAGCAGTCCCTCGCGCTCGAGACGCTCGATGACCTCGGCGCGGGTGGCCCCGCCACCGGGACGACCACCACGGGCGAAGCCGCGTCCGCCGTCGCCGCCACCGGGCCCGCGTCCGGCCGGGGCGTCGGCGCCGCGCCGACCTCGCCCGGCCCAGTCGTCCCGTCCGCCGCGCCCCCCGCCCCCGGACCCGCCCCGCGCGCCCTTGCCGCGCGCACGGCCCTTGTCGCGACCTCCGCGCGAGCTGACCCAGTGCGAGTCCCACGCGCCCCGACCCTCAGTGCCGCGGATGGCGTGCACGAGGTCGGGGTTGACGCTCACCGAGTAGCGCCCCGGTGCGTCCACGAAGTGCTCGTCGTCCTCGCGGCCGTCGCGCTCCTCGACGAAGAGGTCGAAGAGGGTCTGGCCGACCATCATGTGCTGCCACAGAGGCACCGGACGGTGCTCCGAGACGATGACCTCGGTGTCGCCGCGCACCTCCCCGAGCCAGGCGCCGAACTCCTCGGCGTTGCTCACCGTCGCCGACAGCGACACGACGCTGACGTCCGGAGGCAGGTGGATGATGACCTCCTCCCACACCGCCCCGCGGAAACGGTCGGCGAGGTAGTGGACCTCGTCCATGACGACCCAGCCGAGCCCGCGAAGGGTCGTCGAGCCCGCATACATCATGTTGCGCAGGACCTCGGTCGTCATGACGACGATCGGGGCCTCGCCGTTGATCGAGGCGTCACCGGTCAGCAGGCCGACCCGGTCGGCGCCGTGGACGCGCACGAGGTCGGCGTACTTCTGGTTGGACAGGGCCTTGATCGGGGTCGTGTAGAACGCCTTGCGTCCCGTCGCGAGGGCCAGGTGCACCGCGAACTCGCCGACGATCGTCTTGCCGGCTCCCGTGGGAGCCGCCACGAGGACGCCACGGCCCTCCTCGACTGCCCGACAGGCCTCGGTCTGGAAGTCGTCGAGCGGGAAGTCGAGACGGGCGGCGAACTCCGCGAGCCTCGGCCACGTGGCGATCACGCGGGCACCTCCATCGGGGCCACGACGCGCAGGGCACCGGGGACGACCTCGGCGTCGATCGGTAGGTCGGCGAAGGTCTCGCCATCTGCCTGTGAGTGGATACCGCTCGCCTCCAAGCGAACTCGCCGGGCGCGATGGATCTCGACGGCCGGGTGGGTGGTGTGGGTTCCGGAGTAGACCTTGGGGAAGACCCGGAGGAACGACGGGATCGACAGCGCGTGGACGATCATGACGTCGAAGAGACCGTCGGTGACGTCGGCATCGGGACACACGCGCATGCCCCCGCCGAAGGACGTCGTGTTGGCGACGGCCACGAGCATCGCCCGCGTCTCGAGGCGGTGACCGTCGAGCTCGACGGCATACGGGATGGGTCGGAAGACCGGGAGCTCACGCATGACCGCGAGGTTGTAGCGCATCTGCCCCCGCGGCCAGGTCATGCGCTGCGCGCGCGCGTTGACGACGGCGTCGAACCCGGCGCCGAGGACGCCACCGAACCACGTCTCGCCCGCCACGCCGTGGGTCACGCGACCGAGGTCGATCTCGCGCGTCCGGCCATCGGCGAGCAGCGCGACCGCCCCGCGGGGGTCACGGACGGGTAGGCCGAGGTTGCGAGCGAAGTCGTTGCCCGTGCCGGCGGCGACGACGGCGAGGCGCGACGTCGTGCCGGCGCAGAGGTTGACCCCGAGGTGGACCATGCCGTCACCCCCGACGACGACCACCGTGCCGACGCCGTCGGCCACGGCCTCGCGGGCCCGCGTGTGGGCCTGCTGGTAGTCGCTGCCCGACACGTCGACGACGTCATGACCCGCCTCGAGGAGCAGCCGGCGCGTCTCGTCGCCCATCGCTCGGCCGACGCCCTTCCCCGAGGTGGGGTTGACGATCAGGGCGACACGCTGGGACACACCCGAACGCTACAGGGCAGAGGCCTCGTCGTCGGGGACGTCCAACCAGTCGGGCTTGTGCTCCTCCTTGCGCCGGTCGAGCAGGAAGGCGACCCCGACCGAGGCGAAGTAGAGCAGCACCATGGGACTGGCGAGGAAGAGCATGGTGTAGGCGTCGGGCGTCGGGGTCATGATCGCCGCGAAGACGAGGATGATCATGACGGCCGGGCGCCAGCCCTTGAGCATGGCCTGCGCCCGGAGCACGCCGACGAGGTTGAGCGCGACGAGGAACACCGGGAGCAGGAACGCGCACCCGAAGGCGACGATGAACTTGAGGACGAAGTTGAGGTACTGCGAGCCGTCCTGCAGGTTGTAGGCACCCTCGGGAGTGAAGCCGAGCAGCACCGCCACGGCCTTGGGCACCATGATGAAGGCGAAGAAGCACCCCGCGAGGAAGAGCGGCACGGCGGCGACGACGAAGAGCCGCGCGAGCAGCTTCTCCTTCTTCGTCAGGCCGGGGACGATGAAGCCCCAGATCTGGAAGAGCCACACCGGCGACGCGAGGATGAGCCCGACGAAGAGCGACGTCGTCAGCTGGAGCGCGAAGGCGTCCGTCATGCCGGCGAAGTTGATGTTGACGACGCCCTCGCGACCGACCTGCAGGTCACGCAGGGGCTTGGTCAGGGCGTTGATGACCTGGTCGTAGTAGATCCAGCCGAGGACCCCGCCGATGATGATGGCGATGGCGCTGATGGTGATGCGGTTGCGCAGCTCACGGAGGTGATCGCCGAGCGACATCCGCCCCTCGGGGTCGCGCTGGCGTCGCAGTGACGGCATTCAGGGAGCTCCGTGTGATGGGTTCGGGATCCGACCCACTCAGAACGTCGTGTCGCGACGGATGTCGTCGGTGCCCGACGTCGGCGTCGTCGTCGGGCTCGGGGTCGCGGCACGGAGGCGGTCGGCCTCGGCGCGGGCCTCGGCGGCCCGGCGCTCGGCATCGGCGAGACGGGCCTCGGCGGCACGGCGCTCGGCATCGGCGTCCACGACGTCACCCGGCACGGTCGTCTGCGATGCGTCGCTCGGGACGGGCTTGCCGTCCTTCTTCAGCTCGTCGACCTCGGACTTGAAGACCCGGGCGGAACGGCCGAGGCTGCGCGCCATGTCGGGGAGCTTCTTCCAGCCGAACAGGGCGATGAGCACGACCGCGATGATGATGAGTTCGGGGGCACCCAGGTTGGGCATGGTTACGTCTCCTCGTCGAAAGCCGGTCCGGATCCGAACCGTCATGGTGCAGCCTCGGTGCTGCAGGTGTCCAGCATACGTGCGCCCGGTGAACCTGGACCGTCCGCGCCCGTGAGAACGGCCAACTGACCGCTATGTGGGCACCCGTGGTCACCTGATGGACACAGGTTCCCCGGCCTGGACGCCGTCGGCGCGTCGGGTGCTCAGCCGTTCGGGCCGTAGGCCGCCAGCGCGGACCGGGCCTCGAGGGCGACGGCATCGACGAGCTCGGGCGGCTCGAGCACGCGCGCCTCTCCCCCGAGACGCAGCACGAGCCGACGCACGAGCGCGGGGTCGGCCACCTTGAGCGTGACCCGCAGCGACCCGTCCGGGCCGCGCTCCACGCCCTCGTTGGGGTAGTAGTCGGCGATCCACGCCGCCCACCGGCTCGCCTCGATGACGACGGTGACGTCGTTCTCGCCGGGGACGAAGACGTCGTCGAGGTCGCGCGGACGGGCGTCGGCCGGCGGCGTGCCGTCGAGGTCGAGCACCGACGCGTCCTCGATGCGGTCGAGCCGGAAGAGCCGGACGTCCTCGGCGCGGTGGCAGTAGCCCTCGACGTACCACTGCGCGTCGAGGTTGAGGATCCGCATGATGTCGACGTCACGCTCGGTCGACTCGTCACGCGTCGCGACGTAGTAGCGCAGGTGGACCCGACGACCGCGGGCGAAGGCGTCCTTGAGGGTCGCCATGGCTGCGTGCTGGCTCCCGTCGTCGAGGTCGAGGTCGATGCGGCCCGTGGGCTCGCCGACGGTCGTCGCGGCCGCGGCGCGGATCTTCTCGAGGGTGCGCTCGGCGACGTCGGAGCCGACGAGCGTCGACCCCAGGGCCTGCAGTCCGGCGGTGAGGGTGACGGCCTCGTCACGCGTCAGGCGCATCGGGGCCGCGATGTCGTCGGCGTTGTCGAGGTAGATGTGGCCGCTGTCCCACTGCGCGTCGATGAGCTCGGCATGGCCGTAGCCGGGGGTCCCGCAGACGAAGAGCAGCTCGAGGTCCTCGACGACCTGGTGCTCGTCGACCCCGAACTCCTGCGCCGCCTCGGCGATCGACACGCCCCGGTGCTGGAGGAGCCACGGGACCATGTCGAGCAGCCGACCGAGGCGCTGTGTGGCGGTCTCCGGCACGCGGCGTGCCGCCGTGCGTCGTGTGGCGCTCATGCGTGCTCCCCCGTCCGGACCTGCACGTCGTCGGGCCGGCCACCCTGCCCCGCCGGCACCGTCTGTGCGTCCAGCACGGCCCGGAGCGCGGACCTCACCCCGTCGACGAGCTCGGGCGGCGAGACGGCGACGGCGTGCGTGCCGAGGGCCACGACGTCGCGCTCGGTCGTGCCGCGGCGGTAGGGCACCTCGATCTCGGCCCACCGCTCGTCGACCTCGGTCGTGCGCTGGGCGTACCGGCGCAGGGTGTGGCCCCTCCCGTGCCGCACCCTCACGACAGCAGTGCCCTCGGGCTCGGGCAGCTGCGCCTCGAGGGCCACCTCGGGCACGTGGTCGGACGGGACGGCATACGAACCCGGACGTCCCTTGCGACGGACGGCGCCCTCGAAGCGGCTCAGGCGGAAGGCGCGCTCGTCGCCACGGTCGACGTCGAAGCCCGTGAGGTACCAGCGGCCGTGCCAGTTTTTCAGCGCCCACGGCTGCACGTGACGGGTCGTCAGCTCTCCGTCGTTCCTGCGGTAGTCGAAGGTGATCGGCTGCAGGGCCGACACCGCGGCGTGGACGGCCTCGAAGGCCGGCTCCTTGGTGCGGATGCGCGGCTCGGCACCCGCGGCCACGGACTCGTCGATCTCGACGCCCGAGAGGCGCAGCTTGCGCAGGCCCGCGGAGGCGGCACCCGAGATGCTCGCCGTCGACCACGCGCGGGCGGCCAGCGCCAGGGCGGCGACCTCGTCGGCCTCGAAGCTGATCGCCGGCAGCGTGGTCTCGCTCGCGTCGATGCGGTAGCCGACCTCGTCGTCGAAGAGGACGTCGAGGACCGTCGTCGTGATGGGGATGCCCATCTCGCGCAGCTCGTCCTTGTCCCGCTCGAACATCCGGTCGAAGGCCTCGTCGGAGGTCGCGGCGGCGTAGGCCGGCAGCGACTCGCGGATCTTCTGCTTCGACACCGGTCGCCGCGCGGACTTCAGCGCGAGGATGAGGTTGAGCAGCCGTTCGGTCTTGTCGGCCGAGGCAGACGCAGGGCTCATCGAGACCTTCCTGAAGGGGCGCGGCGCGTGGGGGGCAGTCCGACGCTACCCGAACATGCGATCGAATAGGGTCACCCCATGATCCAGTGGCGCCGGGGTGTCGTGGTCGAGGTGCGGTCCCGCTGGGCGGGCGCGGTCGAGTATGCCGTCCGGCTGCCGCCCGGTGACGTCGTCCGGGCGCTCGGCTACGTCGACGTCGTCGGCGACCTCACCCTCGGGACCGCCGTGCTGCTCAACACGACCGCCCTCGAGCGAGGGCTGGGCACCGGCGGGCTGGCCATCGTCGTCGCTGCCCCCGACGCGCTCCCCCGTCCCGTCGCCGACGTCACGGCCGTGCCGGGCCACGTCGTCAAGGCCCGCTACACGCCCTCCCAGACGATGGTCCTCGGCGTCGACGAGCAGGACAGCGAGCACCACGCCGTGCTGGCCGACGCCGACGACGTCGACGGTCTTCCGGTCGTCGTGGCCGACCTCCACTCGGCCCTGCCGGCGGTGCTCGCGGGTGTGCGTGACGCCGCGCCGTCCCTGCGGGTCGCCTACGTCATGAGCGACGGTGGCGCGTTGCCGATCGACTTCTCCCGGACGGTGGCCGGTCTGCGGGAGGCCGGCTGGCTCGAGGCGGCGATCACGGTCGGGCAGGCCTTCGGAGGCGACCTCGAGGCGGTGAACGTCCACACCGGCCTGCTGGCCGCGCACCATGTCGTCGGCGCCGACGTCGTCGTCGTGTCGCAGGGGCCGGGCAACCTCGGCACGGGCACGCGGTGGGGCTTCTCCGGCACGTCGGCTGGCGAGGCCGTCAACGCCGCGGGGACCCTCGGCGGCCGCCCTGTCTGCTCCTTGCGGATCTCGGAGGCCGACCCGCGCGAGCGGCACCGCGGGGTCTCACACCACAGCCTGACGGCATACGGCCGCGTGGCGCTCGTGCCCGGCGACGTGCCGGTGCCCCTGATACCCGGCGAGGTGGGCGTGCGGGTGCTCGAGCAGGCCCGGACCCTGTGCGCCGCGAGCCGGGGGCGGCTGACGCTCCACGAGGTGGCGACCGACGGGCTCGACGCGGCGCTGCGCGACACACCGGTGCCACTGCGCACCATGGGGCGCGGATACGACGACGACCGGGCCGGATTTCTCGGCGCGGCCGTCGCGGGGCGGTATGCCGCCGGGCTGGTTCGGCGCGCGTCACACCTGGACTGACGAGCGGTGCAAGCGCCGCGAGCGAGTCGAGGAGGGAAGGCGTGACGAAGGCGTGACGTTCAGGCGCGCCGAACCCGGCGAGCGAAGCGAGCCAGTGTCATCTGACGTCGTCGAGGTCGACGACGAAGATCAGCGTCTCACCGGGCTTGATGGCAGCGCCCGCACCACGCTCGCCGTAGGCGAGGTGGGCCGGGATCGTCAGCTTGCGCCGACCGCCGACCCTCATGCCCTCGATGCCCTTGTCCCAGCCGGGGATGACCATGCCGACGCCAAGACGGAAGTCGAGGGCGCTGCCGCGGTTCCAGGACGAGTCGAACTCCTCGCCCGTCGAGTGCGCGACGCCGACGTAGTGCGCGCTGACCGTGTCACCGGCCTTCGCCTCGCGGCCGTCACCCTCGATGATGTCCTCGACGAGGAGGTCGGCGGGCGCGTCACCCTCCGGGAAGTCGATCTCGGGCTTCGTGCGGTTCGGGTCGAGTGCCATGCTGCGTGTTCCCTTTCGTCCGTGAACTCGGTCGGTGGTGCGGTCGGTACCGCGGTCAGTACGCGTCGAGGATGTCGACGACGAAGACGAGCGTGTCGGTGCCGGAGATCTTGGGCGCGCTGCCGGCCTTGCCGTAGCCGTCCGCCGGCGGGATGACGAGCAGCACGCGGCTACCCACCTTCTTGCCCACGAGGGTCTTGTCCCAACCGGGGATGACGCCGCCGACGCCGATCGGGAAGTCCGCGGCCGCGCCACGCTGCCACGAGGAGTCGAAGACGCTGCCGTCCTTCCAGAGGACGCCGTGGTACTGGGCGCTGATGGTCTGGCCCTTCTGGACCGTCGCGCCGGTGCCCTGGATGAGCGTGGCCTGCTGCGTCGTCGTTGGGGCCGTCGTCTTGGGCACCGTGACGGTGGGCTCCTTGGTCGGGCCGTTCTTGAACTCGACGGTGGGCAGGCCCGCGGGCGCGGCCGTCTGGGTGCCGTCGACCTGCGTCAGGGGCGTGTGGACGTCCTGGATGTCGGCGACGACGACGATGGTGTCGGTGCCCTTGACGCCGAGCTGGTCGTTGCCGGCGGTGCCGAAGCCCTTCTCGGGCGGGATCGTGAAGGCGATGCGGCCACCCTTGGTGGCACCGACGAGGCCCTCGGTGAAGCCGGCGACGATGTCGGTGCGGCCGAGGCGGTAGGCCTCCGCGGACCGGCCGGCGGCATAGCCGTCGTCGATGAGCTTGCCGCTCGTGCCGTTGTAGATCTGGGCGCGCAGGCGCACGGTGTCGGCCTTGGTCGCGGCCTTGCCGGTGCCAGGGGTCAGCACCTTGTGCTCGACGGCCTTCGAGCTGATCGGCGTCGCACCGAGGGCGACCTTCGGGGCCGTCTTGAGGTCGACGGCGCCGGTGGCGGTGACGCTCTTGAGGGCAGCCGAGGCCGCGACGGTCGTCGTGGCGGAGCTTGAGGAGCCGGACGAGCTGGACCCGCAGGCGGCGAGGGTGGTCAGGCCGAGGGCAGCGATCAGGGCAACGGCCGTGCGAGCGGCCGGACGGTTGGGGCGCACAGGGGAAGACTTTCGGTCGGGGCGGGCGGGTGTGGAGGTCCCGCAGGGCAAATCCCAGCCACTGTAACGCTCACCCTTGTGCGCGCCTCACAGCGCACTGACAGGTCCGCACAGCTCCGGTCGGCACCCGCGGGTCAGAGCGGGCGCTGGATCGTGGGCGACCTGTCGATGGTCTCCATGAGGCGCTCGACCCGCTCGTCCACCGAGCGGAACGGGTCCTTGCACAGCACGGTGCGCTGCGCCTGGTCGTTGAGCTTGAGGTGCACCCAGTCGACCGTGAAGTCGCGGCCGTGGGCCTGCGCGGCACGGATGAAGTCGCCGCGCAGCTTGGCCCGCGTCGTCTGCGGCGGGCGCACCTTCGCCTCGAAGATCTCGACGTCGGAGGAGACGCGGGCCGTCCGCCCGTGGCGCTGGAGCAGGTAGAAGAGGCCGCGCCGCCGGTTGATGTCGTGGTAGGCGAGGTCGATCTGCTGGATCCGCGCGTCGGTGAGCGCGAGCCCGTGCTTGGCGCGGTAGCGCTCGATGAGGCGGTACTTGATGACCCAGTCGATCTCGGTGTCGATCGCGGCGAGGTCACCCGACCCGATGGCGTCGAGGGCCCGGCCCCACAGGTCGATGACCTGCTTCGTGTCCGGGCTGTCCATGCCCTCGCGGTCGACGAACTCGATGGCCTTGTCGAGGTACTCGCGCTGCATGTCGAGGGCCGACAGCTCGCGGCCGTTGGCGAGCCGGACGGTGGCCCGTCCCGTCGGGTCGTGGCTCATCGTCCGGATCGCGCGGATGGGGTTCTCCATGGAGAGATCGCGCATGACGACGCCCGACTCGATCATCCGCAGGACGAGGTCGGCACTGCCCACCTTGAGCAGGTTGGTCGTCTCGGACATGTTGGAGTCGCCGACGATGACGTGCAGGCGGCGGTACTTCTCGGCATCGGCGTGCGGCTCGTCGCGGGTGTTGATGATGGGCCGACTGCGGGTCGTCGCCGACGACACGCCCTCCCAGATGTGGTCGGCGCGCTGGCTCACGGCGAAGCTCGCCCCGTGCGCGGTGGCGACGACCTTGCCGGCGCCGCACGTGATCTGGCGGCTGATGAGGAACGGGATGAACATGTCGGAGACGCGCTGGAAGTCGCCCGACCGGCCGTAGCAGTAGTTCTCGTGGCAGCCGTAGGAGTTGCCGGCGGAGTCGGTGTTGTTCTTGAAGACGAAGATCTCGCCCTCGACGCCGTCGTCACGCAGCCTGCCCTGGGCGTCCTCGACGAGGCCCTCGAGGATGCGCTCCCCCGCCTTGTCCTGGATGACGAGCTCGCGCACGGAGTCGCACTCGGCGGTGGCGTACTCCGGGTGGGACCCCACGTCGAGGTAGAGCCGGGCGCCGTTGCCGAGGAAGACGTTGCTCGACCGGCCCCAGGCGACGACGCGGCGGAAGAGGTAGCGAGCGACCTCGTCCGGAGTCAGCCGACGCTGGCCCTGCGTGGTGCAGGTGACGCCGTACTCGTTCTCGATCCCGAAGATCCGCCGCTCCATGAACCAACTCTAGGCGGCGGGTCCCGCGGCCGTCGGGCACGACCACCCGTCGGCGCGGCTGCTCGCGCCCACCCGGGCGCGAGCAGACATGCCGAGCCACCCGCCCGAGGCGCCGGCACGACCCTCCCAGGCGGTGCCGACGGGCGCCGGGGCGGTCCGTGTCTCGGTGTCGCGACGATCGTTCCGGCACGGTGTCCCACAGGACGACGTCTGTGATAGTCAGTCTGGTGTGGCTGTCACAATGGCTGCTGTCCCCTCTTGCCGTACCCCTCCACGATCCCCTGCATTGGACGGAAATGATCGACAGACCGCACTTCAAGTTCTCCCGCCGCGGCTACGAGCCCGAAGAGGTTGACTCCTTCATCGAGTCGCAGAACCGCACCCTGCAGGCGGCCAAGAAGGATGCCGCCGAGCGGAGCGTCGAGCTGACCAAGCTCAACGCGGCCCTCACCGACCTCCGGGGACAGCTGGGTCAGCAGTCGCGGGTCATGGCCGACCTCAAGAAGAACAGCTCGCCCGCCCCGGCCCAGACGTTCGCCGACCTCGGTGAGCGCATCGCCCAGATCCTGGCGCTCGCCGACCAGGAGGCCGGCGAGATGCGCACCCGGGCCAACGGCGAGGCCGACGAGATCCGCGAGCGCGCCAACCGGGCCGCCTCCGAGCTCAAGGCGACGACCGCGACCTACGCCGAGCAGGCCCGCGCCCGCGCCGACGAGGAGGCCGTCCGCATCATCGCGCAGGCCAACCGCGAGGCTCAGGCCATCGTGGCCGAGGCCCAGAGCGTCACCGCGGCCCAGCGGCAGGAGGCCGCGGCGGAGTACGAGTCGCACCGCCTCAAGGCCTCCACCGCCTCCGCCGAGCTCGAGGTCAAGCTCGCTGCGCGCCGTGAGTCGGCCGACGCCGAGTTCGAGGCCCGTCGCCAGCAGCAGGAGGCCGCGCTCAACGAGAGCGAGTCCCGCCTGCGTCAGCTGACCGAGCGTGCCGAGCACGACGCGCACGAGATGCGCGCCCGGGCCGAGCGCCTGCTCGAGAACGCCCAGGCCCAGTCCGACCAGATCGTGTCCGAGGCGCGCGACCACGCCTCGCGCCTGCGTGAGGAGTCCGACCGCGAGCTCGCCGCCGCGACGGCCCAGCGCGACAGCATCACCGCGCAGCTCGGCAACGTCCGTCAGATGCTCGCCACCCTCGGTGGCGGTGCCCTCATGGACACGCTCGGTGCCCCGGACAAGCCGGCGCAGCCGCCGCAGGTGGCCGACGTCCAGCAGCCGGTCCCGGCCGTCCAGCAGGCGTCGGATGCCGACGACGAGAGTGCCGAGCAGACCTCCCCCGACGCCGTCTCGTCCGAGGCCAAGCGGGCCGAGCAGGCCGACGAGGACGCTCAGCCCGCGGCCGAGGCCGACGCCGAGCAGGGCGACGAGGAGCAGGACGACGCAGCGGGCAAGAGCTCGTCGTACGGCTCGGACCAGTCGTCGTACTACCAGCGCAGCGCCTCGAGCGACCGGGTCGGCGCGCAGCGCCGCTGACGCGTCGTCGTCGACCCGGAGCCGGGGTCGCGGCACACCGCGCGACACGAAGGCCGCCCACCCTCTCGGTGGGCGGCCTTCGTCGTGTGCACCTCGATGCGGTGGTCGGCTGTCAGGAAGGCGGTGTCGGGGATCCGGGACCGTCCGCGGGGCTCGCTGAGCTCGCCGAACCGCTCTCTCCCGCAACGGTCTCCGTCGACCCCGGACCGGCAGTGGCCTCGACGGCCCCAGGCGCCTCGACGAGCAAGCGCGTCAGCAGCGGACCGACGATGCGCCGGAACGAGCGCCGGGGACGGTCGCGGTCGAGCACGGCCACCTCGAGCTGGCCCTCGTCGAGGGCGCGGCGCTCGCCGTTCTCGCCGGCGCCGAGCACGTCGACGGCCAGTCGCAGGACCTCGGCCAGGGTCATGCCCGGCCGCCACCCGGTCCCGAGCCGCTCCTCGGCGGCGTCGCTGGCGCCACCCATCGCCACGAAGCCCTGCTCGTCGGCGACCGACCCGTCGTAGGTGAGCCGGAAGATCTGGTCGGTGTCGCTGTCGACCCCGACCTCGGCCACGACGATCTCGATCTCGAACGGCTTGGACTCCTGGGTGAACACCGCCCCGAGCGTCTGGGCGTACGTGTTCGCGAGGGCCCGAGCCGTGACGTCGGTGCGGTCGTAGGAGTAGCCGCGCAGGTCGGCATACCGGATGCCGGCGACCCGCAGGCTCTCGAACTCGTTGTAGCGACCGACCGCGGCGAAGGCGATGCGGTCGTAGATCTCCGACACCTTGTGCAGGGCTCGCGAGGGGTTCTCGGCGACGAACGCGATGCCGCGGTCGTAGCCGACGACGATGACCGAGCGTCCACGCGCGATCCCCTTGCGCGCGAAGTCGGCCCGGTCCTTCATGACCTGCTCGGGCGGGACGTAGAACGGCATGCTCATCGGGCGCCTCCCGGGTTGTCACGACGGGCGGCCACGACGCGCTGCACGTGTCCCTCGAGGACGTCGGACGCGACGAACCGAGCGCCGGAGTGGTCCACCACGGCGACGGTCGGCCAGATCTGGCGGCCGAGGTCAGGGCCACCGGTGGCGGAGTCGTCGTCGGCGGCGTCGTAGAGCGACTCGATGGCGACCGACACCGCCTGCTGCTCCTCGAGACCCGGCCGCCACAGCTTCTTCAGGGCGCCGCGGGCGAAGACGGACCCCGAGCCGGTCGAGTGGTGACCACCCTCGATGTAGCAGCCACCCGTGACGTCGTAGGAGTAGATCCGCCCGGTGGCCGACTCGAGGTCGAAGCCGGCATACGTCGGGACCACGGTGAGGCCCTGCATGGCGAGGGAGAGGTTGCCCCGGATCATCGAGGCGAGGCGGTTGGCCTTGCCCTCGAGCGACATGATGGCGCCCTCGATCTTCTCGTAGTGCTCGAGCTCGACCTGGTAGAGCCGGACGAGCTCGATCGCGATCCCGGCCGTGCCCGCGATCCCGACGACGCTGTAGTCGTCGGCGGCGAAGACCTTCTCCATGTCCCGGTTGGCGATGACGTTGCCCATCGTGGCGCGGCGGTCGCCCGCCATGACGACTCCCCCGTCGAAGAGCAGCGAGACGATGGTCGTGCCGTGCGGCGCCTCGATGCTCGCACCTGAGGGCAGGCGCCGACCCGAAGGCAGCAGCTCAGGACGGTAGGCGGAGACGAACTCGCTGAAGGACGAGGATCCCGCGCTGAGGAAGGCGTCGTCGAGCCGGCGAGGCCGCCCCGTGGACCACTGGGTCACTGGCCGCCCTTCTGCACGAAACCGCGGACGAACTCCTCGGCGTTCGACTCGAGGACACCGTCGATCTCGTCGAGGACGCTGTCGATGTCGTCGGACAGGCCCTCCTTGACGGCAGCGCCGGCGGGCGCGGTCGGCGGTGCCTCCGGTGTCTCCGGCGGCTCCTCGTCACGACGCTGCGGCTTGACGTGCTCCTGACCCGGCATGGCTACCTCCCAGACGTGAACGACCTCGTCCCCCGACCCTAACCCGTGTGCGCCCCGCGGTCCGAGCACCCACCGCCGACGGTGGACACGCCTCTCCCCCGGCGCTGCTCACGACGGCGCCCGGGAACCGACGGCCGCCGGCGGGTGGCGCCGACCGACACGGTCGGCCGCGGCTCGGCGAGATGGCTCCAGGACACCCCGGGTGGGGCCCGGACGAGCTCGGACTCGCACCGTGCCTTGCGGGGCTGGGACTGCGGGCGGTCGTGCTGCTCGGCCGCGACGCCGCGCACACGGCCGCTCCACCACGCGTTGCTCGAGGCGGCCGCCGAGCCCGCTCCGGGGCTCCGGGGCTCCGGACGTGCGCACGGGCTCCGGAGCAGGTATGCCGCCCACGGCACCCGGGCGGTCACGCGGGGGCTACGTGCGCGCCGCGGTGGCCGGACGGCATCCGCACGCATGACGGCGCAGTCGTGCTCGTCGGGACCGACCCGGTCCGGCTGGGCCCTCTCGGGCTCACGCTGTGGGACGATGCTGCCGGTATCGAGGACCGCGCCGTGGAGGCACTCGTGCACGCTGGGGTGCTCAGGCCCGAGTAGGCCGTGGCGTTGCCTACTCGGGCGTGGCCAGGCCGCGGAGCAGCTCGCCCACGTCGGCGCTCTGCTCGAGCAGCGTGCCGACCTGCGCCCGGGTGCCGCGCTCCGGCTCGAGGATGGGGACCCGCTGCAGACTGGCCCGACCCGGCACGTCGAAGACGACCGAGTCCCAGCTGGCCGAGAAGACCTGGCCGGTGAAGCGGCGGACGCACTCTCCGCGGAACCACGCGCGGGTGTCGTCCGGTGGCGTCGTCTGGGCCGCCTTGACCTCCTCGGGCGTCACGAGGTCACGGAGCAGCCCGCGGTCACGCAGCCGGTGCACGAGCCCCTTCTCGGGGCGCACGTCAGCCCACTGGATGTCGATGGCCGCGAGCCGGTGGTCGTCCCAGGCGAGGCCGTCACGGGCCCGGTAGCCCTCGAGGAGCTGCAGCTTGGCGACCCAGTCGAGCAGGGGCGCACACGACATGACGTCGCGCCCGAGACCGGTGAGGACCTCCTCCCACAGGCCCATGACCTCTGCGGTCGCCTCGGCCTCGGGGTCGTCGCCGCCCCGGTCCAGCCAGACGCGGGCGGCCTCGAGGTACATCCACTGGAGGTCGAGCGCCGTGACGCTGCGTCCGTCGACGAGCTCGACGGTGGCGGTGAGCGTCGGGTCGTGCGAGACGGTCTGCAGGGCGGCGACCGGTCGGCGGACCGACCAGTCCGCGGTGAGGTGGCCGTCCTCGATCATCCCGAGCACGAGCGACGTCGTGCCGGTCTTGAGCAGGGTCGCGACGTCGAGGTGGTTCGCGTCGCCGATGATGACGTGGAGGCGCCGGTAGCGGTCGGCCACGGCGTGGGGCTCGTCGCGGGTGTTGATGATCGGGCGCTTGAGGGTCGTCTCGAGGCCGACCTCGGTCTCGAAGAAGTCGGCGCGCTGGGAGATCTGGTAGCCCGCTCCCCTGCTGTCGACGCCGATCCCGACCCGGCCGGCACCGCAGACCACCTGACGCGTCACGAAGAACGGGATGAGGTGCCGCACGATGTCGGGGAACGCGGTGCGCCGTGGCATGAGGTAGTTCTCGTGCGTGCCGTAGGACTGGCCCTTGCCGTCGGCGTTGTTCTTGTAGAGGTTGACCGGCGGCTGCCCTGGACGCGCGGCGAGCAGGCGCACCGACTCGAGCGCGATCGCGTCGCCCGCCCGGTCCCAGGTCACGGCGTCGCGCGGCAGGGTGACCTCTGGAGAGCTGTACTCGGGGTGGGCGTGGTCGACGTAGTAGCGGGCGCCGTTGGTCAGCACGACGTTGGCGAGCGTCGGGTCCTCGATGTCGGTCAGCTGGCTCGGGTCGGCGGTCTGCCGGTCGAGCTGCCAGCCGCGCGCGTCGCGCAGCGGGTCCTCGAAGGCGTAGTCCCAGCTCGACTGGTTGGACCGGATCCCCTGCGCGGCGGCGTAGACGCTGATGACCTGGCCCGACAGAAACATCGGGTTGGCCATCGGGTCGCCGGGCACGGAGATGCCGTACTCGGTCTCGAGCCCCATGATCCGCCGCACCGTCATGGCCCGACGATAACCGTCCCGACCGCGCGCGCCGCGTCCGGTCTCGTCCGGACCGAGGGCGTATGCCGTCCGACCCGGCTAGATGGCCCCGACCTTCTGCAGCCGGTTGAGCGAGAACCACCCGAACGGGATCGGCAGCCAGTAGGTCGCGAGCCGGTAGAGCAGGACGGACGAGACGGCGGTGCCGCTGTCGACGCCGATGGAGATGAGCCCGAACGACATCGCGGCCTCGATGCCGCCGAGGCCACCGGGCGTCGGGACGGCCGAGCCGACGATGGCGCCGGCGAAGTAGACGACAGCGATGGATGCGACGGGCGCATCGGCACCGAAGGCCCTCGTGGCGCACACGAGCGCGGCGACGAACGACATGTCGAGCAGGAGCGCCCCGGCGAGCAGCTGGGTGAGCTTGGCCGGGTGCTGGAGGACGGCGAGGACCTGCGGGACGGCCGACTTGACCTGCGGGAGCACGCGGTCGGTGAGCAGGGCCCGGACCTTCGGCAGCGCGAGCAGCCCGAGGGCGAGGATGACGACGACGAGGATCGCCGCGACGAGCACCGGGGACGGGCTGAACGAGACCGCCGGGCCGGTGCCGGCCAGGACACCGGAGATGACGAGCAGGACGAAGTACGAGCAGAACTGGGCCACCTGCGCGACGCCGACGCTGGCACCGGCGATCGTCGGGGACAGGCCGGAGGTCTGCAGGTAGCGGGTGTTGAGCGCGATGTTGCCGACGGCGGCCGGGGCGACGAGGCCGCTGAACGCCACGGCGAGCTGCGTCATGTAGGTCCGGATGAAGCTGAGGTGGATCTGGACGGCGCCGGCGAGCGCGATGGAGGCACCGGCGAAGGTGGCGGCCGCGAAGAGCAGCAGCAGGGCGGCCCAGCGCCAGTCGGCCGTGCTGACGACCTGGCCGATGTCGACCTGGGCCAGCTGCGTCAGGAGCAGGTAGCCGGCGATGCCCCCACCGAGCAGCGTGACGACGCCGCGCGCCGAGATGCGACGCAGCTGGACGGGCTCGACGGCCTCTGCCTTGGGGCGCAGGGCGACCAGCCGCTCGCGCAGCTCCCCCATGACCGACTTGGACTCCTTGAGCGCCACGCGCGCGTCGGGACTCAGCGCGACCGGCTGGAGCACGGGAACGGCCCGTAGGACGGCGTCCTCGCCGAGGGCTGCGACGGCCGAGTCCACGGTCCGCTCGGGGCCGACGGCCAGGGCCACGGTCGTGAGCAGCTGGGCGAGGTCGATGCGCAGGCTGATGTCGTCGGCCGCGACGTCCCCGCTGCCGAGCCGGGACAGGGCGACCCGCCCGTGGTCGTCGACGAGGATCGTCGACGGTCCGAGCTGCCGGTGCACGAGGCGACGTCGGTGCAAGGTGGCGGCCAGCCGCCAGATCGCGGCGAGCCGGGCGTCGTCGAGGTCCCCGTCGACCTCGGTGAGCGGGGTGCCCTGCGGCTCGTCGTAGGCGATGACGGCCGAGAAGGGACCGACCTCGGACACGGCGACGGGCCGTGGGGCGCGGATGCCGGCGTCGTGCAGGGCCAGACCCATCAGGGTCCGGTGCTCGATCTCGGAGCGCAGCGTCAGCGCGGGGGGTCGGGTGAAGCCGCTCCGCAGCCGCAGCACGCGCAGCAGGCGCCGACCCGAGGCGAGCCCGAAGGTGTCGCGGTCGATGACGTGGACGTCGAGCGTCCCGTCGTGGGTGGTCCCGATGTAACGGCGGTCACCGGCGTCGTTGGCGTCGATGAGCTCGAGGCGGGTCAGGGGCACACCGCCCGCGACGAGCACCGCGGCGACCTCCACCCCCGGTGGACGGGTGGAGTTCACGCCGAACACCAGGCGGAAGGTGAGGCCGACGATCCAGCCGAGCAGGAGCGAGCTGACGAGGGCCGCGAGGGTCATGGCCCCCGAGAGCAGGGTCGTGACGAGCGTCGCGATGACGACCACCGTCGCGATCGGCGAGATCCACTTGCGGCCGGAGATGTCGGCGACGGTGAGCAGCGCGACCATCGAGACGATGACGATGTCGAGCGGACCGGTGCGGCCCGTCGCGGTGGGTCGGGTCAGCACGTCGGTGACGAAACCGCCGTTGCCCGAGTGGACGAGCACGGCGAGGACGATGACGAGGACACCGCCGACGACGGCGGCACCGAGCGCCTGGATGAGCTGCATGGGGCGACGGCGCACGAGCAGGTCCGCGCCCACGCCGATCGGCAGGAGCAGGACGCCGATGCCGCTCATCCAGCCGAGCAGCGTGAGCAAGAGCCGGGGAAGCCCGCTCGTCGCGTCGGTGAGGTCCTGCTCGACCGCACCGCGCGTGCCCGAGGCGACATCGGCCGCGACGAGACCGAGCACGAGCAGGACGACGGCAGCGGCCAGGCGGACGCCGTCGACGGGACGGCGCACCCGTTCGGGGATGGGTGGCTCGATGACCTCGACGCCGGGCAGGCCGTCGTCTCCGGTCGTGGCTCCGGCCTCGGCTGCCGCCTCGACGACCGGCTCCGCCGCCGTCGCGTCTGCGCGCTCCTCACGCTCCCCGGCCTGCTCCTGCACGTGCTCCGCCGTCCGGCGCATGGTCTCCCCCGTGGTGTCGTCCGATGCCTCGGTGGGTCGGGAGACGGCCCCGTCCGTGGGGGGCTGCGTCCTCTCCGAGTCGCCGGGCATGGGCCAATCCTGCCCGAGGCGCGGCCCGAATGGCCGCAGCGTCGCCGTGCGGGCGTGCGTGCGCCCGGTGCGCCGACCATCAGGAAGCGGTGCGAGACTGACGCCGTGACGGTCACCGACTCGTGGGACATGCCCCTGCGCACCAAGCTGCTCGCTCGCGTGCTGAGCCGCACCCGCGACGGTTCCCGGATGCTCTCCGGTGACGAGATCGCCCGCAGCAGAGCGTGGTTCGCCCCTGCGCGGCTGCCCTTCACGTGGGTCACGGGTCCGGTACCGGCGGGGGTCGAGATCGCGGAGACGAGCTTCGCCGCCCGGGACGGCCACCCCGTCGCCGTACGCACCTACCGTCCGAAGGACGCCGCGGGTGAGGCCCTTCCCGCGATGCTGTGGTTCCACGGAGGTGGCTGGGTGCTCGGCAACACGCGGGGATACGACCCGATCTGCGCCTGGATCGCCGACCGCGCCCGGGTGGCCGTGCTCAACGTCGACTACCGCCTCGCCCCGGAGCACCGGGCACCCCAGGCCGCCCACGACTGCATCGACGCCGCCCGCTGGGCCGCGTCCGACGCCGCCGGTGACGGCGTCCGGCACACCGGTCTCGGTCTCGCGGGCGACTCGGCCGGCGGTAACCTCGCGGCCGTGGCCGCCCAGGTGCTCCGCTCCGAGGGTGGTGCCGACGTCGCCTACGAGGCCCTTGTCTACCCGGCCGTCGACGCGACGATGAGCTCGCCGTCCGTGGCCCAGCACTCGGCCGCACCGATCCTCACCCGCAGCGACATGGACGCGTTCCTCGCGCACTACCTCGGCGACGGCGACGATGCCCTCGACCCGCTCGACCCCCTCGTCTCCCCGCTGCACGCCCACGACCTCACCGGACTGCCCGCCACGCTCGTCCAGACGGCCGACCTCGACCCGCTCCGCGACGAGGGGACGGCCTACGCCGAGGCCCTCCGCGCAGCTGGCGTCGAGGTGCAGCACACCAACTACCCTCGCGTCCCGCACGGCTTCATGAGCTTTCCCGGGGCCACCCGGGTCGGCGGCGCCGCTCGCGCGGAGCTCGCCCAGTGGGTCGCCCGGCACGCGCGACCGGGAACGGTCGGATAGTCTGCGAACGCACGCGAGTCTCGTGAGGGATGGTCTCGAAGTGAACGATGTCGTCGTGTTCAGCGGCTCGGCGCACCCCACCCTGGCCGACCGGATCTGCTCCCATCTCGGGGTGACCCGGTCCCCCGTCGACATCAAACGGTTCAGCAACGACTGCCTGCAGGCACAGCTGCTCGCCAACTGCCGCCAGCGCGACGTCTACATCGTCCAGCCGCTCGTGCCGCCGACGCAGGAGCACCTCATGGAGCTGCTCCTCATGATCGACGCGGCGCGTGGCGCCTCGGCGGCTCAGATCACCGCGGTCATGCCGCACTACGCCTACGCCCGCTCGGACAAGAAGGACGCCTCGCGCATCTCCCTCGGCGGACGGCTCGTGGCCGACATGATCTCGACGGCCGGCTGCCACCGGGTCCTGACCATGGCCCTCCACGCTCCCCAGGTGCACGGCTTCTTCTCGACGCCCGTCGATCACCTGACCGCGATCGGGGTCCTCGCGGACCACTTCCGTGACAACGACCTCGACAACTCGATCGTCGTCAGCCCCGACCTCGGCAACGCCAAGGTCGCGACCCAGTTCGCCCGCCTGCTCGGGCTGCCCGTCGCGGCCGGCTCGAAGCAGCGGGTGGCCGACGACCGCGTCGTCATCGACTCGATCGTCGGCGACGTCTCGGGTCGCCGGGCGATCATCCTCGACGACGAGATCGCGACGGGCGGCTCGATGCTCGAGCTGATGGACCGCCTCAAGGACGCCGGCGCGACCGAGGCCGCGATCGTCTGCACCCACGGCCTCTTCGCCGGCAAGGCCGTCGAGCGGCTGCGTGACCACCCCTTCGTCACCGAGGTCGTCACGACCGACACCGTCCCGGCGCCCGACGGCTGGCCCGAGCTCAAGGTGCGGTCGGTGTCGGCCCTCTTCGCCGAGGCCATCAGCCGCATCCACCACGGACGCTCGGTCAGCTCGCTCTTCGAGGGCGTCGACCCCACCCACGCGCCGCCGCAGGCCAAGCTCCCCTTCGACACGCCCTCATGAGCCGACCCGTCTGGTGGCGCCGCCCTGCGGTCGCTCTGCTCCTCGACGTCGCGCTCGTCCTCGTCTTCGCGGCGGTCGGTCGGGCGAGCCACGACGAGTCGAGCCCGGTGCTCGGTGTCCTGTCGACAGCCTGGCCCTTCCTCGTCGGGACCGGCCTCGGCTGGCTCGTCGTGCGGGTGGTGCGCCGGTCATGGCCGCTCGACGTCGCCCCCGGCGTGACCGTGTGGTTCGCGACCGTCCTCGTCGGCATGCTGCTGCGGCACGCGGTCGGGTCGGGCACGGCCGTCAGCTTCGTCGTGGTCGCCTCGGTCGTGCTGGCGCTCTTCCTGCTCGGCTGGCGTGCCCTCGGGGCGTATGCCGTCCGCCGCGCCCGCTCGTCGCTGCGCCGCGCCTGACCCCACCCGTCCCAGACCGTCGAGAGGCCACGTGTGGCCGGGACGCGTCCCGGCCACACGGCATACGACTCGGGTCAGAGGTACTGGCCGGTGTTGGCCGTCGCGATGGACCGGCCCGGCTCGGTGCCGTCCTTGCCCTTGAGCAGCGTGCGGATGTAGACGATGCGCTCGCCCTTCTTGCCGCTGATCCGCGCCCAGTCGTCGGGGTTGGTCGTGTTGGGCAGGTCCTCGTTCTCCTTGAACTCGTCGACGCAGCTGTTGAGCAGGTGCTCGACGCGGATGCCCTTCTGGCCGGTCGTCAGGAAGTCCTTGATCGCGAGCTTCTTGGCCCGGTCGACGATGTTCTGGATCATCGCGCCCGAGTTGAAGTCCTTGAAGTAGAGGATCTCCTTGTCGCCGCCCTGGTAGGTCACCTCGAGGAAGCGGTTCTCCTCCATCTCGGAGTACATCCGCTCGACGGCGGCCGTGATCATCGCCTCGACGGTCGCGTCGCGGTCACCGCCGTTGACGGCGAGGTCGTGCTCGTGGAGCGGCAGCGACTCGGTGAGGTACTTGCTGAAGATGTCGCGCGCGCTCTCGGCGTCGGGGCGCTCGATCTTGATCTTGGCGTCGAGACGGCCCGGTCGCAGGATGGCGGGGTCGATCATGTCCTCGCGGTTGGAGGCGCCGATGACGATGACGTTGTCGAGGCGCTCGACGCCGTCGATCTCGGCGAGCAGCTGCGGCACGATCGTCGTCTCGACGTCGCTGGAGACGCCCGATCCGCGGGTGCGGAAGAGCGAGTCCATCTCGTCGAAGAAGACGACGACGGGCGTGCCGTCGGAGGCCTTCTCACGGGCCCGCTGGAAGATGAGCCGGATGTGCCGCTCGGTCTCGCCGACGTACTTGTTGAGCAGCTCGGGGCCCTTGATGTTGAGGAAGTAGCTCTTCTCGGTCTGCTTGCCCGTGCGAGCGGCGACCTGACGGGCGAGGGACGCGGCGACCGCCTTGGCGATGAGCGTCTTGCCACAGCCGGGAGGACCGTAGAGCAGCACGCCCTTCGGCGGCTTGAGCGCGTGCTCCTTGTAGAGCTCGGGGTGCAGGAAGGGCAGCTCGACGGCGTCCCGGATCGCCTCGATCTGGCCGGCGAGGCCACCGATGTCCTCGTACTCGACGTCGGGCACCTCCTCGAGGACGAGCTCCTCGACCTCGAGCTTGGGCACGACCTCGTGGACGAAGTTGGACCTCGGGTCGAGGGTGAGGGAGTCGCCGACGCGGAAGTGCTCGCCGAGCAGGGGCGTGGCGATGCGGCACACGCGCTCCTCGTCGCCGTGCGTCACGACGACGACGCGGTCGTCGTCGAGACGCTCCTTGACCGTGACGACCTCGCCCACGCGCTCGTAGCCGTGGACGGAGACGACGTTGAGGGCCTCGTTGAGCATGACCTCACGACCGAGACCGAGCTCCACCTGGTCGACCGACGGGCTGATCGCGACGCGCATCTTCCGGCCACCGGTGATGATGTCGATCGAGCCGTCCTCGGGCGGGTCGACGACGAGGCCGTAGGTGCTCGGCGGCTGCGCGAGACGGTCGACCTCCTTCTTCAGCGTGACGATCTGCTCGCGCGCGTCCTTGAGCGTGCGCACGAGGCGCTCGTTCTGGGACGACAGCGTCGACAGGCTCGTCTGGACGTGGGCCAGCCGCGCCTCGAGCTCACGGGTGCGCTGGGGCGAGTGTCGCGCCACCTGGCGCAGCGACTCGACCTCGGCGCGCAGGGCTGCGAGCTCGCGGTCCCCCGCTCCGGGGACTCCGGCGCCGGCGGCACCTTCGGGGTCTGGGTTGCGGACGTCATCAGACATCTCGGCCTCCTCAATCCGTCACTCGCACATAGTGACGATTCGACCCTAACCCCGTGTCAGCCGATGTCGTCGGACGTTTCAGCCAGTGATCGGCGGACGCGTCGGATCGTCTTGTCGCTCTTGACGCGTTCGCCGAGCGCCTCGGGTGTCCACGCGTCCGCAGGAATGTCCGTCGAGGCCGTCGAGCCGGCGACGGGCGTGGGGGCACCCGCTGGGGCGTCTCGGTCGTCGACGGACGTCGTGCCGGCGTCACCCGCGTCGCCGTAGGCGCCCTTGGCCGGACGACGCTTGCGCTCGGGCGGGACGACGCCGGGAGCGAGGCGACGGGTCGTGATGAGGAAGCCGGTGTGTCCGTGCATCCGGTGCTGGGGACGCACGGCGAGCCCCTCGAGGTGCCACCCGCGCACGAGCGACTCCCAGGCCGACGGCTCGGTGAAGCCGCCGTGGGCGCGGATGCCCTCGGCCACGCGGCTCAGCTGGGTCGTCGTGGCGACGTAGCAGATGAGCACGCCGCCGGGGATGAGCGCGTCGGAGACGGCGTCGAGGCACTCCCAGGGCGCGAGCATGTCGAGCACGACCCGGTCGACGGTCCCGGCCTCGGCGACGAACGGGAGCGACTCGACGAGGTCACCGACCGTGACGGTCCAGGCCGGGTGGTCACCGCCGAAGAACGCGCGGCCGTTGCCGCGGGCGATCTCCGCGAAGTCCTCGCGACGCTCGAACGACAGCAGGCGGCCGCGCTCACCGATGGCGCGCAGCAGCGACATCGACAGCGCACCGCTGCCGACGCCGGCCTCGACGACCGTCGCCCCCGGGAAGATGTCGGCCATCTGCACGATCTGGCCCGAGTCCTTCGGGTAGACGACTGCCGCGCCGCGCGGCATCGACATGACGTAGTCGCTGAGCAGCGGCCGCAGGGCGAGGTACTCGACCCCGGCGGTGTTCGTCACGACGGAGCCGTCGTGGGAGCCGATGAGGTCGTCGTGGCGCAGGAAGCCGCGGTGCGTGTGGAACTCGCGCCCGGGCTCGAGCGTGATCGTGTGCAGGCGACCCTTCGGGTCGGTCAGCTGGATGCGCTCCCCCACCTCGAAGACGCCGCGGCGGTCGTGCGCGCCGGGGACGTGGGACCGCTCCGGACCCGCGCTCGCGTCGGGCTCGGCGTCGGGCTCGGCGTCGGGCGTGGCGTGCTCGGCGTCGGGCTGCTCGGCGTCGGTCGTGGGAGCGCTCATGGGAGCACAGTCTAGGTGCCGGCGCGACCTGCTCCGGACACCCTGCGGAGGGCCGTCGCCTCCACCTCGTAGCGGCTCTGGCGACCTGCCGCGCCGCCGAAGAACCGCCGACGGAGCGCGCCCTCGACCTCGACGACGTCGCCCCCGCGCAGGCGGAGCGCGCTCCGACGGGTCGCCGCCGTCCAGCACACGACGTCGATGGTGTCGACCGTCGCCCGCCTGGGCTCGTCGGCGGTCGCGCGGCGGCGCCCGGACGGCGGCTCGCGAGGCACGACGACGCGCAGCGTCGCGATGCGGTCACCGCTCGGCAGCTCGCGCTCCTCCGCCTCGGCGCCGAGCCGCCCGCTCAGGACGACCTCGTTGCGCCCCGGCACCGACGCGGCGTCCGGCGTCGCCTCGTCGGCGGTCCCCTCGGGCGCCCGTCGACGTGGGCTCCTCGCGGACCGGGACGCGACCGCGCCAGTGCCCGTCGTCGTCTCGCTCCGGCTCGTCCTCATGGTGCCTCCCTCCGGCCCGCTCGTCGGGCCCTGCGCCAACGGTGACGCGTCCGTGCCGGGCTCGCTGCCGAGCGCGGCACCCCTGTGGACGACCGGCCGAGCCGACGAGGGGGTGTGGACAGCGAACGGCATCGAGGTGCTCGCCGGGAAGACGAGCATCACGGGACATGCCTCGGGAACCGCGCCCGACGGCATACGCCGTCGGCACCGGCGTGCAGCGGCGACTTCGTGGACGCGCGTCAGCGACGACCGCGACGGGCCAGCTCGGCGCCGACGACCGCGTTGATGCGCTCCGCGCTCGCCAGGCCGCGGATGTCGCGGGTGGCCTCGTCGACGACGACGGCGAGCGAGAGCTCGCGCTCGCTCATGACCCGGATGAGGTCGGTGAGCACGGCCTCCGGCGGCAGGGCGACGACCCACGACGCGGGCTGGGCCAGCGTGACCGACGCGATCGCCGTCCGGGCCCGGCTGTCGACAGGCACGCCGGCCGCGGAGTCGGCGTCGACGACACCGAGCGGCCACCCCGTCGGGTCCGCAGCAGCCACCCACGCCCCCGAGGCCACCGCGGTCTCGACCTCGGCCACGGTCGCCGTGCCCGCGACGAGGGACAGCGGCTCGAGCACGTCGGTCGCGCGGCCGGCGGTCGCCTCGTGGATGTGACCGGCCCGGATCGCCCCCGTCGCGCCCTGCCAGAGGAAGAAGGCGATGGCGAACGGCCAGACGAGGTCGAAGATCTCGGGTGCCCGGCCCTCGGCGAGGGGACGTAGGGCGAACCACGCGACGGTCAGCACCGCGACGACGCGTCCGAGCCACCCCGCCGTGACGAGGCCGCGCCCCTTGCTGCCCGTGGCGCGCCACACGAGGGCGCTGACGATCTGGCCGCCGTCGAGGGGCAGGCCCGGGAGGAGGTTGAAGACGCCGACGAGGACGTTGGCGAAGGCGACGATGCCGAGGAGGGTCAGCGCGGTCTCGTTCGTCGTCAGGGCCCGCAGGCCCCAGACGACCCCGGCGAGCGCGAGGTTGGACAGCGGCCCGACGACGGCGACGATGGCCGTCGTGCTCGGCGAGGTGCGGGTCGCGTCGTAGACGGTGTGACCGCCCCAGACGTCAGCGACGATCCGGCTGACCGGGTGTCCCCGCCACCGGGCCGCGAAGGCGTGGGCAGCCTCGTGCACGAGCACCGAGACGAGCAGCAGCACGGCGTAGGCCGCGGCGAGCAGGTAGCCGTAGGACGCACCGCGGTCGGACCTCGACAGGTTGGGCCCGAAGACGACGACGATGAGCACGGCGATGACCGGCCAGGACCGACCGAGGTAGACCGGGGTCCCCGCGAGGCTGCCGATCCGCCACCCGTGGGAGGTGTCCGGGCGGGCGGGAGTGCTCATGGGCTCGACCCTATGCCCTGCCTGACCCGCCTCCCTGTGCCGGTCCCGTGCGTGGGCTGTGGGTGCCGGCCGTGCGGTGTCGGCCCCGCGGCATACAGTCGCCCCATGGTTGCAGCGCTGTCCCCGAGTCGGGCCTCCGACTTCATGTCGTGCCCGATGCTCTATCGCTTCCGGGTCATCGACAAGCTCCCGTCGGCGCCGACGCAGGCGACCGCCCGGGGCACGCTCGTCCACGCCGTCCTCGAGCGGCTCTTCGACCTCCCCGCGACCGAGCGCACCATCGACGCCGCGGTGGGGCTCGTCCCCCAGGAGTGGGAGCGCCTCGCCGAGGAGGAGCCGGCGATGCTTGACCTGCTCGCCGAGCACGGCGGTCGCACCGACGAGTGGTTCGCCGGCGCGGCGACCCTGCTCCAGACGTGGTTCGGTCTCGAGGACCCGACGCGGCTCGAGCCGGCCGAGCGCGAGCTCTACGTCGAGACCGAGGTCGACGGGCTCGTCCTGCGCGGCTACGTCGACCGGCTCGACGTGGCCCCGGGCGGAGCGATGCGCGTCGTCGACTACAAGACGGGCCGCTCGCCTTCCGAGCACTTCGAGGCCAAGGCCCTCTTCCAGATGAAGTTCTACGCGCTCGTGCTCTGGCGCCAGCGCGGCGTCATCCCCAAGCGCCTCCAGCTCGTCTACCTCGGCAACGGCGAGATCGTCGCCTACGAGCCCGACGAGCAGGACCTGCTCGGGACCGAGCGCAAGGTCAAGGCGCTCTGGCAGGCCATCGAGCGAGCCGCGTCGACGGGTGACTGGCGTCCCAGCCCGAGCCGGCTGTGCGACTGGTGCGACCACCGCGCGCTGTGCCCGGCATGGGGTGGCACTCCCCCGCCGCTGCCCGTCGACGCCGCCCAGCGCGCCGTCGACCCCTCCGTCACCGGACTCGTCGAGCTCGACGCCTGACCCCACTCGACGACCGAGCACGTATGCCGCCGGGCGGGCCCGGCTGCATACGTGCGCCTTGGCTTCGGCCAGAGGCCAGCCTTCAGACGGTGAACTCGTCGGCGACGTCGAGAGCCTCGTCGAGCACCGCCAGCCCCTCTTCGACCTCTGCCGGGGTCGTCGTGCACGGGGGCACGACGTGGGTGCGGTTGAAGTGGGTGAACGGCCAGAGCCCGCGCTCCTTGCAGGCCACGGCGAAGGCCGCCATCGGCACGGCCGCCTCACCCGAGGCGTTGTAGGGCACGAGCGGCTCACGCGTCTCGCGGTCGCGCACGAGCTCCACGGCCCAGAAGACGCCCAGGCCGCGGACGTCGCCGACACTGGGGTGCTTCGCCGCGATCTCGCGCAGGCGCGGGCCGATGACGTCGGTGCCGAGGCTCCGGGCGTTCTCGATGATGCCTTCCTCGCGGAACGCGTTGATCGAGGCGACGGCCGAGGCGCAGGCGAGCGGGTGGCCCGAGTAGGTCAGTCCGCCCGGGAAGGCCCGCTGGTCGAAGGTCGCCCGGATCTCGTCCGAGATGACGACGCCGCCGAGCGGGACGTAGCCGGAGTTGACGCCCTTGGCGAAGGTGATGAGGTCGGGGCGGATGCCCCAGCGGTCGACGGCGAACCACTCGCCACATCGCCCGAAGCCGGCCATGACCTCGTCGGCGATGAGGATGATCCCGTGCTCGTCGCAGAGGTCACGGACGCCCTGGAGGTAGCCGTCCGGCGGGACGAGGATGCCGTTGGTGCCCACCACGGTCTCGAGGATGATCGCGGCGATCGTGTGCCCACCCTCGACCATGATCGTGTCGCGCAGGTGCGACAACGCACGGTCGCGCTCCTGCTCCTCGGACTCGGAGTGGAAGGCCGAACGATAGGTGTAGGGGCCCCAGAAGTGGACGATCCCCGACAGGCCGGGCTCCGAGGGCCAGCGCCGCGGGTCGCCGGTCAGGGTGATCGAGCCGCCGGTGGCGCCGTGGTAGCTGCGGTACGTCGCGAGCACCTTGTGCCGGCCCGTGTGCAGCCGGGCCATCCGGATCGCGTTCTCGTTGGCCTCGGCCCCACCGTTGGTGAAGAAGACCGCGGACAGCCCGTCGGGCGCGACCTCGGTGATGAGCCGGGCGGCCTCGCTGCGGGCGTCGTTGGCGAAGGACGGCGCGATCGTCGCGAGACGGGCCGCCTGCTCCTGGATCGCGGCGACGACCTTCGGGTGGTTGTAGCCGATGTTGACGTTGACGAGCTGGCTGCTGAAGTCGAGGTAGCGCTTGTCGTCGTAGTCCCAGAAGTAGGAGCCCTGGGCCCGGGCGATGGGCAGCGGGTCGATGAGTCCCTGGGCTGACCACGAGTGGAAGACGTGGTCGCGGTCGAGGGTGCGCACCTGCTGCTCCGTCATCCCGTCGAGGAGGTCGGCGATGACGCTGCGCTGGTCGAGGTCGGTCATGGGTGGGTCCTTCTCTCTCAGCGGGTGCGCGGGAAGCCGAGGTCGACGGACGAGGTGGCCGGGTCGGGCCACCGCTGCGTCACGACCTTGCCGCGCGTGTAGAAGTTGATGCCCTCGGGTCCGTACATGTGGGTGTCGCCGAAGAGCGAGTCCTTCCAGCCGCCGAAGGAGTAGTAGGCGACCGGGACGGGAATCGGCACGTTGATCCCGACCATGCCGACCTCGACCTCGTTCTGGAAGCGGCGGGCGGCGCCACCGTCGCGGGTGAAGATCGCGGTGCCGTTGGCGTACGGGTTGCGGTTGATGAGCGCCAGACCCTCGTCGTAGGTGGCGACGCGCACGACCGACAGGACCGGCCCGAAGATCTCGTCACGGTAGACGGTCATGTCCGGCGTCACGTCGTCGAGCAGGGTCATGCCGAGGAAGAAGCCGTCCTCGGGGACGTCCTGCTCGCGTCCGTCGACGACGACCGTTGCGCCGGCCTCGGCGCCGGCCGCCACGTAGCCGGCCACCTTGTCGCGGTGCTCGCGGGTGATGAGCGGACCCATGTCGGTGCCCTCCGCCGCGCCCGGCCCGACGGTGAGCTTCGGCAGGCGGCTGGAGATCGCGGAGACGAGGTCGTCGCCGACGTCACCGACGGCGACCGCGACGGACAGGGCCATGCACCGCTCACCCGCGGCGCCGTACGCGGCGGAGACGATGGCGTCGGCCGCCATGTCGATGTCGGCGTCGGGCAGCACGAGCGCGTGGTTCTTCGCGCCGCCGAGAGCCTGGACCCGCTTGCCGTTGGCGGTGCCGCGCTCGTAGATGTACTTCGCGATGGGGGTCGAGCCGACGAAGCTGACCGCCGCGATGTCGTCGTGGTCGAGGAGCGCGTCGACCGCCTCCTTGTCGCCGTGCACGACCGTGAAGACGCCGTCGGGCAGGCCGGCATCCTTCCAGAGCTCGGCGAGGAAGAGCGCGGCCGAGGGGTCCTTCTCGCTGGGCTTGAGCACGAAGCTGTTGCCGCAGGCGATGGCGTTGGCGCACATCCAGAGCGGCACCATGACGGGGAAGTTGAAGGGCGTGACGCCGGCGACGACGCCGAGTGGCTGGCGGATGCTGTAGACGTCGATACCGCTCGCGGCCTGTTCCGAGAAGCCGCCCTTGAGCAGCTGCGGCACACCGGTGGCGAACTCGACGTTCTCGAGGCCGCGGGCGATCTCGCCCACCGCGTCGGAGAGCACCTTGCCGTGCTCGGCGGTGACGATCGCGGCCAGCTCGTCGGTGCGCGTGTGCAGCAGCTCGCGGAAGGCGAAGAGGACGGCGGCCCTCCGCGACAGGGAGCTGGTGCGCCAGTCGCGTCCGGCGGCGACCGCGGTCTTGACGGCGTCGTCCACCTCGGAGGTGGAGGCGAGCGGCACCTCGCCGGTCTGGCGGCCGGTCGCCGGGTCGTGCACCGGGGCGGTGCGCCCGGAGGTGCCGGGCACGCGAGCGCCGGAGATCCAGTGGTCGATGGACGTCACGGTGGGGGTCGTCATGCACCTCACGGTACGTGCCACTTCGACCCCATACAAAGCATCGATTGCTATGTTACGAACATGCGCGCCGTCATCTCCTCCATCGAGGAGCGCCTCGACGCCCCCACCGCCAAGGGCCTCGCCCAGGCCGTGTCCCGGGCGATCCGCGACGCCACCCTCGTGCCGGGCGACCAGCTGCCCCCGATCCGCCGGGTCGCCGAGGAGCTGATGATGTCGCCGACGACCGTGAGCGCGGCCTGGCAGCTGCTCGCCCGGTCGGGGACCATCCGGTCGGACGGCCGCCGGGGCACGACCGTGGCGCCCACGGCCCGAGGCGGCGAGCGCTACACCCGGGCGCTGCGGCACGAGTCGCCGGTGAGCCTCGACCTGTCGACCGGCATCCCCGACAGCACCCTGCTGCCCCCGCTCGTGCCGGTGCTGTCCGCACTGACCGACCCGACGACGCCGAGCAGCTACCTCGACGACCCCGTGCTCGACGACCTGCGGCAGGAGCTCGTGCGCGACTGGCCGTATGCCGCCGACGACCTCCTCGTCGTCGACGGCGCGATGGACGCGCTGGACCTGCTCACCCGGGCGCTGCTGCGCCCGGGTGACCTCGTGCTCGTCGAGGACCCGGGGTTCCCTCCCCTGCTCGACCTGCTCGAGGACCGGGGGGTCGCGGTCGTCGGCGTCCCGCTCGACGAGACGGGCCTCGACCTGGACGCCGTCGAGTCCCTGCTGCCGCGCCGACCCGCGGCGGTCGTCATCCAGCCTCGAGGACAGAACCCGACCGGCGTGTCCATGTCGCCGACCCGGGCGCGACGACTCGCTGCGCTGTTCGAGGGTCGTGACTGCATCGTCATCGAGGACGACTCGAGCGGCCCGATCTCGACGTCGGCCGCGACCAGCCTCGGTCGGTGGATCCCCCACCAGGTGCTTCACATCCGCAGCTTCAGCAAGTCGCACGGTCCGGACCTGCGGATCGCCGCGCTGAGCGGCCCGGACGCGCTGCTCGCCCCGGTGCGGCACGCGCGGGCCATCGGGCAGGGCTGGACGAGCCGGCTGCTCCAGCGGGTCCTCGCCGGCCTGCTCCGCGACGAGGCCTGCGCGCGCGGGATCGCATCGGCCGGTGCCGAGTACGCCCGTCGTCGGGAGCTCGTCGTCGGTCGCCTCGCCGAGCACGGCATCGAGGTGCCCGGCACCGACGGGCTCAACATCTGGGTGCCGGTGCGCGACGAGGCCGCCGCAGTGCTCCGGCTCGCGAGCCAAGGCATCGCGGTCACCCCGGGGTCACCGTTCTCGGTCGAGCACGTCGCCGGACCCGAAGGCCACGTGCGCGTGACGACCGGGCTCGTCCGTGAGAACCACGCCGAGGTCGCCGACCTCATCGCCGAGGCGGCGAGAGCCGGGGCCTGGACAGCCCAGCACCGCTGAGCTCGGCACGGAGTCCCTGCCACCCAGCAAGAATCAGTTCCCGGCCGCGCTGTCCGATCCGGACCGAGGTGTTCGTAGCAGAGGTGAGAGCCCGCCCGCGAAGGGCGGCCCGAGGCACAGGAGATGATCCGACATGCAGTACCTCGTATCCGTGATCGACGACGGCACCGGCCCCGAGACCGCCACCGAGGAGGCCGCCGTCGACGCCTTCAACGACCGGCTCCGGTCCGAGGGGTACTGGGTCTTCGCCGGGGGCCTCGGCTCCCCGGACCCCGCCACGGTCGTCGACAACCGAGGGAGCGAGGCGGTCTTCACCGACGGGCCCTTCGTCGAGTCGAAGGAGTACCTCGTCGGCTTCTGGATCCTCGAGGCGCCGGACCTCGACGTGGTGCTCAGGCTCGCCGCCGAGGGCTCCAGGGCGTGCAACCGCAAGATCGAGGTGCGTCCGTTCCTGTGAGCCCACCCGACGTCCGCGATGAGCTCACCCGGGCCCACCACGACGAGTGGGCCCGGGTCGTCGCCTCCCTGACCCGGCGGTTCGGTGATCTTGGCCTCGCCGAGGACGCTGCGGCCGAGGCGTTCGCCACCGCCGTCGAGCGGTGGCCGTCCGAGGGCACACCCCCGAACCCCGGCGCGTGGCTGACGACGACCGCCAACCGCAAGGCGATCGACCGGGTCCGGCGCGAGAGCAAGCGTGACCACAAGCACCGGGAGGCAGCCATGGTGCACGACCACCACGAGACCGAGCCGCTCGGCGTCCTCGACGACGACCGGCTCCGACTCGTCTTCACGTGCTGTCACCCCGCCCTCGCGATGGAGGCGCGGGTCGCCCTGACGCTGCGAATGGTCGGTGGCCTGACCGTGCCCGAGATCTCGAGGGCCTTCTTCGTGCAGGAGTCCGCGATGGCTCGGCGCCTCACGCGGGCCAAGGCCAAGATCGCGGCCGCGCGCATCCCGTACCGCGTGCCGACCGCGGAGGACCTGCCGGCTCGGGTGTCCGGCGTGCTCGCCGTGCTCTTCCTCGTCTTCAACGAGGGCTACCTCACCTCCGGCGCGGACACCGATCCGATCCGCCAGGACCTCACCGGCGAGGCGATCCGGCTCACCCGGATGCTCCGCGACCTCCTGCCCGACGACGGCGAGGTGGCCGGCCTCCTCGCCCTGATGCTGCTCACCGACGCCCGCCGGAGTGCCCGGGTCTCACCGGGCGGTGAGCTGGTCCCCCTCGACGAGCAGGACCGCAACGTCTGGGACCGGGCCCTGGTCGCCGAAGGCCACCGTCTCGTGCGTGAGCGGCTCGATGCGGGGGCGGCTCCGGGTCGCTACCAGATCATGGCCGCCATCAACGCCGTGCACACCTCGGCTCGCACCATGCGCGACACCGACTGGTCACAGGTCGTCGCCCTCTACGACCAGCTCCACCATCTGGAACCCTCGCCGGTGGTCGCCCTGAACCGGGCGGTCGCCCTCGCCGAGCTCGACGGACCGCAGGTGGCGCTGGCCGTCGTCGAGCCTCTCGGGGAACCCTTGTCCGGCTATCACGCCTACCATGCGGTCCGGGCCGACCTGCTGCGCCGGGTGGGTCGCGGCGAGGAGGCGCGGGCGGCCTACACTCGGGCGATCGAGCTCGCGGGCAACACGGCCGAGTCGGCCCACTTGACGCGTCGCCGCGACGAGCTGGACTAGGGCCGGCCACCGTCCCGGAGGGTCTCGACCACCTGCGACAGTCGCCGCTCGCGGGTCTCGTCGGTCCTGGCCGAGGACACGGTGAGGGCATGGGCCTTCCGCTTGCTGGCGGACAGAGCCGTCCAGGCGGCCGTGAGAGCGGGGTCGGGGTCGAGGACCGCCCGGAGCGCCTGGGGCACCTCGACCTCGCGCGGCGCGTCGTCGACCTCGAGCCGGACCTCGACCTCGTCACCGGCGCCACGCCCGGTCGCGGCCCGCGTCTCGGCGTTGAAGGACACGAGGAAGCGACCGCCCATGGAAGCGACCGAGGTCCGGTACGTGTACCCGCCGTCCACGGTCACGGATACGGGCACCCGCTTGCCGCGAGCGAAGGCCGCCATGACCTCGTCAGGGACCACGATGCCCACGTTGTTGCCGCCCGTGGCCTCGAGGGTGGTGCGGAACGTCCGGACCGTCTCGCTCATGCGATCAGGGCCGTCCGGTGTCGCGTGCCTTGAGGCGCGCGTCCTCGGCGCGGACCTGCGCGAAGATCTCGCGCTCGGCCACGAGCCAGGCGGGCATCTCGTCGATGACGGCCTTGATCTCGTCGGTCGTCAGGTGCTCTCCGACCCCGCCGCGGGTCAGGCCCGAGTTGGAGATGCCGAGTCGCCGTGCCGTCTCCTGGCGCGTGTGGGGTCCGTTGCGGCGCAGCGTCGCGAGCCACTCCGGCGGCTCGGCCTGCAACGCGTTGAGCTCGGTGCGGCTGACGACACCCTCCTGGAAGTCCGCGGGGGTCTCGGACAGCAGGACGCCGAGCTTCTTCGCGGCCGTCTGGGGTTTCATGGTCTGCGGCTTCGGCGTGGGCATGGGTCCAGCCTAGGGCGTCGCCCGACCACGTCTGCCCGCGCTCGCCCGGCCTGTCCCCGGCCCGTGGCCCGCCACGGGTGTCGCCCGGCGTTCCGGCGGTGTCCCCTCCGCACGGCGGCGACATGTCCACGTGGACTAGCCTCGGGAGCGACCTGCCCCGACCGCGAAGGCACACCATGACGGATCCGTTCCGCGTCGAGTTCGTGCCCGGCGTGACGCCGGACAAGTGGCTGCGCGTGTGGGGCCAGCGACTGCCGGACTCTCCCCTCGAGGCGGCACCCGTCGAGGACGCCGATGCCCTGGCCCACCTGCGCGACGGGACATCGTCCATGGTGCTCCTGAGGCTGCCGGTCGACCGCGACGGTCTGCACGTCATCCCTCTCTACGAGGAGGTGCCGGTCGTCGTCGTGGCCAAGGAGCACGTCATCGCCGCGTTCGACGAGGTCGACGTCGCCGACCTCGGCGAGGAGGTCCTCATGCAGGACCCCGCGCTCGTGCCCGAGTGGACGGCCGTCGCGGCGCCAGAGATCCGAGCCCGGGCCACAGCCATGCCACCCATGACGACGAAGCAGGCGGTGTCCGTGGTGGCCACCGGCTCCGGGATCGTCGTCGTGCCGATGTCGGTCGCCCGCCTGCACCACCGCAAGGACGTCGTCCACCGCCCCGTGACCGGGGTCGCACCCTCACGGGTCGCCCTTGCCTGGAGGATCGACGACGACGACCCGCGCATCGAGGACTTCATCGGCATCGTCCGCGGCCGCACGGAGCGCAGCACCCGTGGCGGCCCGTCCGACGCGGCCTCGCCGTCCGGCTCGGACGGGCCGACCGAGCAGCGTGGCCACGCCAAGCCCGCCAAGACCTCGAAGACCGCCAAGAGCTCGGCCACGTCCCGCGCCCACGGCGCTTCCCGGCGCGCCCAGCAGACCGGGCGCAAGGGCGCGGCGCGCGGAGGTGGCCCGAAGCGCAAGGGGCGCCGGTGAGCGCCGGCCCCGCCGGCGGACCCACGGAGCGCGACGGGCTCCCTTGGCGCTGGGGCGAGTTCGGCGCATCAGCCCTCCCGGCCCACCTGGTACGCCATGCCCGCGCCGACCGGCATACGCCTCTTCGGGCGGCTGCCGCTCGTCTACCAGACGGTCCCGCTCCCGGGCGGTCCGGAGGGCAGGACGACCCTGCGCGGCGACATCGCACTCCCCCGGGCCGAGTCGGCCCTCGCGTGGGCGCGGTCGACCGCGCTCGCCTGGGGCGACCTCGTGATGATGCGGCGTCAGCTGCGGACGCTGGCGCGCCTCAGCGAGGAGAGCGCCGGCGCGACACGATCGTCGTGAGGTCGGCCGCACCGACCCCGGCGAGCGTGTCGAGGTGGACGGCGCCGTCGATCGAGGGCACGGGTACGACGTGCGGGATGGCGATCGTCGGCACCCCGGCGGCGGTCGCGGACCGCACCCCGGCAGGCGAGTCCTCGATGGCGATGCAGTCCGCCGGGTCGGCCCCGACGAGGCGGGCCGCCGCGAGGTAGGGCTCCGGGTGCGGCTTGCCGTGGCTGACCTCGTCGCCGGTCACGAGGTGGTCGAAGGCGCCCTCCGGCAGGCGCCTCACGACCGTGTCGGCGAGCGAGCGCCACGACATCGTCACGAGCAGGGACGGCACCCCGAGGGCGCCGAGCTCGAGCAGCAGCTCACGCGCTCCGGGACGCCACGGGACGCGCCGCTCGACTTGGGCGATGACCCGCTCGAGCAGGGCATCGATGATCTCGGGCACCGTCAGCGAGATCCCCGACTGGTCGATGATCAGCTGTGCCGAGACCTCGAGTGCGTTGCCGACGAGCTGGTGGGCGAAGTCGTCGTTCCAGACACCCCCGTGGCCCGCGACGAGCTCGTGCTCCGCCTGGATCCAGTAGGGCTCGGTGTCGACGAGGGTGCCGTCCATGTCCCACAGGACGGCCGCCGGCAGGGCCGGCACCGTGCGGTCGGGGTCGGCGGTGTGCGAGAGGGTCACCGGGTCAGTCCTCCGGGTCGTAGGCGAGGTTGGCGGACAGCCAGCGCTCGGCCTCGGCCAGCGTCCAGCCCTTGCGGTCGGCATAGTCCTGCACCTGGTCGCGGCCGAGCCGGCCCACGACGAAGTACTGCGACTGCGGGTATGAGAAGTACCAGCCAGAGACCGAGGCGCCGGGCGCCATGGCCATGCTCTCCGTCAGGGTCATGCCCGTGTTGGCCTCGACGTCGAGCAGGCGCCAGAGCGTCTCCTTCTCGGTGTGCTCGGGGCAGGCGGGATAACCGGGCGCCGGGCGGATGCCGGCGTACTGCTCCTTGATGAGCGCGACGTTGTCGAGGTGCTCGTCGGGCGCGTAGCCCCAGAACTCCTTGCGGACCCGCTCGTGCATGCGCTCGGCGAACGCCTCGGCGAGGCGGTCCGCGAGCGACTCGAGCAGGATCGCGTTGTAGTCGTCGAGGTCGGCCCGGAACGCCGCCACCCGCTCGGCGCCGCCGAGACCGGCCGTGACCGCGAAGCCACCGATCCAGTCCTGCGTCCCCTTCGGGGCGACGTAGTCGGCGAGCGAGCGATTGGGCACACCGGCGCGGTGGTCGCCCTGCTGGCGCAGGTGGTGCAGCACGGCGAGGGGTTCGGTGCGGGCGTCGTCGAGGTAGACCTCGACGTCGTCGCCCACGGAGTTGGCAGGGAAGAAGCCGATGACGCCGTTGGCGGTCAGCCACCGCTCCTCGATGAGCTGGTCGAGCATGGCCTGCGCGTCGTCGTAGAGCTTGCGCGCTGCCTGGCCGCTGGCCGGGTTGTTGAGGATGTCGGGGAAGCTGCCCTTCATCTCCCACGCGTTGAAGAACGGCTGCCAGTCGATGTAGCGACGCAGCTCACCGAGGGGGTAGCTGCGGAACACCTTGACGTGCTGCGAGATCCGGTGCGAGCGGGTGATCGAGGAGACGTCGTGGTCCTGCTGGAGCAGCAGGTGCGGGTGCGGCGGACGGTAACCGGACCAGTCGACCGGCGTGCGTCGCGCCCGGGCGTCCTCGAGCGCGAGCAGCGGCCGGTCCGCCTTGCCCGCGTGACGGGCCCGCAGCGAGTCGTAGTCCTCCTTGACCTTGGCCATGAGGGCGGGCCGCAGCTCGTCGCTGAGCAGGGCCGCGGCGGTCGGCACCGAGCGAGAGGCGTCCTTGACCCAGACGACCGGACCGTCGTACTTCTGGTCGACCTTGACCGCTGTGTGCGCGCGCGAGGTCGTCGCGCCACCGATGAGGAGCGGGATGGTCAGGCCCTGGCGCTGCATCTCGGCGGCGAAGCCGACCATCTCGTCGAGCGAGGGCGTGATGAGCCCCGAGAGCCCGATGATGTCGGCGTCGTGCTCGCGCGCCGCGTCGAGGATCTTCTGCGCCGGGACCATGACGCCCAGGTCGATGACCTCGTAGTTGTTGCACTGGAGCACGACCCCGACGATGTTCTTGCCGATGTCGTGGACGTCGCCCTTGACCGTGGCCATGACGATCGTGCCGTTGGTGTCCTTCTGCGTCGCCAGGGAGGGGTCGTCGATCTTCTCCTGCTCGATGAACGGGATGAGGTAGGCGACGGCCTTCTTCATGACACGCGCGCTCTTGACGACCTGCGGGAGGAACATCTTGCCGGCGCCGAAGAGGTCTCCGACGACGTTCATGCCGTCCATGAGCGGACCCTCGATCACCTCGATGGGCCGGCCGCCGCGCTCGGCGATCTCGGCGCGGAGCAGCTCGGTGTCCGCCTCGACGTGCGCGTCGATGCCCTTGACGAGCGCGTGCGTGATGCGCTCGCCCAGCGGCAGGGCGCGCCACTCCTCCTCGCTGACCTCCGCCGCCTGACCGACCTTGTTGTACTCCTCCGCGATCTCGAGCAACCGCTCCGCGGCGTCGGGGCGCCGGTTGAGCACGACGTCCTCGATGCGGTCACGCAGCTCCGCGTCGACCTCGTCGTAGACCGCCAGGGCGCCCGCGTTGACGATGCCCATGTCGAGGCCTGCGGCGATCGCGTGGTAGAGGAAGACGGCGTGGATCGCCTCACGCACGGGGTTGTTGCCGCGGAAGCTGAACGACACGTTGGAGATGCCACCGGACACCTTGGCCCCGGGGAGGTTCTCCTTGATCCAGCGCGTCGCCTCGATGAAGTCCAGGCCGTAGGAGGCGTGCTCCTCGATGCCGGTCGCGACGGCGAAGACGTTGGGGTCGAAGATGATGTCCTCGGCCGGGAAGCCGACCTCCTCGGTGAGCAGGCGGTAGGCGCGCGAGCAGATCTGCTGACGGCGCTCGAGCGAGTCGGCCTGGCCGTCCTCGTCGAAGGCCATGACGACCGCGGCGGCGCCGTACTTGCGGACGAGCCGGGCCTGCCGGAGGAACGGCTCCTCGCCTTCCTTGAGGGAGATCGAGTTGACGATCGCCTTGCCCTGCACGCACTTGAGCCCGGCCTCGATGACCTCCCACTTCGAGGAGTCGACCATGACGGGCACGCGGCTGATGTCGGGCTCGCTCGCGACGAGCTTGAGGAAGCGGTCCATGGCCGCGACCCCGTCGATCATCCCCTCGTCCATGTTGACGTCGATGACCTGGGCGCCGTTCTCGACCTGCTGCGCGGCCACGGACAGGGCGGTGTCGTAGTCGCCGTCCTTGATGAGCGTGCGGAAGCGAGCCGAGCCGGTGATGTTGGTGCGCTCTCCGACGTTGACGAAGAGGCTGTCGTCGGTGATGGTGAACGGCTCGAGCCCGGACAGCCGCATCGCGGGAGCGTTGGTCGCGAGCTCGCGGACGGGCTTGCCGACGACGGCCCGCGCGATGGCCGCGATGTGGTCGGGGGTCGTCCCGCAGCAGCCGCCGACGAGGTTGACGAGCCCCGCCTCGGCGAACTCGCCGACGATGCCCGCGGTCTCGTCGGGCGCCTCGTCGTACTCGCCGAAGGCGTTGGGCAGACCGGCGTTGGGGTAGCACGAGACGAACGAGTCGGCCAGACGGGCCATCTCGGCGATGTACGGGCGCATCTCCTTGGCACCGAGGGCGCAGTTGAGCCCGACGGCCAGCGGTGACACGTGCCGGATCGAGTCCCAGAACGCCTCGGTCACCTGGCCGGACAGGGTGCGCCCGGACGCGTCGGTGATGGTGCCGGAGACGACGACCGGCCAGCGGCGACCCTGCTCCTCGAAGAGCGTCTCGACGGCGAAGATCGCTGCCTTGGCGTTGAGCGTGTCGAAGATCGTCTCGATGAAGATGAGGTCGCTGCCGCCGTCGACGAGCCCGCGGGCCGCCTCGAGGTAGGCCGCGACGAGCTGGTCGTAGGAGACGTTGCGCGCGCCGGGGTCGTTGACGTCGGGTGAGATCGAGGCCGTACGCGTCGTCGGCCCGAGCGCCCCGGCGACGTAGCGCGGCCGGTCGGGCTCGCGCTCCGTCATCGCGTCGGCTTCGCGGCGGGCCAGCGCGGCGGCCTCGAAGTTCAGCTCGTAGGCGAGCTCCTCCATGCCGTAGTCGGACAGCGAGATCGCGTTGGCGTTGAAGGTGTTCGTCTCGATGATGTCGGCACCGGCCTCGAGGTACTCGCGGTGGATCCCGGCGATGATCTCTGGCGCAGTCAGCGTCAGGAGGTCGTTGTTGCCCTGGACGTCGCTCGGCCAGTCCGCGAAGCGCTCCCCGCGGTAGCCGGCCTCGTCGGGCCGGTCGCGCTGGATGGCCGTGCCCATGGCGCCGTCGAGGATCATGATGCGCTGACCGAGGGTGGCGGTCAGGCTCTCGGTGGCGTCGGGTCGCTGCTGCGACTGGGACAACGTGGCTCCTCTCGGCGGCACGGGTTTCGTGCCGAGTGACGGGACCGGCCCGATTCTACGGACCTGCCGTGTCCGGCGCGTCGCCGCCCGCACTGCGGGCACGCGACGCGTGCACACGGCATACCCCGTCCGGCTCACGCGTGGGGCGCGCCCGCCGGCGGGACTCCGGCGCATCGGTGGCGGCAGGTCCTAGGCTGGAGGTGTGGACGCGAGCGCGCCCACGGTGAAGGAGACATGGTGCTGGAGTTCGAGGATGTGCCGGAGCTGACCGATCCGGTGCTCATCGCGGCCTTCGAGGGCTGGAACGACGCCGGCGAGGCCGCCACGAGCGCGGTCCGCCACCTCGCGGAGGTCTGGGACGCGGAGGTCGTCGCGGCCTTCGATCCCGAGGACTACTACGACTTCCAGGTCAACCGCCCCCGCGTGTCGCTCGAGGAGGGTCGGCGCATGCTGGCCTGGCCCACGACGCGCATCCTCGTCGCGACCGAAACCGGCTTCGACCGCGACGTCGTGCTCGTGCAGGGCATCGAGCCGTCGATGCGCTGGCGGGCCTTCTCGATCGAGCTGCTCGAGCTCGCCGACCAGCTCGGCGTCACGACGATCGTCACCGTCGGCGCCCTGCTCGCCGACGTGCCGCACACGCGACCGATCCCGGTCACGGCCACGGCCGAGGACGAGGCGGCGATCCACCGCTTCGACGTCGAGGCCTCACGCTACGAGGGCCCCACCGGCATCGTCGGCGTGCTGACCCACGCTGCCTCCGACGCGGGCATCCCGACGGTCTCCGCGTGGGCCGCGGTGCCGCACTACGCCGGTGGCGCCCCGTCGCCCAAGGCGAGCCTCAGCCTGCTGCGCCGCATCGAGTCGCTCCTCGGCATCACCGTGCCGCACGGCGAGCTCGAGGAGAACGCCCGGGCGTGGGAGCGCGGCGTCGACGAGCTCGCGCAGTCCGACGAGGAGGTCGCCGAGTACGTCCAGTCCCTCGAGGAGGCGCAGGACACCGCCGAGCTGCCCGAGGCGAGCGGCGACGCGATCGCGCGCGAGTTCGAGCGCTACCTCCGCGGGCGCGACGACGACCAGACCGGCCGCTGACCGGCCGCTGACCGGCCCGCCCGGGGTGTGGCGGGGTCCGGGCTAGATCCGGATGCCGAGCAGGGCGTCCAGCGCCCGGCCGAGCACACCGGGAGCACCCGGGTCGTCGCCCCCGCGGGTCAGCGACTGGCTGGCCCAGCGGTCGACGGCCTCGAGGGCCCGGGGGCTGTCGAGGTCGTCGGCGAGGGCCGCCCGGATGTCGTCGACCGTCTGGTCGGCGACGGGTCCGCCGTTGCCCGACAGCGCCTCGCGCCACGTGGCGAGCCGCTGCTGCGCCTCGACGAGCTGGCCGTCGGTCCACATCCAGTCGTGCGCGTGGTGGCGGGCGAGCAGCGCCAGCCGGATCGCCATCGGGTCGACCCCGTCGCGACGCAGCTGTGAGACGAGGACGAGGTTGCCCTTGCTCTTGCTCATCTTCTCGCCGTCGAGGCCCACCATTCCCTGGTGCACGAAGGACCCGGCGAACGACTCGGAGCCGCTGAGCGCACGACCGTGCGCCGAGCTCATCTCGTGGTGCGGGAAGACGAGGTCGGTGCCGCCACCCTGGACGTCGACGGGGATGCCGAGGTGGTCGAGCGCGATGCAGGCGCACTCGATGTGCCACCCGGGACGACCCGAGCCGAGGCTGCCGCCGTCCCACTCGGGCTCGCCCTCGCGGTGCGCGCGCCACAGCAGGGCATCGAGGCGGTTGCGCTTGCCTTGACGGTCGGGGTCGCCGCCGCGCTCGGCGAAGACCTCCATCATGCCGGCCTCGTCGAGGTGGCTGACCGAGCCGAACCGAGGGTCCCGGGCCACGTCGAAGTAGTGGTCCTGCGCACCCTCGCGGGAGGCATCCGGCGCCGGCACGGCATACGCCCAGCCGTCGGCGACGAGCTTCTCGATCGGGCCGACGAAGGTGGGGATGCTCTCGACGGCGCCGAGGTACTCGTCGGGCGGGATGACGGCCAGGGCGGTCATGTCCTCGCGGAAGAGCGCGATCTCCCGGGTCGCGAGGTCTCGCCAGTCGACGCCGTCGCGCTCGGCCCGCTCGAGCAGCGGGTCGTCGATGTCGGTGATGTTCTGGACGTAGCGCACCGCGTGCCCGCTGTCGCGCAGGACCCGACCGAGCAGGTCGAAGGTGACGTACGTCGCCGCGTGACCCATGTGGGTGGCGTCGTAGGGCGTGATGCCGCAGACGTAGAGGGTGACGAGGTCACCGCGGGCGGCGGGCACGAGCTCTCCGGATGCCGTGTCGCGGACTCGCACCTCGGGTGCACTGCCGGGAACCTTGGGGACGAACGGCATCGGCCAACTTCTCACGCGCAGACTCTATCCCGGCGCGAATGACCCGTCGGGGCCGGTCGGACGCGGCGCGGTCGACCACGCACACGGCGACGCCCGCACCTCACAGCGGCGGCCACGGGACCGAGGGCCAGTCGGGGCTGGGAGAGGGGTGCACGCCGCGGTCGAGAAGCCGCTGGACGCGCTGGGCCAGCGCGTCCACGTCGCCCTCCGGGAGCAACGTGAGGAGCCGCTGCCGCGGCTCGTCCTCGGCGAGCGCGTCCCGCAGGCGCTTCAGGCGCAAGAGGTCGTCCTCGACGATCGGCTCGCCGGCCCAACCCCACAGCACCGTGCGCAGCTTCGGGGTCGGCGAGAACGTCACGCCGTGGTCGATGGCCCAGAGGCGTCCCTCCCGGTCCCGGAGGCAGTGCGAGCCCTTGCGGTCGGAGTTGTTGAGGGCGGCGTCGAGCACGGCGAGGGACCGCACGTCGTCGGCGCCCGAGTGCACGACGGTCACGGCCGAGCCGCCGGGTGTCTCGCCGTCGAAGACCGCGTGCCAGCCGTCGGGTGTGCGCCCCTCGGGCACCAGGTCCACGACGACGTCGTCGTCGACGGGGTCGAACGGGTCACCGATCCACAGCTGCACCGACCCGGGACCGAGCGGGCCGTCGCGCAGCACGGTCGAGGGCACGACGTGCCAGCCGCCGAGCTCCGAGACCACCTGCGCCGCCACCTCCCGGCCGGCCAGCGTGCCGTCGGGGAAGTCCCACAGCGGTCGCTCGCCCCGGACCGGCTTGTAGATGACGTGACCGCCGGGGACGCTCGCGATGCGGGCGACGACAGCGAGGTTCGAGGACTCGGTGATGCGCCCGAGGACCTCGAGCTCGCCGGTCAGGTCGACCGACGGCGGGGTGCCGTCAGCGCTTGTAGCCATTGGCCCGCGGGCAGATGTGGCCCGTGGGATCGAGTGGGCTGCCGCAGAAGGGGCACGGCGGGCGGCCGGCAGCGACGAGCGCGTTGCTGCGCCGTGCGAAGGCGCGGGCCTCGGCCGGCGTCAGGGCGACCCGGATCGAGTTGCGCCCGAGCGGACCCACCTCGTCGTCGGCGTCCTCGTCGACCTCGTCGGGGTCGTGGTCGTGGCACTCGATGACGACCTTCTGCGCCTCCTCGTCCCAGGCGAGGGAGAGGGTCTGCACGTGCCAGTCCTCGTCGAACGGCGTCTGCAGCGGGTCGGTGTCCTCGGGCGCCCCACCGGGCTCGCCCGGCTCGACGGCAGCGACGGGCGCGAGCTGGTCGAGCACGTCGTTGACGCGGTCGGCGAGGATCGAGACCTGCTGCTTCTCGACGCCCACGGTGACGACGAGAGGGCCGGTGCTCGCCTGGAGGTAGAAGGCCCGCTGGCCGGCCGGCCCGACCGTCCCGGCGACGAACCGGTCAGCGGGATCGAAGTCCTGGACCGTCATGCGCTCGACCCTATCCGACACTTCCGGGTGTCCCGGCGCCCCCGCCCACGACGGCGTCGCCCTCCTCGGCGGCAGGCTTCTCGGGCGGTCGCAGCCCCGTCAGGTCGCCCCCGACGTCGTTGAGCCGCAGCACGAACGGCTTGCGGGTCGTGTAGCGCACGGCGCTCACCGAGGCCGGGTCGACGTTGATCCGCTGGAAGTCGTCGAGGTGGGCGCCGGTGGCGTGCGACAGGATCGACTTGATGACGTCACCGTGCGACACCGCGACCCAGACCGCGTCCTTGCCGTGCGTCTCGAGGATGCGTGCATCGATCTCCCGCACCGCGCGCAGCGCCCGGTCCTGCATCTCCACCATGGACTCGGCGGGGTATGCCGCCGAGTCGGGGAAGCGCGCCTCGCTCGGTCGGTCCTGCACGACCTTCCAGAGCTCCTCCTTGGCGAGCTCCGCGATGGGTCGCCCGGTCCACGCGCCGTAGCGGCACTCCCCCAGTCCCTCGTGGATGCTGCGGGCCACGTGGTCCGGGAGCGGGGCGGCCAGCAGGTCGGCGGTCTGCACGCACCGGTCGAGCGGTGAGCTCACGACCTCGACGACGGGCAGCACTGCTGCGGCGAGCCGCTGGCCGAGGGAGGCGGCTTGCGCCTCCCCGGTCTCGTCGAGGAAGACCCCGGGCATCCAGCCGGCGAGCGTGCCGGCGGTGTTGGAGGTGGAGCGCCCGTGGCGCACGAAGATGACGGTGGGCACGGTCGCCACCCTAGCCCGCCCCTGCACCCTCGCCCGGCGGCATACGCCAGCCTGCGAGACGTCGGCGAGCGGACGTGGTGAAGTAGGAGATGTGATCGTGGACAAGGCCATCTACCGCAACGGGCGGCGGCAGGGTTGCGGCGACCTCAGCGATGAGCTCGACGTCTTGCGCCTCACCCAGGACGGCTTCCTCTGGATCGGTCTCAAGGACCCGACCGACCAGGAGTTCGACCTCGTCAACGAGGAGCTGCACCTGCACCCGCTCGCCGTCGAGGACGCGGTCAACGGCCACCAGCGGGCCAAGATCGAGAAGTACGAGTCGTCGGTGTTCGTCGTCCTCAAGACGCTGCGCTACATCGAGCCGACGAGCGACATCGAGACCGGTGAGGTCATGCTCTTCATCGGTGATCGCTTCGTCGTGACGGTCCGTCACGGTGAGGGCAACCCCTTGGCCGGCGTGCGCCAGCGCCTCGAGACCGAGCCCGAGCGCCTCGTCCACGGCGCCATGACCGTGCTCCACGCCGTCATGGACTCCGTCGTCGACAACTACCTCGTCGTCGACCGGGAGGTGCGCCGGGACCTCGAGCAGATCGAGGAGCAGGTGTTCGCCTCCCACCTCGGCGGTGACGCCAACACGATCTACCGCCTCAAGCGTGAGGTGCTCGAGTTCCGCCGGGCCAGCCAGCCGTTGGCCGACACCCTGACGCAGTTCATGGAACGCGCGCGGGGCCGCGGCCTCACGGAGGAGATGCTGCCCTTCTTCCGTGACGTGGCGGACCACCTGCGCCTCGTCAACGACCACGTCGAGTCCTACGACCGCCTCCTGACCGACGTGCTCTCGGCCCACCTCGCGAGCGTCTCGGTCAAGCAGAACGAGGACATGCGCCGGATCTCCGCGTGGGTCGCGATCGCAGCCGTGCCCACGATGATCGCCGGCATCTACGGCATGAACTTCGAGCACATGCCCGAGCTGACCGCGAGCGTCCATCTGGGGCACGGAGAGTTCCAGTACGGCTACTTCCTCGTGCTCGGGGTCATGGCGGCCGCGTGCATCGGCCTCTACCGCGCGTTCAAGCGCTCGGGCTGGCTCTAGCGACGCGAACGGCCGGCTCCCCCGCGGGGAAGCCGGCCGTTCGTGGTCTGCGAGGGACGTCAGGTCGCGGTGATGACACCGCCCGCGAGGACGCCGGCGAGCACCACGGCGAGCGCGATGCGGTACCAGACGAAGGGCAGCAGGGTGTTGCTCGCGACGAAGCGCAGCAGCCAGGCGATCGTCGCGTAGGCCACGACGAAGGCGACGACGACCCCGACGACCACGGGGTCGACCCCCAGCGCCGAGAGGCCGTCCTTCTCCTCCACGGCCTGGAAGAGGCCCGCGGCCGTCAGTGCCGGGATCGCGAGGAAGAAGCTGAGTCGGGTGGCCGTGACGCGGTCGATGCCGCGGGCGATACCCGCGGAGATCGTCGCGCCCGAGCGAGAGACGCCGGGGATGAGCGACAAGCACTGGACGAGTCCGATGACGACTCCGTCGACGGGACGCACCGAGTGCTCACCCCGGATCTCGCCGCGGGCCTCGTGGCCGGCGTAGATCCGCTCCGCGACGACCATGGCGATGCTCCACAGGAGCAGCGCGACGGCCACGACCCAGAGGCTGCGCAGGGCGCCCGAGATGAGGTCGCGCGCAAGGAACCCGACGATGCCGACCGGGATCGAGCCGATGACGACGGCCCACGCGAGGCCGTAGTCGGGATCCTTGCGCGCACCCGTGGACGTGAGGCCCCGGAACCAGGCGACCGCGAAGCGGACGATGTCGCGGAAGAAGTAGAGGAGGGTCGCCGCGATCGCGCCGAGCTGGATGACGGCGGTGTAGGCCGTCACGGCGGGGTCGTTCACCTCGAGCCCGAGGAGCTTCTCGGTGATGGTCAGGTGGGCGGTCGAGGAGATCGGAAGGTACTCGGTGAGGCCTTCGACGACGCCGAGGATGATGGCGTCGAGGTAGCTGAGGTCAGCCATGGGTCAGGGTGGGCCTTCTGCGCAGGAGGGACGGGACGGGTCGCCACCCGAAAGGGTGCGACGGCCGCTGGGCACAATGTCGCACCCTATCGACAACGCCGGCTAGGAGGCCTCGAGGAGGGCGGCGCGGAGACGAATCCCTAGGGAACGTCCGGGGCCGCCTCGTCCGACGCCCCGGATGGTTCGAGCCCCGCGATCCCGGCGACCACCTGCAGCGTGGCGAGGGCCTGGTCACGGGTCATGCCCCCGCCGACGGCGACGGCGAGCGTCGTGACTCCGGCCTCCTCGTAGCGACCGAGTCGTCGGGCGATCCGCTGCGGCGAGCCGAGCAGCGCCGTCTCGTCGATGAACTCGAGCGGCACGGCAGCGGCGGCCTCGCGGTGGCGGCCGGCGAGGTAGAGGTCCTGGATGCGCGCCGCGTCCTCCTCGAAGCCCATCCGGCACGCGAGCTGGTTGTAGAAGTTCTGCTCGCGCGAGCCCATGCCGCCGATGTAGAGCGCGCAGTAGTCGCGCACGTGGTCCGCCGCCTCCGCGACGTCGTCGACGAGGACGACAGGCGTCGTCGCGACGACGTCGAAGCCCGTCATCGGTGCGTCGGCTGGGCCTCGCACACCCCGTCGCCGTCCCGTCTCGAGGGTGGCGAGCAGGTCGGCGGCGTGCTCGGGGCTGAAGAAGATCGCGAGCCAGCCGTCGGCGATCTCGCCGGTCAGCTCGAGGTTCTTGGGACCGACCGCCGCGAGGTAGATCGGGAGGTCGGGGCGCACGGGCCGCGCGGAGAGCTTGAGCGGCTTGCCCGGTCCGCCCGGGAGCGGGAGCGGGTAGTGCGGGCCGGCGTGGGTCACCGTGTCGCGGCGGAGCGCGGCGCGCACGATCTCGACGTAGTCGCGCGTGCGGCCGAGCGGGCTGCGGAACGGTACGCCGTGCCAGCCCTCGCTCACCTGCGGACCGGACACCCCGAGCCCGAGCCGGAACCGGCCGCCGGACATCGTGTCGATCGTCGCCGCCGTCATGGCCGTCATCGCCGGGGTCCGTCCCGGGATCTGCATGACGGCCGAGCCGAGGTCGACGTGCTCGGTCAGCGCCCCGATCCACGCGAGCATGGTCGGGCTGTCCGAGCCGTACGCCTCGGCCACCCACACGCTGTCGTAGCCGAGCCGGTCGGCGGCCTGCGCCACCGCCACCTGGTCTTGCCCCGTCGTGCCGCGTCCCCAGTAGCCGAGATTCACACCGATCCTCATGGATCGCAGGCTATCGGCGCGGTCGCCGACGTGGCGGCCGCTCGGGGTGCGGCGTCGCCCACTACCGTTCGAGGCATGCGCAGGCGTCTCGGCTCGTCCGGTCTCACGGTCACCCCTCTCGCCCTCGGGACGATGCTCTGGGGCAACGCCGTCGACCGCCACGAGGCCGGCGACCACCTGCGTGCGTTCGTCGAGGCGGGCGGCAACCTCGTCGACACGGCCTACGGCTACGGCGGCGGAGACGCCGAGACCATCCTCGGGGGCCTGCTGGACGGCACGGTCCCTCGCGACGACCTCGTCATCTGCACCAAGGCGGGCATCTCCCGGGCGGGTGGCGAGCGACGGGTCGACGTGTCGCGGCGCGGGCTCATGGCCCAGCTCGACACGTCACTGCGCCGCCTCGGCACCGACCACGTCGACCTCTGGCTCGCGCACACGTGGTCCGACGACGTGCCGCTGGCCGAGACGCTCTCCGCGCTCGAGTGGGCGGCCGCGTCGGGCCGAGCCCGCTACGTCGGCGTCTCCAACTACTCCGGCTGGCAGTCCGCGCGCGCCTTCAGCCTGCTCGAGTCGGCCCGAATCCCTCTGGTGGCCAACGAGATCGAGTACTCCTTGGTATGCCGTACGCCCGAGCACGAGGTCGTGCCGGCCGCGACGTCGCTCGGCTTCGGGCTGCTCCCGTGGTCACCGCTGGGACGCGGCGTGCTGACCGGGAAGTACCGCAACGGCATACCGTCGGGATCGCGCGCGGCGTCGAGCGACTTCCCGGGATTCGCCGAGCGCTTCCTCGACGAGCAGACCACGCGCGTCGCCGACGCGGTGGCGATGGCCGCCCGAGGCCTCGGGGCCAAGCCCGGGGAGGTTGCCCTGGCGTGGCTGCGCGACCGGCCCGGCGTGGCGGCGCCCATCGTCGGCGCCCGCACGGCAGCTCAGCTGCGCTCCGCGATCGCAAGTCTCGAGCTTGCCCTGCCGTCGGAGATCGTCGCCGCCCTGGAGGACGTCTCGGCCTGACGCCGGGACCCTGCTCGCGACCAGGCGCGGTGACCGCTCCCGCCGGAGCGTCGCGACGGATCAGGCTCGCGTGTCGGAGCTCTCGGTCACGCCGCCTTCGGCGTGGCCCTCGTCGTCGTCGTCATCGTCCTCGTAGTCGTCGTCATCGTCGTCGTCATCGTCGTCGTCATCGTCGTCGTCATCGTCGTAGTCGTCCGAGTCGAGCCCGGCGTAGACGCGGCCCTCGGTCCCGTCCTCGTCCTCGTGCCCGTCGAAGTCGTCGCCGTAGATCGCGAGGGGCGTCGCGACCTCGGTCGCCTCGTAGAGCGCCTCGTCGTAGTCGTCGAAGGCCTCGGCGAGGTCCTGCGCCGCCGCCATCACCATGGGGTGGTCGGGGTCTCGGGTCGCGTTCGCGGCCTCGAGGTGGCGTTCGAGGGCGACGATCAGCTGCTCGAGGGCGGAGCGGGGGTCGACGGTCATGCCTCGACCGTAGTCGACCCGCACGACCGAACGCACCGAATCCGGGCCCGGAAACGCCCGGAAACACAGCGGTCCCGCAGCGAGCCGTGCTCGCTGCGGGACCGTTCACGCGTGGTTGGCGGGCCGTTCACCCGTCGCCGGCAGGGTGGACTGTCATGCCTGCATCACATGGGCGCCTTGACGGTGTCGGCGGCCGGCGGGGCGGTGATGTCGACCGGCTCGCCGTACTTGCTCATCGTCATCTCGGCCTTGACGCCGGAGAGGTCGAAGGTGACCTTGCGCAGCTGGTTCTTCTCGTCGAGCCACGCGGTGTACGTGATGGTGGCCGGCATCTTCGTCTTCTCGGCCGCGGGCAGCTGGGCCTGCATCGCCGCGGTGTCGAGCGTCAGGTCGTACTTCCACGTCTTCTCGCCGTCGACGGTGTCCTCACCGACGTACTTGACGTCCTGCACGGCCGCGCCGAACTGGTCGTACATCTTGGTCGGGTCGGCCTGGTCGAGCGACTGCGAGAGCTGCTTGCCGAGCGTCGAGCTGCTGTCGATGACGGCCCACTTGCCTGCGGCGAGGCCCGGGAAGCCCTTCATGTAGACCTTCTTGTCGACGAGGACCATGTCGAGCTTCATCGAGGGGCCCATGTCCATCGTCATCTTCATCGCCGGGTTGCTCGCGTCGACCTTCGTGTCACCGGTGATGGCGATCTTCTGGCCGGCGGCGTCCATCGCCATCGTGACGTGGGCGGTCGTGGCGTTCTTGCCCGCGGCCTTCATGGCGGCGACGAACGACGCCTTGTCCTTGTACGGCTGACCGGCGGCCGGCGCATCGCTCGTCGCGGCGGCCGAGCTGGCCTGGGTCTGCCCCGTCTGGGGTGCTGGGGTCTCGCTCTTGCCACAGGCCGCGACTCCGAGGACGGCCGGAAGGACGATGGCTGCTGCCGCGATGCGGCGGGTGTTCCATTTCATGTGTGTTGACCTCCTGGGCCCTTGACGCCGGGCTGTGCCAGGCGGTTCCCCTGCTCGCCGCGCGGACCACGCAGGTCCGGTTCGCGGCCGGATGACCCAGCGACGGTACCGCGGTCGCGTGACCGCCACGCCGCGCATACGGTCTCGGAGGGGTCACGGTTGGTGTCAGAATGGACGGCGATGACGGAGTACGAGTACCGGGTCCTCACGTTCGACCGCCACACGTCGAAGGCCCAGGCCAGACAGGCGGTGCGTGAGCACGCCGAGTACGGCCGTTGGGAGCTGTCGCGCACGGTCATCTACGAAGGTGGCGTGCGTCGGATGTGGCTGCGCCGCCGGATCATGCGCGTCGAGCGCACGGCCTGACCGACGGGGCCGCGCGACCCTCAGCAGGAGCGCAGGAAGTCCCCGAGCACCCGCGCCCCGAAGCGGAGCGACGCCGTGGGCACGCGCTCGTCGATGCCGTGGAACATCGGCGCGAAGTCGAGGTCTGCCGGCAGCCGCAGCGGCGCGAAGCCGTAGCCGCTGATCCCGAGGCGACCCAGCGCCTTGTTGTCGGTGCCGCCCGAGAGGCAGTAGGGCAGCACGACGGCCTCGGGGTCCTCACGCAGCAGCGCCTGCTTCATCGACTCGACGAGGTCACCGGAGAACGGTGCCTCGATGGCGACGTCACGGTGCACGACCTCGACCTCGACGTGCTCGCCGGCCAGCTCGCGGATCGTGGCCATGAGGGCGTCCTCGTGGCCGGGCAGGAAGCGGCAGTCGACGGCGGCCGTCGCCATCTGCGGGATGACGTTGTGCTTGTATCCGGACTCGAGCATCGTGACGTTGGCGGTGTCGCGCAGCGTGCCCCGCACGAAGCCCTGGGCCCCGCCGAGGGTGGCGAGCAGCGGCTCGAGGTCGTCGTCGGTCGACGAGAGCCCGGTCAGGCTGCCGAGCGTGTCGAGCAGCTCACGGACCGAGGCGATGTACTCACGCGGCCACTCGTGGGCGGCGATCCGGCCGATGGCGGCGGCGAGGCGGACGATGGCGTTCTCGTCGTTGGGTACCGACCCGTGCCCGGCACGTCCGTGTGCGCGCAGCCGCAGCCAGGCGATGCCCTTCTCCGCGGTCTGGAGGAGGTACGCGCGCTGCTGGCCCCCCGGCGTCGGCACGGTGACGCTGTAGCCGCCGACCTCGCTGATCGCCTCGGTCACGCCCTCGAACCAGCGCGGGTGGTGGTCCACGAGCCAGTGGCTGCCGTAGGTGCCACCGGCCTCCTCGTCGGCGAAGAAGACGAACGTCGTGTCGCGGGCGGGCTTCGTGCCGGTGCGGGCGAAGTGACGGATGTTCGCGAGGATCATCGCGTCCATGTCCTTCATGTCGACCGCTCCGCGACCCCAGATGCAGCCGTCGCGCTCCTCCGCGGCGAAGGGGTCGACCTGCCAGTCCGCGGCGTTCGCCGGCACCACGTCGAGGTGGCCGTGGACCGCGAGCCCGGGGCGCGAGGAGTCCTCGCCCTCGAGGCGGACGACGACCGTCGCACGGCCCGGCTCGCTCTCGAGCAGGGTGCCCTCGAGGCCGACCTCGTCGAGCTGCGCCATGACGTACTCGGCCGCCTTGCGCTCCCCCGGACCCGACCCGTCACCGTAGTTGGAGGAGTCGATCCGGATGAGCTCGGCGCAGATCCGCGCGACCTCCTCCTCGGGCGTCACGGCAGTCTGTGCCGAGGTCGTCACGGTGCGGTCGGCGTCGTCGTGGCTCATGCCGATCAGCGTATGCCGCCGCCTCCCGACGCCAGCAGCCGCCCGTTTGGTCTTTTGGTCAGGCCCCGTGTAACGTTTCGCCTCGCCGCAAGGGATTCCCACGAGCCCCTTGCAACACCTTGTCGGGGTGGCGGAATGGCAGACGCGCTAGCTTGAGGTGCTAGTGCCCTTAACGGGCGTGGGGGTTCAAGTCCCCCCCTCGACACCACGAGACCCCCGGGTTCCTGCAGGCCAGGATCCGGGGGTCTTCTGCTGCCCGGGCGGCTGCGTCCGGAGGTCCACCTCCGGTTTCTCTGGTCACCCCTCTGCGACAGACGTAATCTTCGATCGTGAGCGACGAGAAGGTGGCTGGGCTGGCGGACGACCTCTACGACGTCATCGGGCTGCTGCGACGCCGGTCGCGGCGTCTCGTCGGCGCTCCGCTGCCCGAGCTCGCCCTGTCCGGCGCCCAGCTCGAGCTGCTCCGCGTCGTGCGGCGCAACCCCGGGATCACCGTGGCCGAGTCGGCCCGGGTCCTCGGTCTCGCCGCCAACACCGTCTCGACCCTCGTCGGCCAGCTGCTCGCCCTCGGGGTGCTCGTGCGTGAGCGCGACACGAGCGACCGGCGTGTGGCGCGGCTCGACCTCACGCCCTCGGCCCGCGCGGGCCTGGAGCAGTGGCGCGACCGTCGCGCGCAGTCCACCGCAGTTGCGCTCGCGGGGCTCCCGGCCGCCGACCGCGCCCGCCTGGCTGCGGCGCTGCCGACCATCGCCCGCATCGCCGCGAACCTGCCGGAGGCGCACGACGTCGCCGCGCCGCACACCTCCGAGCCGGCCGTCATCGTGGCCGCGGCCCTCGACCTCTCGGACGGGGCGGCTGCCGGCGACCGACCATGACCTCGGCCATCGACATCCGGGGCCTGGGCTACAGCTTCGGGACGCACCGCGCGGTCGACGACCTCACCCTGGCCGTCGAGCCGGGTGAGTGCTTCGGCCTGCTCGGGCCCAACGGGGCCGGCAAGACGACGACGATCCGGCTGCTCAACACCCTGCTGCCACTGCAGGCCGGACAGGTCGAGATCTTCGGCCGCTCGGTGCGCACCGAGGCGATGGCCGTGCGGCGGCTGCTCGGCTACGTGCCCCAGCAGCTGTCGATCGAGGGCGCTCTCACGGGTCGCGAGAACGTCGAGTGGTTCGCCCGTCTCTTCGACGTCCCCCGGCGCGAGCGCAGGACTCGCGTCGACGAGGTGCTCGACATGGTCGACCTGCGCGGCGACGAGTCACGCCTCGCCTCGACCTACTCCGGCGGCATGGTGAGGCGTCTGGAGCTCGCCCAGGCCCTGGTCAACCGCCCAGCACTGCTCGTCCTGGACGAGCCGACGGTGGGCCTCGACCCCGTCGCCCGCGACAGCGTCTGGCTGCGGGTGGCGCAGATGCAGCGAGACCACGGCATGACCGTGCTGCTCACGACCCACTACATGGAGGAGGCGGACGCGCTGTGCGACCGCGTCGCCCTCATGCACCGCGGGGCCCTGCGCGCCCTCGGCTCCCCCGACGAGCTCAAGGCCGCCGCTGGCGAGGGTGCCAGCCTCGAGGACGTCTTCCGTCACCACACCGGCGAGGCGCTCGACGAGGTCGAGGGCGAGAAGGGAGGGCTGCGCGGTGTCCGAGCAACTCGTCGAACCGCCCGCCGTCTGGGCTGACCCGCGCAGCCGCACCGGGGTGCGGCTCCTCGTGTCGCGCATCGCGACGTTCTGCCTCGTCGAGCTCCAGAAGCTGCGCCACGACCGCAGCGAGCTGATCACCCGGGCGATCCAGCCGATCCTCTGGCTCGTCATCTTCGGCACGACGTTCAGCCAGATCCGGGCCATTCCCACCGGGGGCCTCGACTACCTCGACTTCCTCGCGCCGGGCGTCATCGCCCAGTCGGCCCTCTTCGTCTCGATCTTCTACGGCATCCAGATCATCTGGGAGCGCGACGCCGGTGTGCTCACCAAGCTCCTCGTGACGCCGACGCCGCGAGCAGCGCTCGTGGCCGGCAAGGCGTTCGCCGCCGGGGTCAGGTCCGTCGCCCAGGCCGTCATCGTCGTCGTCGTGGCCGCGCTGATGGGCGTGGCGATGACGTGGAACCCCGTGCGGCTGCTCGGCGTGGTCGTCGTCGTGATGCTCGGCGCCGCGTTCTTCTCGTGCCTGTCGCTCAGCATCGCCGGCGTCGCCCTCAAGCGCGACCGGCTGATGGGGATCGGCCAGGCGATCACGATGCCGCTCTTCTTCGCCTCGAACGCGCTCTACCCGATCGAGATGATGCCGGGCTGGCTCCAGGTCATCAGCCACGTCAACCCGCTGACCTACGAGGTGTCGGCCCTGCGCGGCCTGCTGCTCGGCACGCCGACGAACTACTGGGTCGACTTCGGGGTCCTCGCCGGCAGCGCGATCGCCGGCATCGTCTGCGCCGCGGCCCTCATCGGGCGACTCGCGCGCTGACCGCTCCCGTCGCCGGGCACCGCACGGGTGACCGTACGCTGTGCCGCGTGACCTTCCTGCGCGCCCTGTTCACCCTGCTCCGGGGGCGCGGGTTCCGTCGGCTCTTCGTCAGCCGGGTCACGTCGTCGTTCAGCGACGGCATCTTCCAGGTCGCCCTGGCCAGCCACATCCTCTTCAACCCCGAGAAGGCCGCCGACGCGCGCGGGATCGCCATCGCCTTCGCGATCGTGCTGCTGCCCTACTCGGCGCTGGGGCCGTTCGTCGGAGTGCTCCTCGACCGGTGGCCGCGCAAGCGCGTCATCGTCGTCAGCCAGGTCATCCGGGCCACGGCGATCCTCGGCGTCTCCGTCCTCGTCACCGGAGCCGAGACCGGCCCGGCGTTCTTCGGCCTCGTGCTCCTCGTCTTCTCGGTCAACCGCTTCATCCTCGCCGGGCTCTCCTCGGCCATGCCGCACGTGGTGCCGCGCGAGGACCTCGTGAGCGCGAACTCCGTCGCTCCCACGTGCGGGTCCCTGGCATACCTCCTCGGTGGCGCGGTCGGCACCGGGATCCGGGCCCTCGGCGGCAGCGATGTCGTCGACGTGCTCCTCGCCGCCGCCGGCGTCCTCCTGGCCGCCTGGGCGGCGACCCGGCTGCCGTTCATCGGCCCCGACGACACGAGCGGCGCGCCCTCGGTCGGGCAGATCACCCGGTCCGTCGTGACGGGCCTCGTCGAGGCCGTGCACACCCTGCCGCGCCGCGCACGCCTCCTGCTCGCCCTCGTCTTCATCACCCGGCTCCCGTTCGGCTTCCTCCTGCTGCAGACCCTGCTCCTCTTCCGCGGCCCGTTCGAGTCCGGCCACGGCGCGCAGGGCTTCGGCATCGCCGCCGGCGCGTCCGCCCTGGGATTCGCCTCCGCGGCCTTCGTCACCCCGTGGCTGGCCCCACGCCTGACCGCCGTGCCGTATGCCGCCCGGATGCTCGCGCTGGGCGCGGTCGTGTGCGCCGTGCTGGGACCGTTCCTCACGCCGTGGAGCATCGTCGTCGTCGGCTTCGTCGTCTCCTTCACCTCGCAGTGCGTCAAGATCACCGTCGACTCGCTCCTGCAGGCCCACGTCGACGACCACCTGCTCGGCCGCGCCTTCTCCGCCTATGACGTCGTCTACAACGCCGGCATGGTCGCGGCGGCGGCCCTCGGCGCGCTCGTCCTCCCCGAGAGCGGGCTCGCCTGGTGGCCGCTCGTGGCCTTCGCATGCCTCTACGGGGCGAGCGCGATGCTGCTCGGCCGGCTCTGGACGCGGGCCACGGTGCTCGACCACGAGCGGCCACTAGGCTGACGGCGTGCTTCCCGAGCTGACCGCCACCCGCTACGTGACGCCGCTCAAGGAGGGTGGGTCGCTGCCCGGCATCGTGGAGGCCGACGACGACGGCACCTACGTCCTGAAGTTCCGCGGCGCCGGCCAGGGGCTCAAGGTCTTGGTCGCCGAGGTGCTCGTCGCCGGGATCGCCCGGCTGCTCGAGGTGCCGGTGCCCGACCTCGCCGTGGTGCGCCTCGACCCGCGCATCGCGAAGTACGAGGCCGACGAGGAGGTCCAGGACCTGCTCACCGCCTCGGTCGGGACCAACCTCGGCGTCGACTTCCTGCCGGGTTCGCTCGGCTACGACGGCTCGAGGCCGCCCGACGCCGACCTCGCCGAGCGGATCATCTGGCTCGACGCGCTGACCGCCAACGTCGACCGCACGTGGTCCAACCCCAACCTGCTCGTCTGGCACGGACGCACGTGGGCCATCGACCACGGAGCCGCCCTCTACTTCCACCACTCGTGGCCGAGCAAGGCACCGGCCCCGGAGCGCTTCGCGGCCCAGCCGTTCGACGCGAGCCGCCACGTCCTGCGCGACGTCGCGGGCGACGTGGCCGCGCGCCACGACGAGCTGGCGGCGCTCCTCACGCCCGAGGCCGTCGAGGCCGTCGTCGCCGAGGTGCCCGACGAATGGATCGAGCCCACACCCGACCTCGCCGACGCACCCGCGGTGCGCGCGGCGTACGCCCGGATGCTGCGGGCCCGCCTCGAGGGGCCACTCACCTGGGTGCCCACGGGTGTCGCCGCGTGAACGCGTACCAGTACGTCCTGCTCCGGCTCGTCCCCCGCGTCGACCGGGAGGAGTTCATCAACGTCGGTGTCGTGCTCTACTCGCAGGACGCGGGCTTCCTCGACGCTGCATGGGAGCTCGACGAGCGCCGTGCGGACGCGCTGTCGCCGACGTGCGACCTCGAGGGCGTGCGCTCGATGCTCGAACGTGTCCGGGCCGTGTGCCGCGGCGAGACGGGCCGCGGCCTGCCGACCCTTGACAAGCCGGGCCAGCGGTTCGGCTGGATCATCGCACCGCGCTCGACCGTCGTGCAGCCCGGACCGGTCCACGGGGGCCTGTGCGACGACCCCGCCGTCGAGCTCGAGCGCCTGCTCGACCGGCTCGTCCGGGCCTGACGGACCCGACGGGCTCGACCGGCCCGGTCAGCCCTGGGGGCGCGGGCGCAGCGCCCACATCGCGACGGCGCTGGCCGCGGCGACGTTGAGCGAGTCGACGGCGCCCGCCATGGGGATGCGCAGGGTGAGGTCGGCGTCGGCGACGGTCCGGTGAGACAGGCCGTCGCCCTCCGTGCCGACGACGAGCGCGAGCCGCTCGGGTGGACCGCTCTCGAGGTCGTCGAGCGAGACCGAGTCGTCCGACAGGGCCATGGCCGCGACGGTGAGACCGGCGTCGTGGAGCAGGGCCATGCCCTGCGGCCACGGGTCGATCCGGGTCCACGGCACCTGGAAGACCGTGCCCATGGAGACGCGGATCGAGCGGCGGTAGAGGGGGTCGGCGCACCGGGGCGTGATGAGGACGGCGTCGACCCCGAGCGCCGCGGCCGACCGGAAGATCGCACCGACGTTCGTGTGGTCGACGACGTCCTCGAGGACGATGACGCGGCGCGCGGCGGCGATGAGCGACTCGACGGTCGGCAGGGCGGGGCGCTGCATCGCAGCCAGTGCGCCGCGGTGGAGGTGGAAGCCGGTCAGCTGCTCGATGACGTCGTGCTCGGCGAAGTAGACCGGCACCCCCTTGGCCTCCGCGTCGGCGACGATGTCGGACAGGTCGTCGAGCCAGCGCCTCGCCATGAGGTAGGACCGCGGTCGGTGCCCGGCTCGCAGCGCACGGCGGATCACCTTCTGGCTCTCCGCGATGTAGAGGCCGCGCTCTGGCTCGTGCCGCCTCCGCAGCACGACGTCGGTCAGCGACACGTAGTCGGTCAGCCGCGGGTCGGTGGGGTCGGTGATCTCGATCGGCACGCCCGACAGGCTAGTGCCGGTCGTACCTTCACCCGGCATCGTGGCCCGGGGGCCGGGGCCGGGGCCGGGGTCAGGCTGCGAAAGGCGTCAGGGGAACCAGACGAGCTTGACGACGGCGACGAGGCCGATCGCGATGATGAGGCCCCGCAGGACGTTCGGCGGGATCCGGCGGCCCACCCGTGCCCCGATGATGCCGCCCACGAAGGCGCCGACGCCGATGAGGAGGACGATGAGCCAGTCGATCTGGTCGCGTGCGAAGAGGATGAACACCGCGGCCGCGACGACGTTGACGACGAGGGAGAGGACGTTCTTGTAGCCGTTGAGCCGCTGCAGGGGCTCGAGGCTCAGCGCACTGAGCAGGCCCATGAGCAGGACGCCCTGGGCCGCGCCGAAATAGCCGCCGTAGACGCCCGCAGCGAAGACACCGGCTGCCATCGCCGGCGCGTGCCAGCGCGGCACCGACCCCTCGACCCCCTCCGGGTGGACCCGGGCCTGGATGCGCGGGCCGGCGACCACGAGCACGAGCGCGATGAGGATGAGCACCGGGACGATCGCCCGGAACGCCGCGGCGGGCAGGACGAGCAGCAGCCCCGCCCCCACGACCGAGCCGACGAACGACATCGGCATGAGCCGGCGCAGGGTGCGCGCCTGGCCGTCCAGCTCCCTGCGGTAGCCCCACGCCCCGGTCACGCCCCCGGCGACGAGGCCGATGTTGTTCGAGACGTTGGCGACGAGCGGGTTGACCCCGAAGAAGAGCAGGGTCGGGAACGTGATGAGCGTGCCCGACCCGACGATGGTGTTGATGATGCCGGCCCCGGTCCCGGCCAGCGCGATGGCGACGGCGGACCAGAACGACACCCGGTCACCCTACAGAGGGTGACCGGGTGTCGTCGGGGCGGTGTCGCCAGGGCGTCGGTCAGCGACCGGTCGGGGGCTCCGGCGGCGCGTCGGGCAGGTCGTCCGCGGACGCCGGGGGCGTGACCGGGGGTGTGACCGGGGGCGCCGCAGCGGGCGGCGGGGGCACGTCGGCCCCCGAGTGCAACGGGGGCTGCTGGCGACCCATGGGGGCGGCGTGCTCGGTCGACTCGGCGCTCGCCTGCGCGGCCTGGCCACGGGCCTCGGCCAGTGCCTTGGCCGGGTCCTCGAGCACCGTCTCGGCAAAGGCGTTGTCGTCGGCGTCGCCCGTGTCGACCCACTGCTCCTCGTCGTCGCCGCCCATCGGGCCCTGCTCGCTGCCGCCGAGCGCGTTGCCGATGCCCTTGAGGGCGTCGGTCAGCTCGGACGGGATGATCCACATCTTGTTGGAGTCGCCGCGTGCGAGCTGCGGCAGCACCTGGAGGTACTGGTAGGCGAGCAGCTTCTGGGTGGGCTTGCCGCGATGGATGGCCGCGAACACCTGCTGGATGGCGCGGGCCTGGCCCTGCGCCTCGAGGATGCGGGCCTGCGCCGAGCCCTCGGCTCGCAGGATCTGGCTCTGCTTCTCACCCTCGGCCGTGAGGATGGCCGACTGCTTGAAGCCCTCGGCGGTGAGGATCGCGGCACGACGGTCACGCTCGGCGCGCATCTGCTTCTCCATCGTCTCCTGCACCGAGCGCGGCGGGTCGATGGCCTTGAGCTCGACACGGTTGACGCGGATGCCCCAGTTGCCCGTGGCCTCGTCGAGGACGCCGCGCAGCTGGCCGTTGATCTGGTCGCGGCTCGTCAGGGCCTGCTCGAGGTCGAGGGATCCGATGACGTTGCGCAGCGTGGTGACCGTCAGCTGCTCGATGCCCTGGATGAAGTTGGCGATCTCGTAGACGGCGGCCTTCGCGTCAGTGACCGAGTAGTAGATGACGGTGTCGATGTTGACGACGAGGTTGTCACTGGTGATGACGGGCTGCGGCGGGAAGGTGACGACCTGCTCACGCAGGTCGATGTTCGCGCGGACCTTGTCGACGAACGGGATGAGGAAGTGGATACCTGCCGTCAGCGTCTTGTTGTAGCCGCCGAGTCGCTCGACGATCTGTGCCGTCTGCTGCGGCACGATGCGCACAGTGCGCAGCACGACCACGAACGCCACGACGACGATGAGTATCGGAATGATGAGTACCGGGTCCACGACCTTCTCGACCTTCTCCCTGTGCGGTCCGTGCTCCCCCGGGGGAAGCGCGGTTGGTGCGGGCGGATCGGACGATCCGCTCGTTGGTTCGGTGGCGTCGCCGGGCGCGGGGCCGGAGGCCGGCTCAGCTCCCCACGACGCGGGCGCGGCTCACGATCGCGGTGGCGCCGTCGATGGAGTCGACGACGACCTCCTCGCCGGGCTCGATGTCGTCGCCGAGCGTGCGCGCCGACCACGTCTCGCCGGAGAGCTTGACCCGCCCTCCTGCCGGGTTGACACGGTCGATGGCGACGGCCGAGCGACCGACGTGGGCCGCGGCGCCCATGAGCTGTTGCGGCGTGCTGGCCGAGAGGCGGTTCTTGAGCCACGGACGCACGATCGCGAGGAGGGCCACGGCAACGAGGGCCGCGACGATGGCCTGCACCACGGGGGGCGCCCCGAAGGCCGCGGCGATCGATGCGCCCACGGCACCACCGGCGAGCATGAGGAAGGTGAAGTCGACCGTGACCGCCTCGATGGCGACGAGGACGAGAGCCACTGCCACCCAGACCATCCAAGCCTGTCCCTCGACCACGTGCCCCCACCCTGCCTTCGTCCACCTCGGCGACGGGCCCCGATGTCCCGTGCGTCACTCCTGTGACGTTCTCGATTCTGCCTCAGTTCCCTCTCGGGACCTACGGATCAGGGGGTCGGGACGGTTGCGATCAGGACTCGGCCCGTGCCGACCAGCGCTCGCCGTGCTGCTCGAGCACGAGGGGCAGACCGAACGTCGCGCTGAGGTTCTCGGCCGTCAGCGTCAGCGGGATGGGGCCGGCGGCGACGACCCTGCCGTCGCGGATCATGAGGACGTCGGTGAACGACGGAGGGATCTCCTCGACGTGGTGCGTCACGAGCACCATCGCGGGCGCCTCCGTGTCGGCGGCCAGGTCGGCGAGCCGGCGCACGAGGTCCTCGCGACCGCCGAGGTCGAGACCGGCGGCCGGCTCGTCGAGGAGCATCAGCTCGGGGTCGGTCATCAGCGCCCGGGCGATCTGGACGCGCTTGCGCTCGCCCTCGCTCAGCGTGCCGTAGGCCCGATCGGCGAGGTGCTCGGCGCCGAGCGTCCTGAGCAGCTCCATGGCGCGCACGTAGTCCACGTGGTCGTACGTCTCGCGCCACCGGCCGATGATGCCGTAGGACGCCGTCACGACGACGTTGCCGACGAGCTCGTCGCCGGGGATGCGCTCGGCCATCGACGAGCTCGCGAGGCCGATGCGCGGCCGCAGCTCGAAGACGTCGACGGCGCCGAGCACCTCACCGAGGACGCCGGCGACCCCCGCGGTCGGGTGCAGCCGCGCCGCGGCGATCTGGAGCAGCGTCGTCTTGCCGGCACCGTTGGCGCCCAGCACGACCCAGCGCTCGCCCTCCTCCACCTCCCACGTGACGTCGTCGAGGAGCGTCGAGGCACCGCGACGAACGGTGACTCCGGCGAAGGCGAGGACGTCGCTCATGGCTCGACCCTATGACAAGGCCTCCGGAGCCGCCGCGGCGGCGCACCCTACGATGACGGGGTGTCCGAGCTGCCCGCGTCCGTGCGCCTCGCGCTGTGGGTGACGGCCTCGTGGCGTGGCGATCTCGCGACCACGGAGGCGTTGGCCCGGGCCTTCCCGGACCTCGACCACGTCGCCGGTGACCTGGCCCGGCTCGACGTCTGGCGGGACCTCGGCGAACGCGCCCTGTTCGTGGCGCTCCCCCGTCCCGGCGACCTGAGCCGTATGCCGCGTGGCTCGTCCGCGGCGACCGCGCACGCTGCGGACGCCGGCGAGTGCGTCTTCGTCGCGGGCATCGGCGGGGTCCTCGTGCCGACGCTCTCGGAGTTCGGCCCCGAGGGCGACGTGGGCGTCCGTGCGGACTGGACGGCCTACGAAGCGGACCCGCTCCCCCGGCACCGGATGGAGATGCTGGACCTCCGGGACATCGAGCGCGACCTCATGGGCCGCCTCCGCGACCACACGACGCGCTTCGACGAGGTGGGGGGCCACCCCTGGGGTGACGAGGCGCGCGCCGAGGCGCAGGCCGACCTCGACACGACGCTGTGGGGCATCCCGCCGGCGACGTCCGGACGCGCCCTGCGGATCATGGCCTTGTCGGCCAACCTCTCCCGCGTCGCCCACCGCAACGCCGGCCGGACCTCGCTCGGGTCGAGCGGTCTCGACGCGGTGACCACGGCGAACCGGACGCGGCTGTTGCGCGACCTCGCCGCGGACGCCGACGCAGCACTGGCCGACGCGACCAACGTCGCCGTCATGTCCATCGCCGGCTGGCGCCCCGCCTGAGTGCCGCTCCGGTCGGCCGCGCGGCTACGCCTCGGGGGCGGACGTCTCGAGCCGCGCGAGCACCGCTCGCGCGTAGGCGCGTTCGGCGTCGATGTCGGCATGGCGCTCGACCGCGCCGTCACGCCCGCGGGACGACACGGCATACCCGCCCTCGAGCTGTTCGAGCGAGACGAAGGACTCACCGAGCAGGTCACGCAGCTGGTCCTCCCTCGGGAGCCACACGGCCTTGTCCTGCTCGACGCTGTCGAGGGCCCACTCGGTCGTGCCGTTGAAGCCGATGACGTCGCCGGTCGTGAAGTGGTGGACGTCGACCGTGATCTCGCTGATCACGAAGACGTCGTCCTCCATGCCGCTGACGGCCACGACGAAGCGGTCGCCCGAGCCGGGCTTCCACGTCAGTCCCGCGTCGGAGAGCCGGCGGGCGAGCTCGAGGGTCAGCATGTTCCCCATCGTCACATCCCCCCGGGACTTCGCCAAGCAACCCTAGATTTGGTCCATGACGGAGCACCCGGACCTGCAGCCACTCGACGAGAGCACCTTCGAGACCGTTCTGTGCGTCGTGGCGCATCCCGACGACCTCGAGTACGGCACGGCCGCTGCCGTCGACCGGTGGGTGCGGGCCGGCAAGACCGTGACCTACCTGCTGGCCACCCGCGGCGAGGCGGGGATCGACACCCTGCCGCCCGAGCAGGCGGCCCCGCTGCGCGAGCAGGAGGAACGGGACGGGGCTGCCCAGGTCGGCGTCGACGTCGTGGAGTTCCTCGACGGGTTCACCGACGGGGTCGTCGAGTACGGCCTCGCGCTGCGGCGCGCCATCGCCCGCGAGATGCGGATCCGCAGGCCCGACCTCGTCATCACGTCGACGTACGCCGACCGTTTCCCGGGCGGCTTCGCCAACCAGGCCGACCACCGGGCGGTGGGTCTCGCCGTCGTCGACGCCAAGGCTGACGCGGGCAACCGCTGGATCTTCCCCGACCTCGTCGACGAGGGACACGAGCCGTGGCAGGTCGCCCGGTTGCTCATCGTGGCCGACCCCGAGCCGACGCACTTCGTCGACGTCTCGGAGCACTTCGACGCGGCGGTGGCGTCGCTGTCGGCGCACGATGCCTACCTCGTGGCGCTCGGACCGGACTACCCGAAGCCGGCCGAGCTGCTCGGCATGATCCTCGGCGGCCCCTCGGAGGTCGTCGGGGTGCCGTATGCCGTGACGGGCCGTCTCGTCGGCGGCTGACCGCCGCGGCGGGTCAGAACACCTAGCCCAGCGCTCCGACAGCCGTCCGGATGGCCGCCAGGTCGTCGGCGGTGACGCCCTCCGGACGCATCACGGCATTCCAGGCGTCGACGTACTCCGTCGTGTACTTGTGGCCGTGACCGGCAGGGACCCCCGTCGAGAACGGGAGGTCGGCCGTCACCTGCCAGAAGGTGACGAACGGCATCCAGAACATCCCCTGCAGCACGTCCTTGCCGGCCGCCTCACCGATCCAGTCGGGCTCGTTGAACACGAGGTGGGGGCTCCACCACACGATGGGGTCGGACGGGTGCATGAGGTAGAGGACGCGGGTGCCGTTCCACGGCTGGCCCTCGGGCGGGATCGAGGCGGCTGGATCGGTCGCGAACCGCACCGTGCGACCGTTCTTGTAGACCGGCTGGATCTCGGGGCTGCCCGGGTCGCGGTGGTCGCTGAACTCACGGAACAGCGTGTTGAAGTTCGGCGGCCCGGCGAAGACCGTGCCGGCGGTCCGGTTGCGCAGGTCGTACTCGCCGCTGAAGGCGGTCTCACCGCCGAACGTCCCGAGGCTCTCGCCCGACACGTACAGCTTCGGCCGGGAGTCCTGCGGCAGCCGGGACCAGCGGTCGTAGACGGCGTCGAAGAGTGCCCGTCCCGCCTCGCGGGCCTTGGACTGGTCGACGAGGAAGGAGAGCCAGGACGGCAGGTACGAGTACTGCATCCCCACCGTGGCTGCGTCGCCGCCGGTCAGGTACTCGAACGGGGCGACCAGGGCCGGGTCGACCCAGCCGCTGCCCGTCGTCGTCACGACGAGGAGGTTCGTCCGCTTGAACCCTCCGGCCCGCTCGAGGTCGTCGACGGCCAGGGCCGCCCGTTGCTCCGTGTCGTCGGCCGAGTCCAGGCCGGCGTACGCGCGGATGGGCTCCTGCGCGGGCTGGTGCACGACCTTCTCGATGTCGCTCGCGGTAGGCCCCGTCGCGGCGAACGTCCGTCCTTCCCGTCCGAGCGACTCCCACGGGATCTTCGAGCCGGGCCCGCCCGAGCGGAGCCCCGTCGTCGGCTTGACGACGCCCTCCTGCGTGATCGTGTTGCTCACCGAGAAGGCCTCGTCCATCGCGCCGACGAGCCCGTCGATGAGGACGCCGCTGACGACGAGGTAGGTCATCGTCGTGACGAGGACCCAGCCCGTCGCCCCCGCGGCCCGCCGTCCGAATCTCCGGCTCAGCAGGTCCGCGACCCAGTGGTAGACGCGTCGGATGCCGCGGCCGATGAGGAGGAACAGCGCGAAGAAGAACACCGCGACGAAGGGAGAGAGGACGACGAGGGCGATGTTGTAGTCGGTCACCCCCATGAGGCTCCGGATCTCGTGCTGCCAGTACTGGCCGAGACCGAAGAAGACGACGAGCAGCACGCCGCCGGCGATGAACAGGACGCGCCAGGACGAGGGCTTGGCCTTTCGAGGCTCCCGATCCGCGAAGGCGCGCCACAGCCATGCGCCCAGGACTCCGAGCCCGTAGCCGATGGATGCGGTGATCCCACAGACCAGACCCTGGATGAAGCCGCCACGCGGGAGCAGGGAGGGGGTGAACGACAGGGCCGCGAAGAGGACCGCGCCCCAGCACCCCGGGACGGTGAAGTGGAGCAACCCCCGGAGGCGTCCGGGGCGCCGCTCCAGCCCGTCCGCCTCGTCGACCGACCCGTGGTCGCCGGCGGTCAGCGCATCGTTGCCAGCCACGTCAGTTGCCATCTCAGCTCGTTCCGGTCAGCGGGACGGGGTGCACTCACGTGGAACGCTCCCACACGTGGCGGTCGCGAGCACGCGAAACGCCGTACGCGCGACCGGACCCGAGCCCCCGGGATCAGCGCCGGACGTCGGGTTGCGACTCCTCGCGGAGTCGAGGCTCCGTGCGTCTCTCGGGGTGTATGCCGCGCTTGTCGCGGTAGAACGCACGCACCGTGTCCATGTCGGCGACCACGTCGGCCGTGGCCCTCATGGTGGGGCCGAATCCGGCGGTGCGAGAAGGTCCGTCGATGAAGGCGAGGGCGATGGGCAGACGGGTCGACCGCCCGATCCGCCAGAAGCCGGACTTCCAGTAGCCGCCCTTCGAACGGGTGCCTTCCGCAGCCAGGATCAGCAGGAACGGCTCCCCGCTCCGGGCCTCCCGCACGAGACCCCGCACGACCTCGCCGGGGTTGTCGCGGTCGATCGGGATGCCACCGAGCCGCAGCAGGAGCCACCCGAGCGGGCCACGGAAGAGCTCCTTCTTGATGAGGACCCGTGGTGTGACGCCGCCCCGCCACATGACGAGGAGCATCATCACGAAGTCCCAGTTGGACGTGTGCGGTGCACCGACGACGATGCCGGTGCGAGGCACGTCGCCCACCGCGGTCCACCCGATGAGGCGCAGCACGAGGCCGGCCAGTCGACTCCTCATGGCGTTTCCTCTCGGGCTGTGGCGGTGGTCCGCCTCCACCAACCTACGCGAGGCGCCGTGCGTCAGATGTCCAGGACCGAGCGGTAGACCTCCAGCGTGCGGTCGCCGATGGAGGCCCACGAGAACGAGTCGACCGCCCGCTGCCGGCCGGCGCGACCGAACGCGTGGGCCCGGTCGACGTCGGAGACGGCGTCGGTGAGTGCGGCGGCGAGGTCGGCGACGAACCGGTCGGCGTCGACCGGCGTCCCGGTGCCGTCCTGGACCTGCTCGATCGGCACGAGCCACCCGGTCTCGCCGTCGACGACGACCTCGGGGATGCCGCCGGTGGCGGTGGCGACGACGGCGAGCTCGCACGCCATCGCCTCGAGGTTGACGATGCCGAGCGGCTCGTAGACGGACGGACAGGCGAAGACGGTGCCGTGGGTCAGCAGGGCGACGACCTCGTTGCGCGGCAGCATGTCGGGGATCCAGACGACCCCCTCACGCTGCGACCGCAGCTCGTTCATGAGTCCCTCGACCTCGGCGAGGATCTCCGGCGTGTCGGGGGCACCCGCGCAGAGGACGATCTGGACGTCGGGGGGCAGCAGCGCGCAGGCCCTGAGCAGGTAGGGCAGGCCCTTCTGGCGGGTGATGCGGCCGACGAAGACGACCGACCGCTGGTCGGGGTCGACGCCGTGGCGCCGGACGATCTCGGTGGCCTCCGGGGAATGGTCGGCCGACCACAGCTGCGAGTCGATCCCGTTGTGCACCACGTGAACCCGCGCTGGATCGAGCGAGGGGTAGCTCTTGAGGATGTCCTCGCGCATGCCCGCGCTGACCGCGACGACGGCGGCAGCCGACTCGTACGCGGTGCGCTCGGCCCACGAGGACACGCGGTAGCCGCCGCCCAGCTGCTCCGCCTTCCACGGGCGCATCGGCTCGAGCGAGTGCGCGGTCACGACGTGTGGCATGCCCCCGAGGAGCGACGCGAGGTGGCCGGCCATGTTGGCGTACCAGGTGTGCGAGTGGACGAGGTCGGCTCCAACGCAGTCGCCGGCCATGCTGACGTCGACGCCGAGGGTCTGCATCGCGGCGTTGCCGGTCGCGAGCTCGGGGAGATCGGCGTACGCCGTCGTCCCGTCCTCGTCACGCGCGGCGCCGAAGCAGCGCACCCGGACGTCGATGTCGCCGCGGTCGCGGAGCGCCCGGACGAGCTCTGCCACGTGAACACCCGCGCCTCCGTAGATGGCCGGCGGGTACTCCTTGCTGAGGATGTCGACGCGCACGTTCCGACCCTAGTGCTGCAGTCATCCCGCGGAGCGGAAAGCTCGGCCGATCTTGCGTGCTGAACCTGTCGGCGACCGGACGCCTGCCCTAGGGTGGCGCTCATGGCCCGACGAAGCCCAGCTGCTGGTCCGAAAGTCCTCGCGATCGTGCTCGCTGGCGGTGAGGGCAAGCGGTTGATGCCGTTGACCGCCGACCGGGCCAAACCCGCCGTGCCGTTCGCCGGCATCTACCGCCTCATCGACCTGGCCCTGTCCAACGTCGTCAACTCCGGCTACCTCCAGGTCGTCGTGCTGACGCAGTACAAGTCGCACAGCCTCGACGCTCACGTGACGAAGACGTGGCGCATGTCGACGCTCCTCGGCAACTACGTCACGACCGTCCCGGCGCAGCAGCGCGTCGACAAGAACTGGTACCTCGGCAGCGCCGACGCGATCTACCAGAGCCTCAACCTCATGCACGACGAGCGGCCCGACATCGTCGTCGTCGTCGGCGCCGACCACGTCTATCGCATGGACTTCAGCGCGATGGTCGAGCAGCACATCGAGACGGGTGCGGCCTGCACCGTCGCGGCCATCCGCCAGCCGATCTCTCTCGCCGACCAGTTCGGCGTCATCGAAATCGACGACGCCGACCCGTCCAAGATCGCCGCCTTCCTCGAGAAGCCGAACGACCCCAAGGGCCTGCCGGACAACCCCGACGAGGTCCTTGCCTCGATGGGCAACTACGTCTTCACCGCCGCAGCCCTCGAGGCGGCTGTCATCGCCGACCACGACAACGAGGCGAGCAGCAACGACATGGGCGGCGACATCGTGCCCTACTTCGTCGGCCGCGGAGAGGCCGGCGTCTACGACTTCAAGGACAACGAGGTGCCCGGCGCCACCGACCGCGACCGCGGCTACTGGCGCGACGTGGGGACCATCGAGTCCTACTACGACGCGCACATGGACCTCATCTCGATCCACCCGGTCTTCAACCTCTACAACTACGACTGGCCGATCTACACGAGCCACAGCCCCTACCCGCCGGCGAAGTTCGTCCACGGCAGCGGCGACCGCATCGGCGAGGCCCTCAACTCGGCGGTCTCTCCGGGCGTCGTCGTGTCGGGTGCGCACATCTACGCCTCGGTGCTCTCTCCCCTCGTCAAGGTGCACTCCTACGCGAGCATCCAGGGGTCGGTCCTGCTCGACGGCGTCGAGGTGCACCGGCACGCCCAGATCCGCCGGGCCATCATCGACAAGAACGTCGTCATCCCGGAGGGCTGCCAGATCGGCATCGACCACGAGCACGACCGGGCGCGCGGCCTCCACGTCACCGAGACCGGCATCGTCGTCGTGGGCAAGGGCCAGATCGTCACCCGATGAGCACCCCGATGAGCCCCGCCCGATGACATCTGCGAGGGTCTTCCCATGACGTCCACCGCCACGAATCCCCCGGTCAGCGCGACGGACTCACGGTCGGCGCGGGTCGGGATCCAGATCCCGCCGCAGCACGCGACGTGGGCCCAGATCCGACGCACGGCGTCGACGCTCGAGGAGATGGGTGTCGACGTCCTGCTCAACTGGGACCACTTCTTCCCGCTCAGCGGCGACCGCGGCGGCCAGCACTTCGAGTGCTGGACGATGCTCGGCGCGTGGGCCGAGTCGACCGAGTCCGTCGAGATCGGCGCCCTCGTGACGTGCAACAGCTACCGCAACCCGAGCCTGCTCGCCGACATGGCGCGCACCGTCGACCACGTGAGCGAGGGACGCCTCATCCTCGGGATCGGCTCGGGGTGGGCGCAGCTCGACTACGACGAGTACGGCTACGAGTTCGGCACCGCGGGCGGGCGTCTCGACGACCTGGCGCGCGACCTGCCGGTCATCCGCGACCGGTGGAGCCGGCTCAATCCCGCCCCGACGCGCGACATCCCCATCCTGATCGGCGGCGGCGGCGAGAAGAAGACGCTCCGGATCGTCGCCGAGCACGCGGACATCTGGCACGGCTTCGGCGCCCCCGAGGAGATCGCGCACAAGCACCGCGTCCTCGACGAGTGGTGCGCCCGCCGAGGCCGGGACCCCCTCGAGATCGAGCGGTCGGCCGGTGTCGCCTTCGTGCCGGGCCGCAACCCCGACCAGTCGGGCGACTACGCGAGCAACGCCCAGCAGCTCCACGACGTCGGGACCCGGCTGTTCACGGCGAGCGTCGCCGCGGCCGACCCCGACATCGCCCGCGTGCGCGACCTGCTCCAGTGGCGCGACGAGGTCAACGGGGTCAGCGCGTCGTGACGTGCTGACCGCGACCTTCTGGGGACTCGTCGGTGGCGCCGCCCTGCTCGTCGGCGCGCTCCTCGGGCTCTACGCCAGAGCCTCGTACCGCGTCATCGGCCTCGTCATGGCCTTCGGCGCCGGCGTGCTCATCAGCGCGGTCGCCTTCGAGCTGACCGAGGAGGCGTTCCACTCCGCCGGCGCGGCGCCCGTCGTCATCGGGCTCGTCAGCGGCTCGGTCGTGTTTTTCGTCGGCGACTGGTTCATCGACCGTCGAGGTGGCCACCGGCGCAAGAGCCCGACCGGAGGCCCGCAGCAGGGTGCGGGCGCGATGGCGCTCGTCCTCGGGGCCCTGCTCGACGGCATACCCGAGTCGGCGGCGATCGGCGTCAGCGTCCTCGGCGGCGGTGAGGTCGGGATCGCGATGGTCGCGGCGGTGTTCCTCTCCAACGTGCCCGAGTCCATGTCGGCGAGTGCCGGCCTCAAACGGGCGGGACGCTCCGCGCGCCAGATCCTGCTGCTGTGGCTCGTCGTCATGCTCGTCTCGGGCCTGGCCGCCGGTCTCGGCTACGTCCTGCTCGAAGGCGCCTCCCCCGCCGTGGTGGCCGGGATCCAGACCTTCGCAGCCGGCGCCATCATCACGATGCTCGCCGACACGATGATGCCGGAGGCCACCGAGCACGCCGGACGCCTGGTGGGCCTCGTGACGATGCTCGGCTTCGCACTCGCGTTCCTGCTCAGCGCCCTCGGCTGACTCCCGCACGACGCCGGCGGACGGCATACGCCCTCCGGCATGACGGACGTCACCGGCCGAATGCCGGAAGGTGACGCGGGAGCGCACGCGCGCTCACTACCCTGACGCGGGTGACCGAAGTGAACAGCACGGACGGAACGGACATCCAGACCCTGAGCGTCACCGTGACGGGCGACGACCGACCAGGTGTGACGGGGACGCTCCTCGGGGCGCTGTCAGGAGTGGACGCAGAGGTCCTCGACATCCAGCAGGTCGTCGTGCACGGTCACCTCACCCTGACCGTCCTGCTGAGACCCGGCGCCCATGTCGACCAGCTGCGCGACGCCGCCGCCGTCGCCGCCCACCGCCTCGGCCTCGCCCTCACGGTCGTCGAGGGCACCGGCGTCAACGCGCGCTCGCGGCAGGGACGGGCGGCCGTCGTCGTCCTCGGCGCCCCGCTCAGCGCCGACGCCGTCTCGCTCGTCACGACCCGGATCGCCGACCACGGCGCCAACATCGACCGCATCCGCCGGCTCTCGCGCTACCCCATCACGACGGTCGAGTTCGACATCTCCGGCGCCGACCTGCCGTCCCTGCGCACCGAGCTCGCCCTCGTGGCGACGTCGGAAGGCATCGACATCGCCGTCGCACCCGGCGGGCTCGCCCGGCGCGGTCGGCGACTCGTCGTCCTCGACGTCGACTCGACGCTCATCCAGCAGGAGGTCATCGAGCTGCTCGCCGCCCGGAGCGGCCGAGAGGAGGAGGTGGCCGAGGTGACGGCGCGCGCGATGGCGGGCGAGCTCGACTTCGAGGAGTCCCTGCGCGCCCGGGTGGCGACCCTCGCGGGTCTGCCCGAGTCGGTCCTCGACGAGGTGCGCGAGTCGGTCCAGCTGACCCCCGGCGCCCGGACGCTCGTGCGCACGCTCAAGCGGCTCGGCTTCACCGTGGGTCTCGTCAGCGGCGGGTTCATCGAGATCGTCGGCGAGCTCGCGGACGACCTCGGCATCGACCACGCCCGTGCCAACCGGCTCGAGATCGAGGACGGCCGCCTCACCGGACGTGTCGTCGGCGAGGTCGTCGACCGGGCGGGCAAGGCGCGGGCCCTGCGCGAGTTCGCCGAGCAGGAAGGCCTTCCGCTGAGCCGTACCGTGGCCATCGGCGACGGTGCCAACGACCTCGACATGCTCGACGTCGCCGGCCTCGGCGTCGCCTTCAACGCCAAGCCGATCGTCCAGGAGCAGGCCCAGACCGCGGTCAACGTGCCCTACCTCGACTCGGTGCTCTACCTGCTCGGCATCTCCCGCGAGGAGATCGAGGAGGCCGATCTCGACGACGGCACGCCGACCCAGGCTCCGCCGGTCCCGCACGCCGGTCACTAGGCTGGCGCGATGCAGTCCGTGGCCCCTTCGTCCGTAACCCCGAACGCGAACGGCGTCCGCCGGACGCTGCTCATCATCGGCGGTGCCGAGGACCGGATCGGGCGGTCGGTCGTGCTCAAGCGCTTCGTGAAGCTCGCGGGCGGCCGGCGGTCGCACATCGTCCTCATCCCCACGGCGTCGTCGTACGCCGACGAGGTCTCCGAGGCCTACCGCGACGTCTTCACCCGCCTGCGGGGCGGCGACTACTCCGTCGTCCACCCCGCGACCCGCCGCGACGCCAACGACCCGGCGATGGTCGAGGCGCTCGACACCGCGACCGGCGTGTTCATCACCGGTGGCAGCCAGGTCAAGCTGGCGCAGAACATCGTCGGCACGCCTGTGGGCGACGCCGTCGTGCGCGCCTACGATCGCGGCGCCGTCGTCGCCGGCACGTCGGCCGGCGCCTCGATCATGAGCCGCTACATGATCTCGCTCGGCGAGGAGGGGCTGACGCCCAAGCAGCGGGCGAGCCAGATCTCGGCCGGCCTCGGGCTCGTCGAGGACGTCATCATCGACCAGCACTTCGACCAGCGCGGCCGCTACGGCCGGCTCATGTCGATGGTCGCCGCCTCGCCGAACCTGCTCGGCATGGGGATCGACGAGAACACCGCGGCCGAGATCCGTGGCGGCACGGTCATGTCGGTCATCGGGGCCGGCTCGATCTTCGTCGTCAACGCCCGCAACGCCATCACCGACGCCCCCGACGCGCGTCGCGGTGCGCCCCTGCTCGTTTCGGGTGCGGTCGTGCACTCGCTGCCCACGGGCAGTACGTTCGACCTGGACCACGTCGAGCTGACCGCGTTCGTCGAGCGTCACCCCGACATCGAGGGTGCGGTCGTCCCGGCCAAGGTCCGCGCGGCGCGCTCGTCGACGAGCAGCGCCGCTCACTGAGTCCCGTTCGTCCAGCCGCACCGCACGCACCGCACCAACGGTCGACGGGTATGCCGCACGGCACGTCCCGCACGACCCCGTAGGAGGAGATCCATGGCCGTCGAGGTACCCACCCCCACAGGCCCGGCCCGACCGGACCTGAAGATCCTCGAGACCCGGATCTACCGCGGCCCCAACGTCTGGTCCTACCAGCAGGCCGTCCACCTCGTCGTCGACCTCGGCAGCCTCGAGGAGTACCCCACGGTCTCGCTGCCCGGCTTCACCGACCAGCTCGTCGAGCTCGTCCCCGGGCTCGAGCGCCACACCTGCTCGCTCGGCCGACGCGGCGGGTTCATCGAGCGGCTGCGCGAGGGCACGTGGCTCGGCCACGTCGCCGAGCACGTCGCGCTTCAGCTGCAGACCCTCGCCGGCCACGACTCCCGCCGGGGCAAGACCCGTGCGGTCAAGGGCAAGCCGGGCCAGTACAACGTCGTCTACAGCTACACCGACGAGACCGTCGGGGTCGCCGCAGGCAAGCTCGCGGTGCGCCTCATCAACCACCTCGTCCAGCCCGAGGACGGCTTCGACTTCGAGACGGAGTTCAACGCCTTCCTGCGCCAGGCCGAGCGGGTCGCCTTCGGTCCCTCGACGGCCGCCATCCTCGAGGAGGCGGCCTCGCGCGACATCCCGTACATCCGCCTCAACTCCGCCTCGCTCGTCCAGCTCGGCCAGGGCGTGCACGCCCAGCGCATCCGGGCCACGATGACCTCCAAGACGGGCGCGCTCGCCGTCGACATCGCGAGCGACAAGGACCTCACGACCAAGCTCCTCGGGTCCGCCGGCCTGCCCGTGCCCAAGCAGGAGGCCGTTCGCACCCTGCGGGGAGCCGTCGAGGCAGCGCGCCGCATCGGCTTCCCGGTCGTCGTCAAGCCGCTCGACGGCAACCACGGCCGCGGCGTGTGCCTCAACCTGATGAGCGACGAGGACGTCGAGAAGGCGTACGACATCGCCAAGGCCGAGTCGCGTCGCGGCACGATCATCGTGGAGTCCTTCGTCACCGGTCGCGACTACCGCTGCCTCATCGTCGGCGGACGGATGCAGGCGATCGCCGAGCGCGTCCCCGCGCACGTCATCGGCGACGGCACCCACACGGTCGCCGAGCTCGTCGAGATCACCAACGCCGACCCGCGTCGTGGCGTCGGGCACGAGAAGGTGCTGACGAAGATCAAGGTCGACGCCAACGCGCTCGAGATCCTCGCGGGCCAGGGCCACACGACCGAGTCGGTGCCGGACGAGGGCGAGATGGTCAAGCTGGCCCTGACCGGCAACATGTCGACCGGTGGCATCTCGATCGACCGCACCTTCGACGCCCACCCGGACAACGTCGAGATCGCCGAGGAGGCGGCCCGCATGGTCGGGCTCGACGTCGCCGGCATCGACTTCATCTGCCCGGACATCACCTATCCCGTGCGTGAGACGGGTGGCGCGATCTGCGAGGTCAACGCGGCTCCCGGCTTCCGCATGCACACGCACCCCACCGTCGGCGAGCCGCAGTTCATCGCCAAGCCGGTCGTCGACCTGCTCTTCCCACCGGGCGCGCAGTCACGCGTGCCGATCGTCGCCGTCACCGGCACGAACGGCAAGACGACGACGTCGCGCATGATCGCCCACATCTTCAAGGGTCTCGGACGCAAGGTCGGGATGACCTCGACCGACGGCGTCGTCATCGACGAGCGGCTCGTCATCAAGGCCGATGCCTCGGGTCCGCGCTCGGCCCGGATGGTGCTCCAGAATCCCCGCGTCGACTTCGCCGTCATGGAGGTCGCCCGGGGCGGCATCCTCCGCGAGGGCCTCGGCTACGACCGCAACGACATCGCGGTCGTCACCAACGTCGCCCCGGACCACTTGGGACTCAAGGGGATCGACACCCTGCGCCAGCTCGCCGACGTCAAGGCCGTCATCGTGGAGGCCGTGCCGCGCGACGGCTTCGCGGTGCTCAACGCCGACGACCCGAACGTGCGCAACATGCGCCGACGCTGCTCGGGCGGCATCGTCTGGTTCTCGATGGCCGAGCCCGGCAGCGAGACGCGTGAGTTCGTCGACGACCACTGCCGCCGCGGCGGCCGTGCCGTCGTGCTCGAGCCGAGCGAGCGTGGCGAGATGATCGTCATCAAGCACGGCCGGCGCAGCATGCAGCTCGCCTGGACCCACCTGCTCCCGTCGACGTTCGGTGGCGCGGCACGCTTCAACGTCGCCAACTCGCTCGCCGCCGCGGGCGCCGCCTTCGCCGCAGGAGCCCCGCTCCACGACATCCGACAGGGCCTGCGGACCTTCGCGACGACGTACTACCTCTCCCCCGGTCGCCTCAACCTCGTCCAGGTCAACAACGCCGACGTGTTCGTCGACTACTGCCACAACGCGGCCGGCATGAAGGAGCTCGGCGCCTTCGTCGACCGCTACGCCGACCAGAAGCAGCGCCAGGCCGACCTCGGCAAGACCTCGCGCATCGGCATGATCGGCGCCGCGGGCGACCGACGCGACGACGACATGCGCGAGCTCGGAGCGGTTGCGGCCCAGCACTTCGACGTCATCGTCATCCGCGAGGACGAGCGCCTGCGCGGCCGCAAGCCCGGCGAGACGGCCGAGCTCGTGGCCGAGGGCGCCCGTGCCGCGATGAAGGAGGGCGCCCGCTGCCGTCAGGTCGAGATCGTCCTCGACGAGCTCGACGCCACTCGGCACGTGCTCGCCCGCACCAACCCGGGCGACCTCGTCGTCATGTGCGTCGACCAGCACGCGCTCGTCGTCGCCGAGCTCGAGGAGCGCACCAAGCACGCCCAGGCGGGTGCCCGCATCGGCACGGCCGCGTCGGCCACGAGCGACCCCGACCTCGACCCGAGCACTCTCACCGAGACCGCCGAGGCCGAGGGCGACGAGGCCGAGGAGGAGGCGCTCGGCGCCGTCCCGTCGGAGTCGCAGCCCGACCAGACCGACGACACCGCCATCTGACGCGGGTCGAGGCCCGCACGCGATACGGCTGGGAAGTGAGCCACGGCGCACTTCCCAGCCGCGTGGGCGTTCGAGGAGCGACACGAGTGCGCCATGGCGCGGTTGCCGACCTGGCCCAGGGCCGGAACCGGGCACAACTGCGCCGTGGCGCGGTTGCCGATGGTGCCCGGGCGCATATCCGGCAGAAGTTCGCCCTGGCGCGTCTGCAGCCGTGCTCCTGACTAGTCGGTGACGGGGGCCAGCTCGTCCGCGTACGCCCGCAGGGCCCGGCGGTAGGCCTGGGTGTCGACGTCGGTCGTCGCCTCGAGCGTCGCGCGGATGAGGTCGGCGAGGGCCTGCCGCTCCTGGCCGAGATCGGCCTGCACGAGCGCTTTGAGCATGAGCGCCGCCGTGTTGTGCGGTCGTGCCTCGAGGACGTCGGCAACGAGGCCCTGCGCCTCGGCGGTCCGGCCCACGACGCGCAGGCTGGAGGCGAGCTGGAGCTGCGCCCGGTGCCGGTGCGGCTCGCGCAGGCCACCGGCCAGCGCCTCCTCGTAGAGACCGATGGCGCCCTGCTCGTCGCCCATCGCGTCCTTGACGCCGGCGAGCTCGAAGACGAGGCGCGGGTCGCCCGGGTGGCCGTCGACGAGCTCCTGGGCGGCCGCGAGCCGCCCCGACTCGCCGTCGCCCTCCCACAGGGCCGCGATCTCCGCCTCGAGCTCGTGCTCGCCCCGCGCGGCGACGACCTTGCGGCGGATCGCGCGGGCGTCGTCGACCTTGCCGCCGTGCTCGCGGATCCAGCCGTTGACCTCGGTGCGCTCGGCGTGGCACATGAGCGCGATGACGTCGCCGTCGAGCGCGTGCGGCACGAGCGCCTCGAAGGACTCGAGCTCGGTGTCGTAGCCGGGCACGTCCAGGACGCCGACCTTGGCCAGGCCGTCGCGGAAGAGACCGAGCAGATCCTCGGGCTCGCGCCCGCGCAGGTAGTGGAGCGCGACCTTGAGGACGACCTCCTCGGCGCCGCGGCCGGCGATCTCGCCCATCGCGACGATCGCCTCGTCGGCGCGGTCGCCCGCGCAGCCGAGGCCGAGGCGCACGGCTCCGCCCGGCGCGGCGAGCCCACGGGCGACGTCGAGCAGGGCCTCGAGGCCGGCCTCGTTGTGGGCCATGTCCATGATGACCGTCGCCTTGCCGCCGCTCGGCAGCGGCAGCGAGTACGTGTTGAGCCGGCCCCAGTTGTGCTCGGGGTCCGGCGCGAAGGTCCGCAGGCCCTCGACGACCGCCGAGCGCGGGACACCGAGCCCCAGCGCGGCCGCGGCACCGGCGAGCGCGTTGGCGATGTTGTTGCGGGACAGTCCGCTCAGCGTCATGGGGACGTCGACGATCTTGACGAGGCGGTCCGGGTCACCGTTGGGCGACAGGACGACGATCTCGCCGTCGAGGACGGTGATGCCGCGGCCACCGGAGTTGATCGACTCCCAGAGCGCGGGCGACGCGGGGTCCAGGCTGAAGGCCCACGGCTTGGCCTTGATGCCGAAGCGCATGGCCCACACGCGGGGGTCGTCGCCGTTGAGCACGACCCAGCCCTGTGGCTTCGTGACGGTCGTGACGATGGCCTTGACCTCGGCCAGCTGGTCGAGGGTGTCGATGCCCTGCAGGCCGAGGTGGTCGGCGCTGACGTTGGTGACGACGCTGACGTCGTTGGCGGTGACCCCCATGCCCTTGAGGAGCATGCCGCCACGGGCGGTCTCGAGGATCCCGATCTCGAGGCCGGGCGTCTCGAGCACCCCCCGCGCACCCGCCGGGCCGGAGAAGTCGCCCTCCTCCTTCGTCTCGCCCATGACGACGACGCCGTCGGTCGAGCTCCAGGCGGTCTTGAGACCGGCGCTCATGCACATGTGCGCCATGAGGCGGGTCGTCGTCGTCTTGCCGTTGGTGCCGGTGACGGACGCGACCGGCACCGTCGGCGTCAGCACGCTGGGGCCCGGACCGTCGGGCGCGGCCAGGATGACGGCCGCGGCCGCCTCGATGACCTCGTCGGCGCTCCGGGAGCGGTCGAGCAGGCCAGCCATGACGGCACCGAACTGCTCCCCCGCGACGCGGCCGCGGGTGCGATGCACCCACGGGAAGGCGAGCACGACGTCCTCGACGGTCTGACCCGCCCGCACGCGTACGCCCAGGCGTCCGGCGCCGATCTCGGTGCCGACGCGACGCGTCACGGTGCGGATCACCCGCATGACGAACCGCTGGCGCAGAGCCGTGCCCCGCTTGCCCGGGCGGGCCGAGCGCATGCCCAGTCGGCGGGCCAGGGCCTCGGCGTCGGTGCGCTTGAGCTCGAGGAAGCCGGGCACGTGCAGGATGACCTTGATCGCGGGGCGGGCGAAGTAGAGGTTGGGCCCGTCGAGCACCCTGACCTCGTCGACCCGCACCTGTTCGGCAGGCACCGACGCGGCCTCGGGGTCGGTCGTCGTCAGGGGGCTGGACTCGGTCCCGGCGTGAGGCATGGGCAGGACTCTAGCGAGAGGATCAGTGGACCTGCGCCCTCATTGCCCCATCGCGTGGACGCCGCCGTCGACGTGGACGATCTCACCGGTCGTGGCAGGGAACCAGTCGGAGAGCAGCGCCGCACAGGCCCTCGCCGCGGGCTCCGGGTCGTTGACGTCCCAGCCGAGCGGTGCGCGGTCGTCCCAGACCTTCTCGAACTGCTCGAAGCCCGGGATGGACTTGGCCGCCGTCGTGCGGATCGGCCCGGCAGCGACGAGGTTGCAGCGCACGGCCTTGGGGCCGAGGTCGCGGGCGAGGTAGCGGTTCGTCGACTCGAAGGCGGCCTTGGCGACGCCCATCCAGTCGTAGACCGGCCACGCAAACTTCGCGTCGAAGGTGAGCCCGACGACGCTGCCGCCCTCGGACATGAGCGGCAGGGTCGCGACCGCGAGCGACTTGAGGCTGTACGCCGAGATCTGGAGGGCCGTCGAGACGTCCTCCCACGTGCCCTCGAGGAAGTTGAAGGCGCCCTGCGGCGCGAAGCCGATCGAGTGCAGCACTCCGTCGAGGCCGTCCACGTGCTCGCGCAAGCGGTCGGCGAGGGTGTCCAGGTGCTCCTGGTCGGCGACGTCGAGCTCGATGACGACGGGCGTCTCGGGCAGCCGCTTGGCGATGGTCTGGGTGATCTTCATCGTCCGGCCGAACGAGGTGAGGATGACCGTCGCACCCTCCTGCTGGGCGATCTTCGCGACGTGGAACGCGATCGAGCTGTCCATGAGGACACCGGTGATGAGGAGCTTCTTGCCTTCGAGGATTCCCATGCCTGCGACTTTCTCGTGTGGGTGGGCACGCTTGCTGCACAACGCTCGTGACGGCATACCAACGTATGCCGTGGGGTGGGCTCAGTGCCCCATGCCGAGGCCGCCGTCGACGGGGATCACCGCGCCGGTGATGTAGCCGGCGTCGTCGCTCGCGACGAAGCGCACGACCGACGCGACCTCCTCCGGGGTGGCGAAGCGACCGGCCGGGATGTTGGCGAGGTAGGCCTTCTTCTGCTCGTCGGGCAGGACGGCCGTCATCTCGGTGTCGATGAAGCCGGGCGCGACGACGTTGGCGGTGATGCCGCGGCCACCGAGCTCGCGCGAGATCGAGCGGGCGAGCCCGACGAGGCCGGCCTTGGACGCGGCGTAGTTCGTCTGGCCGGGCGACCCGTAGAGGCCGACGACGCTGCTGATGAGGACGATGCGGCCTCGGCGCTTGCGGATCATGCCGGTGGCCGCGCGACGCGCGCACCGGAAGGCGCCCGCGAGGTTCGTGTCGATGACGGAGTCGAACTCGTCGTCGCTCATCCGCATGAGCAGGGTGTCGCGGGTGATGCCGGCGTTCGCGACGAGGACCTCGACGGGGCCACCGAAGATCTCCTCGGCGGCCGTGAAGGCCGCGTCGACGGAGGCCGAGTCGGTGACCTCGCAGATGACGCCCTGCAGGCCCTCGGGCGGCTCACCGGAGCGGTGGGTGATGACGACGTTGTCGCCCGCGTCGGCGAAAGCCCTGGCGATCGCCAGGCCGATGCCGCGGTTGCCTCCGGTCACGAGCACGTTGCGCGCCTCGGTCGTTGACACTGTGCGTTCCTCCGTCCGTCCGGCCTCTGCCGGGTCGCTGCCTTGCCCCGAAACCTAACGGACTACCGAACGGTAGACAGCACGGTGCCGCGGGCGTGGGACGGGCTTATGGTTGAAGGGTGCCAAGAGCCAAGAACGAACCGGTCGTCTACTCCGTCACCTCGGCGTCGACCTCCACGACGGACGACCAGGACCAGCGCGTCCGCCGCTACCTCACGATGATGGGCATCCGCATCGTGTGCTTCGGCCTGGTCTTCGTCACCTCGGGCTGGCTGCGCTGGACCGCCATCCTGGCCGCGGTCTTCATCCCCTACGTCGCCGTCGTGCTCGCGAATGCCGTGAGCCCGCGCCAGCCGGGCAGCATCCAGTCGGTCGTGCCCCGCGACGACACGCAGCGCCTCGAGCAGTGAGCGGTCCGCTCTCCCTGTCGCCCACGGGCGACGCTGACGTCGAGCACGTCTGCAGCGCCAAGGGCTGCCGTGCGACGGGCGTTCACGCGGTCATCTGGAACAACCCGAAGCTGCACGCCGCGAACCGACGCAAGGTGTGGCTGGCCTGCGACGACCACGAGAAGTCGCTCGCTGACTTCGTGGCGCTGCGGGGCTTCCTCATCGAGGTCGTCCCCGTCGAGGCCCTCACCGACGCCGACGGCTGAGTGCCGCGTCCTCCCTGGAGCGGGTCAGTGCGGGGGGGTCCAGGCTGCCCTGCAGGACCAAGCGTCCCGCCGGTCCCGGTCTCCGAGGCGTTCCAAGCCTCCGTCGCGGGCGTCGCCGTCCACCACGCGGGCGCGCGTCGAGGCAGGGCAACACACGAACCGTCTATCCGGCCTCCGTGATCCCCCGATGGTAAGTTGCGCCGAAACGCTGCCCGACCGAGGAGCTCGCACATGTCGGATCGACTGCTGGACGTCTTCTCCAAGGGGCTGAACCTCCCCGTGTCTCAGCTCAGCGACGAGACGAGTCCGTCCAACACGCCCACGTGGGACTCTCTCGCCGCGATGGAGATGGTCGTCCTTCTCGAGGACGCCTTTGACGTCCGGCTCAAGACCTCCGAGATCATGAAGATGCGCTCCATCGGCCTCGCGCGGAACGTCTTGCGCAGCAAGGGCGTCGAGGACATCTGAGTCACCGGCGACGGGCGAGCCCACCATGATCGGCATCATCGCGAGCTTCACCCCGCACCTGCTGGTCGCGCCGCTGCTCGCCGCCGCACCAGCAGGGTCCGAGGTGTGCCTGGCCGACTTCAACCAGGTGCACCAGTCGCTCCTCGACGTCGAGTCCAGCTTCGAGCAGCCGCCCGACCAGCTCGTCGTGTGCTGGCGCATCGAGGACGTCTTCGGACCGGCGCTCGTCGACTGGGTCGTGCGCGAGTCCGACCCCGTGGGGCTGCGTGAGGACGTCCGCCAGCTGGGACTGCTCGTCGGGCAGGCGGCCGCCACACACGGCATACCGGTCGTGGCGTGCACACCGCCGACGCCGACGTTCGTGTGGCTGGACCCGCTGGACGCCCGGAGCAGCGTGCGGCTCGCCGTCCTGCACGGCCAGCTCGTCCAGGCGTTCGTGGAGGGCATCGGCCAGGCGCCTGTCACCCTCGTCGACCTCGCCGCCCTGCTTCAGCTGCACGGGACCGAGCGCGCCTACGACTCCCGCAACGACCTGATGTACCACCAGCCGCTCACGCGCCCGTTCGCGCAGGCGCTCGGCACTCTCCTCGGCGAGGCCCTGGGCTCGCTCGGTCGCCCGACCCCGAAGGTGCTGGCCGTCGACGCCGACAACACGCTGTGGCTGGGCATCGTCGGCGAGGACGGACCCGACGGCGTCGTCATCGGCGACAGCTTCCCGGGCAGCGGCTACCGCGCGTTCCAGCAAGGCCTGGTCTACCAGGCCGCCCACGGCGCGCTCATCGCCCTGGTCAGCAAGAACAACGCCGCGGACATCGAGGAGATCTTCGCCCGCCGTGGCGGCGACATGGTTCTCAGCTCGGAGCACCTCGCGGCACAGCGGGTTGACTGGAACAGCAAGGCCGACAACCTCAGCGCCATCGCCGACGAGCTAGGCCTCGGCGTCGACAGTTTCGTCTTCATCGACGACAACGACGTCGAGCTCGACGAGGTACGCCAGCGCTTGCCGCATGTCGACCTCGTCAAGGTCAGCGACGAGCCGGAGGAGGTGGCCGAGATCACCCGACGACTCACCGCTTTCCGCTTCGCACGCGTCTCCGGCGAGGACCGCGTTCGCACCCAGATGATGAAGGGCGAGAGCGATCGGCGTGCCGCGGCCGCGGGCGCGCCGTCGCACGCCGACTTCCTCGCCTCTCTCGGGATCAGCGTCCACGTCTTCGAGCCGGGGCCCGCGCACGTCGGTCGCGTCACCCAGCTCATCAACAAGACGAACCAGTTCAACCTCACGACCGTGCGCCGCGACGAAGCCGCGGTAGCCGCGCTCGTGACCTCGCAGGCCCACCGGGTGTATGCCGCCGAAGTGACCGACCGTTTCGGCGGCTACGGCCTCGTCGCCGTCGCCGTGGTTGATTGCGGCATCGACGTCTGGGAGATCGAGACGCTGCTCATGAGTTGTCGCGTCCTGCGTCGGGGCGTGGAGGACGCCATCCTCCAGTGCATCGGCGACGACGCGGTGACGGCGGGGGCGTCGAAGCTGCGCGGGTCCTACCGTCCGACCCCAAAGAACGGCCAGGTCGCCGCCTTCTACCCCGACCGCGGCTTCACGGCTACGGGCGAGGGCCTCTACGACGTATCGCTGCCGTTGTCAGTGGCGCCCGAGCACGTTGTGGTGTTGCGAGATGCTTGACGGGGATCCCTTCGCCTACTTCTCGGACCTGCTGGTCCTCATGGTGGTGGCGGTCCCGCTCTACTTCCTGCTGCCGTGGGCATGGGCACGCCGTCTCCTGCTCGGCCTGGCGGGCGCCTACCTCCTCTACCTCATCGCGCCGCGGCTGCTCGCCTTCTACGTCCTCTTCTGGCTCGGCGTCTACGTCCTGCAGCTCGCCGCGACCCGATGGCGCGACCGCCCGTCGAGCTGGGTCCTCACGACCACGCTCGTCCTGCTGACCCTGGCCCCGCTCGTCGTGTGGAAGTTGCGCCCCGAATGGGCGGTGGTCGAGTTCAACGTCGGTATGAACGGGCTCGTCGACGGGCTCAGCCCATGGGTCGGAGCCGTCGATCGGGTCCGCGACCTCATCCTGCCCATCGGGCTCAGCTTCGCCACGTTCCGGGCCATCGACCAGATCGTCAAGGTGCGCCTCGAGATCGTGCCGCCACTGCGGCCGCTCCACCAGCTCGCGTACGGCTTCTTCCCCACCGTGCTCATCATCGGTCCCGTCATCGAGTACACCGAGATCGACCGGCGCCTCGACGAGCGGGCCCGGTGGGACCCGAACGACACCCTGAGCGGGATCCTCACCATCGGCATCGGCGCGCTCAAGGTCTTCGTCCTCGCCTACCTCCTGCGCGGTAGCCAGGACGTCTTCTCCCTCTCCACGCGCAGCGGCTCGCCACTCGACTACTGGCTCGAGCTCGTGATGTTCGCCTTCTACTTCTACTTCAACTTCTCCGGCTTCTCCGACATGGCCATCGGGTCGGCCCGCATCTTCGGCTTCCGGCTCGCCCCCAACTTCAACAACCCCTACCTCAAGACGAACCCCCAGGCGTTCTGGAATGCCTGGCACATGAGCGTGACGAGGTTCGCCCAACGCAACGTCTTCGTGCCGCTCGGGGGAATGCGCGCGCGGACCCAGTACGTCGCCATCGTCGCGACGATGATGGTCATCGCCCTGTGGCACGACCTCACCATCCCCCTCGTCATCTTCGGCCTCTACCACTCCGCGGGGCTCATCGGTCATCGTTGGTGGGTGGCCCGCCACCCAGTACCCGACCATCGCGGCCTGGCACGCCGGGCGGGTGCCAACGTCCTGCTCTTCGTCTTCTACCTGCTCAGCCTGCCCCTGCTCATGGTCGAGCTCGGGTCTCTGGGCGACTTCTACGGGAGGTTGCTGTGATCCTCGCCGACCGTCTGCTCGCGTTCCTGCACGACCGGGTCGGCTTCGACGTGACCCGCTGGTCGATCGTGCGCATCGCGGCGTTCGCCGTCGCCGCCCTCGTCGTCGCCGGCATCGTCGTCGAGCCCCGCCCCGGACAGCGGGACGACCAGGCTCTCGCGACCCGGCAGGTGCGCAACGTGTCCCTGGCGTTCGGTGACCCCCGCGGCTTCGATCCGACGCCGAAGGGCAAGAACTTCAAGGTGGCCTGGATCGGCGGTTCGGAGACCCAGGCGGTCGGGCCCAAGACCCGCGCCTTCATTCCGGGACTGGTCAGCGAACGCATGGGGCGCGTCGACGGCAAGGTCGTCTCGACCGACCTCTACTACCTCGACGCGATCAGGCTCGTCGATGAGGTCAGCGCGCTGTCGTCGGCTCTCGCGAGCAAGCCCGACCTCGTGGTCATCAGCCTCAACCCCGTCTGGGTGCTCAACGATCTCGCACCGCAGCAGTGGGACTACCTCGACGGCGCACTCGCCCGGGGCAGCCTCTGGCCCCCGTCGCGATGGGTTCTCGCAGCGTCCTTCCTCAGCCCCGGTGACGTCGGGTGGCGCGTGCTGTCCGCCGCCAGCCCGCCATTGGTCGGCGACCGCTTCGAGTGGGGCCTCGACCTGACGGAGCAGACCTCCACGCTCTCGTTCCTCGACGTCGTCCAGACACCGAAGTCACGCGCCACCGGGCTCGCCGCACTCGCGGAACGCCGGCCCGTGGACTTCTGGGCCTCGCGCTTCGCCTCCAGCCGACCGACGAAGGATCTCGCGAGCATCCAGCTCAACACCATCGAGCGCGAAGTGGTGTCACGGTCGTCACTGAACACCGCCGCCCTCCAGCAGATGTTCGAGATGGTGCGCACGGCCGGCGTCCCGACGTACTTCTACGTCCACGGCATCAACCCGACGGTCTACGCACAGCCCGACGCCCGTGGCTACGTCGATCAGCTCCGTGCCCAGCTCGCCGCGGCGACGGCCGGGCAGACCACGAGCCGCGTGCGCTTCGACCCGCAGGGACTCCAGGACCGGGTGCCGCCGACGAAGTACCGCGACATCGTCCACGTCTATGACGGCCGCAACGAGGCTGCCGTCCTCAGCACCGACCTGTGCGCGCTGCTGCGCTCCACGGGCCGGCAGGCAGACTGTGAGGCACCATGAGCGACACCCCGACCCCCGAGGCGCCGGACACTGACCTGGTGGACGACGGTGGCTCCGAGACCGCCGTACCCACCGGGGGTAGCGGCCGCGCTACTCGGCTCGCGAGCCGACTGGCCGTCGAGCTGGCGATCGGACTCGGCATCGCCGCCGTGCTCGTCGTCGTGGCGTGGGCCTCGAGCAACGCGATCCGCTTCGTCTACGGCGGCTACTGATGGAGCGCGACGTCTCACAGGGCCTCGACCCGACGCCGCGACTGCACCACGTCGGCTATGTCGTCGCCGCGATGAAGGGTGCGATCAGACGCTTCGAGGAGGCCGGGGGCCGGCTCGTCGTCGGCCCGACGGACGACCCGACCCTCGGCGTCATCTGCGCACTGATCCGGCTTCCCGAGGGGGTCGACATCGAGCTCGTGTCCCCGCTCGAGGGCGCGGACTCGCCGGTCACCTCACGGCTCCAGCGCGGTGGGGGTCTCGACCACCTGTGCTTCTGGGTCGAGGACCTCGACGCCTCACTCGCCCGCGAGCTCGACAGCGACGCGCTGCTGCTCGTCCCGCCGACGTATGCCGTGACGTTCGATGCCACCATCGCCTTCGTCCAGCGCCGGACCGGTCTCGTCGTCGAGCTCATGGGCGCCAAGCGGTGACGGTCAGGCGCCCGCCTTGGCCAGGACGTACGCCACGTTGATCGGCAGCTGCTCGTCGCGGGACTGATCGAGGGTCTTGCCCTCGTAGGGCAGCCGCAGCGGCTCGACGATCGAGAGCCCGCAGTCGGAGATCATCGACTCGAGCTCGTCCGTCGTGCGCCACAGGTAGATGTGGTCGACCGCCGGCGCGTTGACGCACGTCGTGACGAAGACGAACGCTCCCGGTTTCGCAAGGTCCGCGATCCGCCGGAGGAACACCTCGGGCTGCTCGACGTGCTCGAGCACCTCACCCATGACGACTGCGTCGAAGGACGACGGCGCGAGGTCGTCGGCGGTGAGGAAGTCGCGCAGCTCGACGCGCACCGGGGCGTCGGGGTGGAAGTGTTCGACGATCGTCCGGGTCTGCTCGACGCTCGCGGGCGACAGGTCGACACCCAGGAAGTCGTCGAAGGACCCGGTCTCGATGGCGGCCATGAGCAGGAACCCGTGGCCCGGACCCACCTCCAGGTAGCGGCCGCCACGGTCGCGGGGCAGCGACCGCCGCAGGAAGCGCGACATCTCGACGTGGTTGGGCCAGAGGAACGTGGTGATGGCCAGGCCGTACATGTAGCGGTCCATGTAGTCACGGTCGTGGTAGACCGACTCGGCCACGTCGGCGAACGTCGAGTGTCGGTAGTGCCCGTGCCGGCGGAAGTACTCCTGCTCGTCGAGGGTGTCCCCGAGGATCGTCAGGTAGCTCTCGGCGAGGTACTCGAGCGACAAACCCTTGGACAGGCAGAAGCGAAGGTAGCTGCCGAGGCGGTCGCGCTCGTCCTCGGTGGCTCCCTCGACCGCCTGCTCGAGGAAGCCCCGGTGGACGGGGAACTGGTCGATGACGCTGTCGACGAGTTTGCTGACCAACTGTTGTGAGTCACTCATGGACGGTCACGCTAGCGTCGTCCGGCTCGAAATCGGGGCCGACGCGACCGCTCCACGTGCCACGCCCGTACGGGGACCGGAGCAGGTCCCGTCAGCCGCCGATGGCGGACATGGGTCGGTCGGGCTGGACGAAGTCCGGGTCGCCGATCCCGTGGCCGCGGCGCTTGCGCCACATCTCCCCCCGGATCAGGCCGAGCAGCTCGTCGTCGGTCGCGCCCTCACGCAGGGGCCCACGCAGGTCGGTCTCGGTGGTGGAGAAGAGGCAGTTGCGCACCTGTCCGTCGGCGGTGAGCCGCGTCCGGTCGCAGGCCGCGCAGAACGGCGCACTGACGCTGGCGATGATCCCGACGGTCTCGGGGCCGCCGTCGACGAGGAACCGCTCGGCGGGGGCACTCCCCCGGTCGGCGGCCGGCAGGGGCGTCAGCTCCCAGCGCTGCGACAGGCGCTCGCGGATCTCGTCGGCGGAGATCATCTGCGTGCGGTCCCAGGCGTGCTGGGCGTCGAGCGGCATCTGCTCGATGAAGCGCAGCTCGTAGCCGCGCTCGAGGCACCACGCGAGCACGTCGGCGACCGACTCGTCGTTGATGCCGCGCATCGCGACCGCGTTGACCTTGACCGGCGTCAGGCCGGCGTCCGACGCGGCCTTGAGGCCCGCCTCGACGTCGGCGAGGCGGTCGCGACGGGTCAGCTGCGTGAAGGTCTCCGAGTCGATGGTGTCGAGGCTGACGTTGACCCGGTCGAGGCCGGCCTCCTTGAGCCCGATGGCGACGCGCTCGAGGCCGACGCCGTTCGTCGTCATCGCGATCTTGGGACGCGGCTCGAGGGCCGCGATGCCGGCGACGAGCTCGACGAGCGATCGGCGCAGGAGCGGCTCGCCACCGGTGAGGCGGACCTGCGTGATGCCGTCGCGCACGAAGACGCCGATGACCCGCAGCATCTCCTCGTCCGTCAGCATCTCGGTCTTGGGCATCCACGGCAGGCCCTCGGCGGGCATGCAGTAGGTGCAGCGCAGGTTGCAGCGGTCGGTGACCGACACGCGCAGGTCGCGGGCCCGGCGCCCGAACTGGTCGGCCAGCCCTGCCGGTCGGACGCTCGGGTCGGGAAGGCGGGTCATGTGCTCCACTCTAGGCCGGGTAGCGCTGCGACCCGGTCTGCTGGTGATGCCGATGTTGCCCCACGCCTCTGAACTGCGGTGATGTGACGTCTGGCTTGTTGGTCAGGACGACGGGGCCGGACCTCCTGCGGACTCGTCGCGGACTGCACGGTGCGTCAGCCCGAGACCAACGGCGCCGCTGCCGTCATGGCCCAGCGTCCCTGAGTCCTGGTGGAGCTCTGCTACGGCGACGGGGGCATGAGCGAGGCGATGTTTCCATAGGCGCGCATCGCGTCGATCCGATCCGCCGACAGGTCGTAGGCGACGCAGAAGGGAATGCGTTCCCCGCCGTCGGTGCCGGCGCACGTTCCTTCGAGGTAGGCGACGCCCTGGGCGGACACCAGTCGACGTGTGCTCAGATCCGGCATGTGAGCGTGCAACCCGTTGATGGCCTCTTCCACGCACTCAGCACCGCGGACTACCGCGCCGCTCTGAATCGTGGTCCACGTGACGTCGTCGGTGAAGAACTGCTGGAAGCGGCCCGTACCGAGGGCTGTGAAGTAGGCGGACATCGTCTGGCTCGTGTCGTCGGTCGACATCCGGGCTCCCTGCTTCGGGAAATGATGGAAGGGCCCACTCAGTGTGCTCCGGCTACTGCTGCTCCGCCACAGTCCGCTGCGCCCGAAGCCATCTGGGGGTGCCTGACCACGTACCGATCGTCGCGCGTGCGATCGCGACGGACGAGAGGCGGCGATGTGCTCGTGTCACGTCGGTCGTCCGCTGAACAGCACCGGCTGGTGCTACGGCTGCCAGTCCGCACGTGGCGCGCTGTGGTCCCCGCCTGTCAGCCGAGGGACGGAGTGTGTCGGGTTGATCTGCGCAGCCTCCAGCGACGTGTCAAAACCGAGCAGCGCCTCCGCAGCGGCCGGGGACGCAGCGGCCGTTCGCGCCGCGGCTTCGAGCACGGAAGCACCATACGTGGTGGTGTCCGCACGATGCTTGCCCGCGGGCTCGGGCGCGCGTCCAGGTGCTCCGCCCGGCCGTCGGAGAACTCGCAGCGGGTACACCGGGTCGTCGTCCTGCGCGCGGGCGGCGGCGCGCGCCAGCTCTTCCGGGTCAGGGCTCGTCGGCCTGTGCTCTTCGGGCACGTCACGACACAGGCGCCGGTACACCGCTTCACGCGTGGCGGCGGGGAGTTGAGCGAACACCTCGGCGTGGACGAGCTCGAACACCTGCGGCGTCGAGACTCGGAGCAAGTACTTGTACCTGGCCATGTCCAGGGCCACCTCGGCCTCTGATCCGCTGTCGTCGGACTGGTGCGGAATCAAGCGCCGCAGCCTGCCTTGAAGGTTCATGACCGCTCCTTCAGCTCGTCGTGCCAGCCTACCCGCGCGCCTCTGACGACGGGCCTCGATCCACGGCGCGGCATCGGTGAGCTGCGCGTCCGAGCTCGGTCTCGGCCGGGTCGAGGTCATCCGCCGACCTCTCTGACTAGGAGCGGGCGCTCAGACGTGAACACGCCGAGAACTCATCGAAAGGAAAGTATTGAAAGACGCCTTTCGAAAGAGTAGTTTCATCACATGCCACCGACCCGCCGCCGCGTCACCGATGCCGACGCCCTGAAAGCGCTCGCCCACCCCCTTCGGATGGCTCTGCTGGGCGCCCTGGTCACCGAGGGGCCGCTCACTGCCAGCCAGGCGGCGGCGCTGCTCTCGGAGTCGCCGTCCAACTGCTCCTGGCACCTGCGCAAGCTCGCCGAGCACGGCTTCGTCCGCGAGGCCCGCGGCGGCACCGGCCGCAACCGGCCCTGGCAGGCGGTCAGCGACGGGCTCGAGTGGGGCGACGACGTGGAGGGCGTGACGGACCCCGACCCCACGGACCGGATGGCCGCGGACGCCCTCACCGACATGGTCCTCGAGCGGGAGCTGCAGCGCTTCCGGGCGGCCCGCGCGGCCCGAGACAGCGAGCCGGCGCCCTGGCGCGAGGCCACCGGGCTGGTGCAGTCCCAGCTCTGGCTGACGGCCGAGGAGGCGCAGGGGCTCAAGCGGGAGCTCAGCGACCTGCTGCAGCGGCACCTCGAGCGGTCCGGCCATCCCGAGCACCGACCCGACGACGCCCGGTTGGTGTCCCTGGTCGGCTGGCTGGTGCCGAGCGGCCCGCACCGTCTCCGGCCGGTCCCGGCCGACGGCGCCACGCCGCCCGAACCGTCCCGCACCACCGCACACACCCACTCGAGTGAGGAGACCACGCGATGATCCGGACCACCTTCCGCACACCTGGGTTCGGCCGGCTCTTCGCCGGTCTGACCGCCAGCATGTTCGGCGACTCGCTGATGCTGATCGTGCTGAGCATGTGGGTGAAGACCCTCACCGGCTCGAACGGAGCAGCCGGGCTGACCTTCCTGTGGATGACGGCCCCCGCCTTGCTGGCACCGCTGTTCGGGTACATCGTGGACCGGGTCGCCCGGCGCACGTTCCTGGTGGTCGCCAACGTCGCGTCGGCCGCGATGATGCTGCCGCTGCTCCTGGTGCACGACGCCGGCGACGTGTGGATCGTGTACGCCGTCGCCTTCTGCTACGGCACCTCCTTCGTCGTGGTGCCCGCCGCACTCAACGGCCTGCTCAAGGAGATGCTCGCCGAGGACGTGCTGGTGGAGGCGAACGCCTCGCTGAGCGTGACCCGCGAGGCGCTGCGTCTGGTCGGTCCGCTGCTGGGAGCCGCCACCTTCGCGTTCGTCGGGGGCGGGGCGGTGGCGATGGTCGACGCGGCCACCTTCCTGTGCGCGGCCGTGGCCATCGCCGGGCTCCGGGCGGGCGACCGGCCCGAGCCGGCAGGACAGCCGCAGCACTGGCGCGCGGAGGTCGTCGAGGGGGCGACCTTCATCCGCCGGACCCCGGTGCTCCTGCACACGACGCTCGCGCTGGCCCTGGCGCTGCTGGTGATCGGGTTCGCCGAGTCCGCGGTGTACGCCGTCGTGGAGGCCTTCGACAAGCCGGTCACCTTCGTGGGCCCGCTGCTCACCGTGCAAGGGGCCGGCGCGGTCGCCGCCGGACTCGTGGCCAGCAGGATCGTCCGACGGTTCGGCGAGCCGGCCACCGTGATCGTCGGTCTGCTGGTCACCTCCCTGGGCCTCGCCGGGGTCGTGGCGGCGCACCAGACCTGGGAGCTCCTGGTGACCGTCGCGGTCCTCGGTGCCGGTCTCCCGCTGGTCATCGTCGCGTTCAACACCTTGCTCCAGAAGCGCACCCCGGGCCGGCTGATGGGGCGGGTGAGCACGTCGGTGGAGGTGCTGACCACCACCCCACAGGCCCTCTCGATCGCGACGGGTGCCGTGCTCGTGACGCTGCTGGACTACCGCACCATCTTCGCGCTGATGACCCTTGGCACGTTCGTCGCCGCCGGGTACCTCGCCCTCACGTTGCGGGGCCGGCTGACCACGACTGCGGGTTCCGAGGCGCCCACGGACCCGGACGTCGTTGCGGGCACGGTCCTGGCGAACCCGCCCACCGTCACCGCGCCGCTGCCGGACCAGGAGGTCGTCGACGAGATCAGCCGGGCGATCGGCCGGCATCCAGAACCCTCGCGCTGAGCGCCAGACTCCGGCGACCGGACGCGTGACACCGTCGACGTGCCCGTTGGCCCTCCTGGCGACACTCTGCGGACCGGGGAGGCGGCCACGTGACGTCACCGCAGGGCAGCGACGGGCCGGTACTCGGGTCCGCCCCTGGGCCGGGTACCGTCGATCCGTGCTTCGACTCTGGCTGACGCGGCGCTGGCTGCTCTGGACCCTCGTCGCGGTCCTCTTCGGGGTCGCCTGCTTCTACCTCGGCCTGTGGCAGTGGCACCGCCATGTCGAGCAGCGGACCAAGGTCGATGCCATCGCCCGCAACTATGGCGCCGCACCGGTCCCCTTCGCTCCTCCCATGGTCGACACGCCGATCCCGGCGGAGCAGCAGTGGACCCGGGTCATGCTGACGGGCACGTATGCCACCGGCCCCGACCTGCTCGTCCGCAACCGGACGCTCGACGCAACAGTGGGTTTCGAGGTGCTGACGCCGATGCACACGGGCGACCTGACGCTCCTCGTCGACCGGGGCTGGGTGCCCAACGCGGATGACGCCGAGACCAGTCCCCCCGTCGACCCGCCGCCCTCCGGCCCGGTGCAGATCACCGGGTGGCTGCGCACCGGCGAAGTGAGCCTCGGCCGCGACCTGCCTCGGCCCCAGATGGCGAGCATCAACATCGCCGACGCGCGGACGCAGGTGCCGTCGCTGAGCCCGGTGGACGCGTACGTCGTCCTCGGCGCGCAGGTGCCGACCCCAGCCGCGGGCGAGCACCCGCTGCGTCTGCTGCCTCGCCCCGAGGAGGACCTGGGTCCCCACCAGGCGTATGCCTACCAGTGGTGGCTCTTCATGCCCGGCGGGGTCGTCTTCATCTTCTTCGCCATCCGGCGGGAGGCTGCGACCCGGCGCGCCGAGTCGGCCGGACCCGACGCGGCTCCGGTCAAGCCGAGGAAGGTGCGCATCTGGGACGAGGAAGACGCCTGAGGACGAGCCCTCCCCCGCGCGGACCCCTCCCGGATGAGAAGGTCGACGTCCGAGCACGCCGTCACACCTGCAGAGGAGCCACGCATGGACATGCGCCTGGAACTCGTCCCCCTCCCGACCACCGACGTCGAGGCGAGCCTGGCGTTCTACGCCGAGGGCATGGGCTTCGTCCTCGACCACGACGTCGAGCCGGGCAACGGCATGCGCGTCGTGCAGCTGACGCCGCCGGGGTCGAGCTGCTCGATCGTCATCGGCGTCGGGATGAGCGCGCCTGACGCGCCGCGCGTGCAGAACCTGCACCTCGTCGTGGATGACATCGACGAGGCGCGGGAGATGCTGACCGGCAACGGGGTCGACGTCTCAGAGGTCCAGGACATGGGGGGCGTCAAGTACGCACACCTCAGCGACCCGGACGGCAACACGTGGGCGCTCCAGCAGCTCTCGCGATGAGCGGCCCCGCGGCACGACGATGACCACGGGCGACTCCGCGCCCGACCACCTCCGGCTGCTCGCCCGCCCGACCGTCGCCGAGCGGCGGGCCCAGCTGCCCGGCGACCTCCTCGGGCCTGCCGACGTCGTCATGGACCGGGCCTTCACCGTGTCGGGCCCGCCCGAGCGGGTCTGGCCGTGGCTTCTCCAGCTCGGCAAGCGGCGCGCCGGCTGGTACCTCCCGCGGACCGTCGAGCGAGCCGTCCCGCGGTCGCGCCGGGCTCTCCGTCACCTCGACCCAGCCCTCCAGACGCTCGCGGTCGGCGACGTCATCCCCGACTGGGGCGGTGCCGACGCGACCTTCACGGTCGTCGAGCTCGAACCGGCCTCACACCTGCTCTTCGCCTCCACCCGAGGCCGCACCGACCTGACGTGGTGCCTCCGGCTGCAGCGGACCGACGGCGACCGGACGCGGGTCCACCTGCGGCTCCGACTCGGCCCGGTGCGTCACCGGCGGCTGGCCCGAAGCCTCGGCGGCCTCGTGGACCTCGTCACCGTGGCCGGTCTCGCCGTCGGACTCGAGGAGCGGCTGGCGCGCGACCGCGCCTGAGCCGACGGCAGTGCTCAGACGTGGTCGAGCGCGTCGCGCTCCAGCGCCGTGAGCTCACGCTCGGCTCGCCCGGGCCGCTCGACGGTCTGGTCGTCGAACTGCGTCGCGTGGAGGTCGGCGTACAGGCCACCCGCCGCGAGCAGCTCGGAGTGCCGGCCGGTCTCGACGACGCGGCCGTGATCGAGCACGACGATGAGGTCGGCCTGGCGGATCGTCGACAGCCGGTGGGCGATGACGATCGAGGTGCGCCCCTCGAGGGCCGCGTCGAGCGCCCGCTGCACCGCGACCTCCGACTCGGAGTCGAGGTGGGCCGTCGCCTCGTCGAGCACGACGACGTCGGGCGCCTTGAGCAGCAGGCGCGCGATGGCGAGCCGCTGCTTCTCGCCGCCGCTGAGCCGGTGGCCGCGGTCGCCGACGACGGTGTCGAGACCCTCCGGGAGCTCCGCGACGAGGTCGCTGATCTGGGCGGCCCGGAGGGCCGCGTGGATCTCGTCGTCGGTGGCGTCGGGCCGGGCGTAGAGCAGGTTGGCCCGGATCGTGTCGTGGAAGAGGTGGGCCTCCTGGGTCACGACCCCGACGCGGTCGCGCAGCGAGGTCATCGTGACGTCGCGCAGGTCGACGCCACCGATGCGCACGACGCCCTCGCTCGGGTCGTAGAGCCGGGACACGAGCGACGTCAGGGTCGTCTTGCCGGCACCCGAGGGTCCGACGAGCGCGACGAGGTGGCCGGAGGGAGCCGAGACGGTGACGTCGTGGAGCACGACGCCGCTGCCGCGGCGGTCACCCGAGGCCACGGACTCGAGGGAGGCGAGCGACACCTCGTCGGCGGACGGGTAGCGGAACGCGACGTGGTCGAGCTCGACCCCGAGGGGTCCGCTGGGCAGGTCGACGGCACCGGGCCGCTCCTTGACGAGCGGCTCGAGGTCGAGCACCTCGAAGACGCGCTCGAAGGAGATGAGTGCCGTCATGATGTCGACCCGGACGTTGGACAGCGACGTGAGCGGGCCGTAGAGGCGGGCGAGCAGCGCGGCCAGGGCCAGCAGCGTGCCGACGGAGAGCGTGCCGTTGACGGCCATGACGCCGCCGAAGCCGTAGATCATCGCGGTCGCCAGCGCCGCGACGAGGGTGAGGGCGGCCATGAAGATCGTGCGGTTGAGCGCGATCTGGATGCCGATGTCGCGGACCCGGCCGGCGCGCTCGGCGTACTCGGCCCCCTCACGGGCGGGATTGCCGAAGAGCTTGACGAGCAGGGCACCGGCGACGTTGAAGCGCTCGGTCATCCGCGTGCCCATGTCGGCGTTGAGCGTCATCTGGCGGTGCGCAAGGCTCGCGAGCCGCTGGCCCATGAGCTTGGCCGGGATGAGGAAGAGCGGCACGAGCAGCAGCGAGCCCAGCGTCAGCTGCCACGACAGGGCGAGCATCGCCGCGATGACGAGCGCCACCGACACGATGTTGGAGACGACGTTGGACAGCACGGACGTGAACGCCTGCTGCGCGCCGACGACGTCGTTGTTGAGGCGGGAGACCAGTGAGCCTGTCTGCGCGCGGGTGAAGAAGGCGATCGGCTGGCGCAGCACGTGTGCGAAGACCTGGGTGCGGAGGTCGTTGATCAGACCCTCACCGATGCGCGAGGAGTACCACCGCGAGATGACCGTCAGCACGGCGTCCGCGATGGCGATCACCGCGACGATGAGGGAGAGCCGGACGACGACGGACGAGTCCTTGGGGATGACTCCGTCGTCGACGAGGCTCTTGATCAGGAGCGGCACCGTGACCACGAGCACCGAGTCGACGACGACGACCGCGAGGAAGGCGATGATCGCCCGACGGTACGGCGCGGCATACGTCAGGACGCGGCGGCGGGTGCCCGGCGACAGGCTCCGCTCGGCCACCGACGAGTCGCGCGACATCGATCGCATCGCCATCCACGGCTGCATGCCCACGGCACAGACCTCCTTCAGTCCCTTGATCCAACCCCGAGGGACCGACAGCGATTCCCCTGGGGCGGGGATCAGCCGGGGCTGGGGCGCGACTCAGGCGCCGAAACCGCCGAGCAGCGCCTGGAGCAGCCCCGTCTGGGCCTCCCGCTCGCGGGCGAGCTGCCCGTCGCGGTCTCCGTCCATCGCGCCCCGCAGCAGCGGCTTGAGCGCTCGCAGCGCGGGTGCCGGCGCTGCGAGCAGCGCCTCGACGAGCGAGGCCGTGGCCTCCTCGAGATCGTCGGCGGGAGCGAGCGACCCGACGAGGCCGATGCTGAGCGCCTCGGGCGCAGACACCCGGCGTCCCGTCGCACAGATATCGAGCGCCCGGGCGTAGCCGACGAGGTGGACGAGCGGCCCGGTGCCGCCGAGGTCGGGCACCAGACCGAGGCTCGTCTCGCGCATGGCGAACCACGCGTCGAGCGCCGCGACGCGCAGGTCGGCCGCGAGCGCGAGCTGGAAGCCTGCGCCGATCGCGTAGCCGTGCACCTGCGCCACGACGACGGCCGGGCACTCCGCCCACGCGGTGAAGCCCTCCTGATAGGCCGCGATCCCACGCTGGACCGCCTCCGGGCCTCCCGCGGCGAGCTGGGCCACGCTCTCCTCCCCGGGCACACCCTCCGGGGTGAACATGGCGGTGTCGATGCCGGCGGAGAAGGCGTCACCGGCCCCGCGGAGGACGACGACGCGTACGTCCTCGGGGACCGACCGCGCCTCGTCGGCGAGCGCCGCCCACAGCGACGGGGTCTGCGCGTTGCGCTTCTCCGGGTGGTCGAGCGTGAAGGTGCGGACAGGTCCGTCGGTCTCGACAACGAGGTGCGGATGCGTCATGGACGCAGGCTACCCGTGGGTCACGGCGAGGCCGTCGGGCTCAGGCCGCCACCGCCGGAACGACCGCGCGACCGACCGTCGCAGGCGGGACGACGCGCAGGACGCCCCATCCGGTCACGGACGCAGGCTGGACCAGCTCGACCCGGAAGACGCGCGCACAGTCCAGGCACGACCACGCGGAGGTGGGGTCCGGGAACGGCGTCAGGTCCTCGCCCGAGCAGTACGGGCAGGTGAGGTGGTGGTCGGTGGGCATGGGACACAGTGTCCCGATCGACCCACTCAGATACAATAACCGTCCATTATGTGAGCCCAACTATTTGCTTATGTATGCCGTCGGGCGGGCTCACTGTCCCAGGGAGCCCACCGCTCGGGCGACGACGAGCAAGGACGTGAGCAGCGCGGCCGTCGCCTCGAGACCCATGAGGGCCTTGGCCCGCGCCGACAGCGGCATCGTGTCGGTGGGGCTGAACGCGCTCGAGTTCGTCAGGGACACGTAGAGGTAGTCGACGAACTCCGGCCGCCAGTTGCTCCGGGCGCTCGAGGTCGCGGCGACCTCGGTGATCGCGTCCTGGTTCTCGTCCTGCGAGAAGCGCCAGTCGGCCGGCGGGAGCCGGTCGCGCACGACCGTGTGCCGCGCGACCGGTCCCCCACGGTCGATCTCCCAGAAGAGCAGGCCGAAGCCGATGACGTTGGTCAGCCACACCTGCATGCCGGCCAGCAGCAAGGGCATGCCGCCCGGCTCGGACGAGGTGAGGCTTCGCACGAGCATGCCGAGCGCGAAGAGGTTCGTCGCGATGACCACGCACGCGAGGGCGATGGAGACGACGCGGGACCAGCGCGTCTGACGGACCAGTCGGCGCGGGTTCGTCACGACGAGCGCGCCGAGCAGCACGAGCTCGAGGGCGGGGATGGCCAACCGTGGGCCGACGAGAAGGCTCTCCGGCAGCACGGCATACGCCAGCGCTGCCACGACGACCGCGAGCGCCGGCCACAGGCGGTTCTCGCCGGCGCTCGAGCGTGGCTCACGGCGCCGTCGTCGCCCCGCGCTCGATGTCATGGCGCCAACGTAGCCAGTGGAGCCTCGCGACGGGTGCCGACAGGCTCAGGCGAGCGAGATGAGGTCGCGGTAGTCCGGTCCCCAGAGGTCCTCGACGCCGTCGGGCAGCAGCAGGATGCGCTCGGGCTCGAGTGCCTCGACGGCCCCCTCGTCGTGGGTGACGAGCACGACGGCACCCTCGAAGGTCGACAGGGCCCCGAGGATCTCGGCCCGCGACGCCGGGTCGAGGTTGTTCGTGGGCTCGTCGAGGAGCAGCACGTTGGCCGCGGAGACGACGAGCAGGGCGAGCGACAGACGCGTCTTCTCGCCGCCCGAGAGCACGCCCGCGGGCTTGTGGACGTCGTCGCCCGAGAAGAGGAAGGAGCCGAGCACCTTGCGCACCTCGGTCTCGCCGAGCTCCGGCGCGGCCGACTTCATGTTCTCGAGGACCGTGCGACCGACGTCGAGGTTCTCGTGCTCCTGGGCGTAGTAGCCGAGGCGCAGCCCGTGACCGGGCTCGACCTCCCCGGTGTCGGGGGTGTCGACGCCGGCGAGCATCCGCAGCAGCGTCGTCTTGCCGGCACCGTTGAGGCCGAGCACCACGACCTTGCTGCCGCGGTCGATGGCGAGGTCGACGTCGGTGAAGACCTCCAGCGAGCCGTACGAGCGGGAGAGCCCCGACGCGCGCAGGGGGGTCTTGCCGCAAGCGGCCGGCTTGGGGAAGCGGAGCTTGGCCACCTTGTCCTGGACCCGCTCGCCCTCGACGCCGGCGAGGAGTCGCTCGGCGCGCTTGGCCATGTTCTGGGCCGCCGTCGCCTTGGTGGCCTTGGCGCGCATCTTGTCGGCCTGCGCCATGAGGGCGCCGGCCTTCTTCTGGGCGTTCTGCAGCTCGCGGCGGCGGCGCTTCTCATCCGTCTCGCGTGCCTGGAGGTAGGTCTTCCAGCTGACGTTGTAGACGTCGAGTGCGGAGCGGTTCGCGTCGAGGTGGTAGACCTTGTTGACGACGGCGTCGAGCATCTCGGCGTCGTGGCTGATGATGATGAGCCCGCCCTTGTAGGCACGGAGATACTCCCTCAGCCAGATGATCGAGTCGGCGTCGAGGTGGTTCGTCGGCTCGTCGAGGAGCAGGGTCTCGTTGCCGGAGAAGAGGATCCGCGACAGCTCGACGCGGCGACGCTGGCCACCCGAGAGGGTTCCGAGCGGTTGGCCGAGGATGCGCTCCTCGAGGTTGAGGGCGCTGGCGATGGACGCGGCCTCGGACTCGGCGGCATACCCGCCCTGGGCCTCGAACTCCACCTCGAGTCGGGTGTAGGCCCGCATCGCCTTGTCGCGAACCTTCTCGTCGTCACTGCCCATCCGCGCCTCGGCCTCGGACCGCTGGCGCACGATGGCGTCCAGGCCGCGGGCGGAGAGGATGCGGTCGCGGGCGAGCATCTCGAGGTCGCCGGTGCGGGGGTCCTGCGGCAGGTAGCCGACGGCGCCCGTTCGGGTCACCGTGCCCGCGGCCGGCTGGCCCTCCCCGGCGAGCACCTTGGTCAGGGTGGTCTTGCCGGCCCCGTTGCGTCCGACGAGGCCGATGCGGTCGCCCGCGTCGATCCTGAAGCTGGCGTCCTCGACGAGCAGGCGCGCCCCGGCGCGCAGCTCGATCCCGGTGGCGACGATCACGGCATTCCTCCTATCGGTGCCGCACTACGTCAGCGGCCGGACAACCCCTCCAGTCTAGGAGCCGCGAGGGGGTGCTCTCGACGCGTTATCCGTGCGGCGACCTCGTGGCACGCAGCACAGTCGCACGTACGGGAGGCGTGCATCGTGCCGACGTTCCGCTGGGTGCCGGGCTCCCAGAGCTGCTCGCGTCCGCCGCCGGGCGAGGTGACGGTCGGCAGCAGCGTCGGGGTCGGGTCGGGGTCGGCCGAACCGGCACGGCAGCACCGGCACGGCGTGTAGCCGCCGTTGCCGGACTCGTGCCACGCCTGCTGGTGGCCGCAGCCGCGGCACAGGTGGACGAGGACGCTCATGCCGGGTCGGCACCCTCTCCGTTCGAGGTGATCGCGTCAGGCACGTCCGTGACGCCGTCACCACGAACCATGGGCGCGACGGGCATGAGGACGGAGAAGCCCGCCCCGTCACCGCGGATCGCCAGGGGGCGGTGCGGACCGTCGAGCACGAGCGTCGGCCGGGCGCCCGCGACGGCGAGCGCCTCGTGGAGGAACTCGGGATCGACGACGACGGCTGCGTCACCGGCACCGGCACCACGCGGCTCGGCCACGTGGACCGAGCCGTCACGCACGACGAGGCCGACCGTCTGCGCCTCCACCGGCAAGCGAGCCTGCAGGCCGTCGGCGTCGACGGCATCCCGACCCGGCGCGGTGGCCACGATGCTGCGGTAGTCGGGGAACGAGCCGGGGACCACCGGGGTCGCGACCAGCTCACCGTCGACGAGCACGCCCACCCGCCCCGGGCGCACTTCGAGCTCGACGGCGGAGTCCGCGTCGATGCCGCCGCACCTCGCGGCGACCCGGTCGGCCCAGCCGAGCGGGACGACGGCGGCCACCGGGTTGTCCGGCGAGGCCGTCGATGGGACGACGACGGGAGCGCACCCGACGGCGAGGCGGTAGCGGTCGGTGGCGACGCACCGCACCTCGGCGCCGCACACCTCGACGAGGATCCCCGTCAGGACGCGCAGGTCAACCCCGTCGGGGGCGCCCGCAACCGGCTCCCCCGGCGCCACGGCGAACCGGACCGCGCCCAGGGCTGCGGCAAGATCACCGGCACGGACCGTGACCCGACAGGCCTCCGAGCCCGGGTGGTCGCGCTCGGCGAGGAGGGCCAGGGTGCGCACGATCTCGCGCCGGGCATCCGCCAACCCGTCGACGAGGCGCTGCTCGTGGGCGACGACGACGTCCGCGGCAGCTCCGGACGCACCCCGCGCGTCCTCGTCGAGCACGAGCGCGACCTCGGCGAGCGGCATACCGACCCGGCGCAGCGACGCGAGGAGACGGGCGGCGCGGACCTGAGCGACGGCATACCTCCGGTAGCCCGTCAGGGCGTCCACGTCGGCCGGGACGAGGACTCCCTCCCGGTCGTAGAAGCGCAGCGCGCTGGCGGTGAGGCCACTCCGACGGGCGACCTCCCCGATCGTCAGGAGGCGGTCGTCGACGGCAGCGGGCTCGGGCTCGGCGGGCATGACGAGAAGACTGGGCCCTCGACCGGGTCGAAGGTCAAGCGGTCAGTGGGTCGGGTCGGCGACGGCGTCCGCGACGGTCCGTCGTCGATCCGTCACCGACGTGGCCCCCACGACGACGGCCCCGACGAGCGAGATGCCGGCGGTCACCCAGGCCGCGACGTTCCAACCGGCCACGAGCCCGGACACCCCCGAGCCGGTCCCCGCGTGCGCCGCGACGACGACGGCGACCACCGTGACCCCGATGGACGAGCCGAGGTAGCGGGCCGTGTTGTTCGCGCCGCTACCCATCCCGCCCCGCCCCGGCGGCACGCTCGCGACGGCCTCACGCCCGAGAGCGGCGTTGAGGACCCCACTACCCACCCCGGCGACGAGCAGCCCGGGCAGGAACCGGGCCCAGGAGGACCCGGGCGTGATCCCCGACAGCGCGAGCTGACCTGCGGCCACGACGACCAGCCCACCCGCCAGCTGCGCCCTGCCGGACCACCCGGCCGGCAGCCGCCGGGCCACGAGGGCGAACACGACGCTCGTCCCGGACCAGGCGAGGAAGAGCACGGCGGAGGTCGTCGGGGGCAGACCGAGAGCCAGGGCGAGGAAGCCGGGGAGGAACGACAGCAGCCCGATCGCGCCGGCACCGGTCGCGAGCGCAGCCGCACTCGCGGCGACGAACCGGCCGTCACGGAAGAGGGACGGGTCGACCATCGGGAAGGACGTGCGCCGCTCGGCCACCACGAACGCGGCAGCCGAGGCCGCGCCCAGACCGAGCAGGACCAGGACCTCCGGCCGGCCCCACCCGCTGCGCCCTTCGACGAGCGCCGCGAGGAAGCCCGTGGTCGCAACGGCGAGAAGCGTCGCACCCCACGCGTCGAGCGGTCGACGTTCGTGCGACCGGGTCTCGTCCAGCCGGCGTCGTGCGACCACGGACAGCACGAGGGCCGCCACGGCGAGGACGACGTACGTGTCGCGCCACGACGCCCAGCGGTCGAAGGCGCTCGCGACGAGCGGGCCGAGGGCGATGCCGCCTCCGACACTCGCACCCCACACCCCGCTCGCGGCCGCCCGGGCCGGCCCGGGCTCGAACCAGTGGGCGACGAGGCCCAGGCTCGCCGCGATGACCGCCGCGGCGCCGATGCCCTGGCCGACCCGGGCGAGGACGAACACGAGCGTGCCTCCGGCGAGGGCGGCGGCGAGGCTCGATGCGGCAAGGACGACCAGGCCGCCCAAGAGGACGCGACGCCGACCGCGGTCGTCGGCCAGGGTCCCTGCCGTCAGCAGTGCCGCCCCGAGCCCGATGCCCATCGAGCTGAGGATCCACGTGCGTCCGGCGACGTCCGACCCGAGCGCCGCGGTGACCGAGCCGACCGTGGCCAGAGGGGCCGTGAAGGCGACGAGGGCCAGGACGGTGCCCACCGCGGCCACGGCGAGCGCGCGCCGGGCCTGCTCTCCGGTTCGGGGAGCGTTCGCCCCGCGCGTCGTCGTACCGGGTGCTACCTGCCGGGTGCGGCTCATGACGTCCTCCGTGGTCTCGGTTGGTCTGTTGAACAGACCACGGCGTACCTTCATTCCATGGCGCTCGGAACGGACTACAGCGGACAGGACTGCTCGCTCGCCAAGGCACTCGAGGTCGTCGGCGAGCGGTGGTCGCTGCTGCTCGTGCGCGACGCCTTCCTCGGCGTCACCCGATTCAGCGACTTCCGGCGCCGCCTCGACATCTCCAAGGCGGTCCTCACCCAACGGCTCGGATCGCTCGTCGAGGCCGGCGTCCTCGAGCGCCGGATGCACGGCGGACACGACTCATACGTCCTCACCCCCTCCGGCGAGGCGCTCTGGCCGGCCGTCCACGCCCTCATGCGCTGGGGGGACGCCACGACGTCCACGCGGGGGCCGCGGCGGCTCTTCCGCCACGTGTCCTGCGACGCCGACGTCGACGTGTCCGGGCGCTGCCCCGTGTGCGGAGCGACACCGCCCGCGGCCGAGCTCGAGACCCGGCCCGGACCGGGAGCCGGCACGGACCCGCCCGCCAACCCGCTGTCCGCGAGGCTCCGGGAGCCCCACCGCCTGCTGGCGCCGCTGCGCGAGTGAGGGGGCGTAACGCGGGAGACACATCGATGCAGCACGATGTTCCCCATGAACAGCCCCCTGCCCCCGGGTGAACCGCTCAGTGCGGAGCACGCGCGGCTCATCGACTCCCCCGGCCACGACGCCCCGTGGCGCCTCTGGGGCCCCTACCTCTCCGGCCGGCAGTGGGGCACGGTCCGCGAGGACTACTCGGCCGAGGGCAACGCGTGGTCGGAGTTCCCCTTCGACCAGGCCGTGTCGCGCGCCTACCGCTGGGGCGAGGACGGGCTGGGCGGCATCAGCGACCGCTTCGGCTTCCTCAACGTCTCCGTCGCCCTGTGGAACGGCAAGGACCCGATCCTCAAGGAGCGCCTCTTCGGCCTGACGAACGAGGAGGGCAACCACGGCGAGGACGCCAAGGAGTACTGGTGGGCCCTCGACGGCACCCCCACGCACTCGTGGATGCAGTGGCTCTACCGCTACCCGCAGGCCGAGTTCCCCTACGAGCAGCTGCGGCGCGAGAACCGCGAGCGCACCCGCGACGAAAGGGAGTTCGAGCTCGGCGACACCGGCATCCTCGACGACCACGAGTTCTTCGACGTGACGATGACGTATGCCAAGGCTGGGCCCGACGACATGTGCATCCGGATCTCGGCGACCAACCACGGGCCGGCTGCCGCGCCGCTCCACGTGCTGCCGACGATCTGGCTGCGCAACACCTGGTCCTGGGGCGTCGACGACCGCGTCACCGAGCTGCGCGAGATCCGCCGCAACGGACGCCCGACGCGTGGCTACCGCGCCGCCGAGGTGACGCACGGCTTCCTCGGCCGCTACGTCCTTGCCGCGTCCGGCTCCCCCACGACGCTCTTCTGCGACAACGAGACGAACGCGCGGCACGTCTTCGGCGACCAGGCGCTCGCGAACCACTCGCCCTACCCGAAGGACTCGATCAACGAGCGGGTCGTCCACGGCCGCACCCAGGCCGTCAACCCCGACGGCTACGGCAGCAAGTGCTCGTTCTGGTACCGGTTCGACGCCGTCGAGCCGGGTGAGACCGTCACGGTCGACCTGCGCCTCGCGACCGGCGACCCCGGGCTCGAGTGGTTCGGCGAACCGTTCGAGGAGGTGCTCGGCTCCCGGTCGGCCGAGGCCGACGAGTTCTACGGGCACGTCATCGACGCCTCCCTCGCCGAGGCCGACCGCCACGTCGCGCGCCGGGCCTACGCCGGCCTCCTCTGGGGCAAGCAGCTCTACCGCTACGACGTGCGCCAGTGGGTCGACGGCGACCCCGTCGGCCCGGCGGTGGCCGAGTCGCGCAGGAAGGGCCGCAACGAGCACTGGAAGCACCTCGCCCTCGCCGACGTCATCTCGATGCCCGACGAGTGGGAGTACCCGTGGTTCGCCGCGTGGGACCTCGCGTTCCACACGATCCCGCTCGCCCACGTCGACCCGGAGTTCGCCAAGGAGCAGCTGCTCCTCATGTGCCGCGAGTGGGCCATGCACCCCAACGGCCAGCTCCCGGCGTACGAGTGGGAGTTCGGCGACGTCAACCCGCCCGTCCACGCGTGGGCGGCCTGGCACGTCTACCGCATCGACGGCTACCGCGACCGCGAGTTCCTCGTCCGCGTCTTCACCAAGCTGCTGCTCAACTTCGCGTGGTGGGTCAACCGCAAGGACGCCAACGGCTCCAACCTCTTCGAGGGCGGATTCCTCGGGATGGACAACATCGGCCTGTTCAACCGCTCCGCTCCCCTGCCGCCGGGCTTCCGCCTCGAGCAGTCCGACGCGACGAGCTGGATGGCCTTCTACTGCCAGCAGATGCTCAAGATCGCTCTCGAGCTCGCGCGCACCGACAAGGCGTGGGACGACGTCGCGACGAAGTTCCTCGAGCACTTCCTCTCGATCGCCCAGGCGATGCGGCACTTCGGGTCCAGCGACAAGTCGCTGTGGCACGAGGAGGACGGCTTCTACTACGACGTCCTCGTGCAGCCCGACGGGCGCGCGCCGCACATGCGGGTGCGCTCGATGGTCGGTCTGCTGCCGATCCTCGGTGCGACGGAGATCCCCTCGTGGGTCGTCGACGAGTGCCCCGACGTGACGAGCCGCTTCCAGTGGCTCCAGCAGCGCCGGCCCGAGCTCGTCAAGCCGATGCTCGCCCGCGAGGACGGCAAGATGCTCCTCACGCTCGTGCCGCCGAAGCGCCTGCGCCGCATCCTCGAGCGGATGTTCGACTCGGAGGAGTTCTTGTCCCCCTACGGGATCCGGTCGCTGTCGGCCGCGACGCGTCAGGCTGTGACGGCGACGCTCGGCAGCGAGACCGTCTCGATCGAGTACGAGCCGGGCGAGTCGCGCACCGGCATGTTCGGCGGCAACTCCAACTGGCGCGGGCCGGTCTGGTTCCCCACGAACGTCCTACTCGCCGACAAGCTGCGCACCTACGGCCGCTACTTCGGTGACGACTTCCGGATCGAGATCCCGACCGGTTCGGGCGACTGGCGCACGCTCGACGAGGCGGCCGACGTCATCGACGGCGGCCTGACGGCGCTCTTCCGCCCCGTCGACGGCCGCCGCCCCTCCGACGGCAAGCGCATCGAGTCCTCGCCGGACCCGCTGTGGTCAGCTCACCCGACGTTCTCGGAGTACTTCGACGGCGACACCGGCGAGGGCCTCGGCGCGACGCACCAGACCGGGTGGACCGCCCTCGTCGCGCACCTGCTCAACCCGCGGCTGCCCCCCGACCCGCGCACCATGGGCTGGGCCTGAGCGACACGGCATACGTCCTCGCTCGGTCCGGGCGGGTCGCAGAGGGCGTATGCCGTCCGGCGGGCGAGGCGTGTCGGGTGACCCGCCGCGCTCGGGTAGCGTGAGCCAGCGTGAACGCGCCCATCTCCGTTCGTGACATCTCCGCAGCCCAGCACCTCGCCTGGCTCCGGTCCCAGCCCTCGGCGAGCTTCCTCCAGACACCGGCCTGGGCCGACGTCAAGAAGGAGTGGCGCGCCGAGTCGGTCGGCTGGTTCGAGGGCGAGGAGATGGTCGGCGCCGCGCTCGTGCTGCACCGCTCGCTCCCACGCCTCAAGCGGTCGCTGGCCTACGTGCCCGAGGGGCCGTGCATCGACTGGGCCTCACCTCGTCTCGTCGAGCTGCTCCGCGCGCTCCGCGACCACCTCAAGGCCAAGGGTGCCTTCGCGCTGCGGCTCGGGCCGCCCGTGGCGACGCACCGCTGGCGCACGGCCACGATCAAGGCGGCCATCGGCGACCCGGCCGTCCGTCGCTACGACGACGCGACGCCCGACGTCGTCGAGCCGGTGGGCACAGCGGTCGTCGCCGAGCTGCAGCGGCTGGGCTTCCGCCACCTCAGCCCCGACGACGGCTTCGCCGCCGGTCAGCCGGAGTACGTCTTCCAGGTGCCGCTCGCGGGCCGCACCGAGGCCGACGTGCTCGCCGGTATGAACCAGCTGTGGCGCCGCAACATCAAGAAGACCGCGAAGAACGGCGTCACGGTCCGGGTCGGGGACGCCTCCGACCTGCCGGCGTTCCACCGCACCTACGTCGAGACCGCCGAGCGCGACCGTTTCACGCCGCGTGGTCTCGCCTACTTCGAGCAGATGTACGCCGCGCTGTCGGCCGAGGACCCGGAGCGGATCCGCGTCTACCTCGCCGAGCACGAGGGCGACGTCCTCGCGGCGACGATCTTCATCCGGGTCGGCGAGCACGCCTGGTACTCCTACGGCGCGTCGACGTCGGCCAGGCGCGAGCTGCAGGGCTCGACGGCCATCCAGTGGCGGATGATGCAGGACTCGATCGCCGCCGGCGCCGGCGTCTACGACCTGCGCGGCATCACGAACACGGTCGACGAGGCCAACCCGCACATCGGGCTCATCCGCTTCAAGGTCGGCACCGGTGGCGAGGCCGTGCGGCTGGCCGGCGAGTGGGACCTGCCGCTGAACCGCTTGCTCTACAAGGCTTTCGACCTCTACATGAAGCGGCGGTGATCGGCCGTGTCCTTCGTCCTCCACGTCGACGGTGAGCGCTGGCGTGCCGGCCACGACCGTTTCGTCGCCGAGCACCCCGGCGTCGTCCCCGTCGTTAAGGGCAACGGCTACGGCTTCGGTCGAGACCTCCTCTGCGCCGAGGCCGCCCGCCTCGGCGTGCCGATGGTCGCGATCGGCACCTACGCCGAGCTGCCTTCTGCGCTGGGCGCGTTCGGCGGTGACGTGCTCGTCATGGAGCCCTACCGTGCGGCTATCCACGCCGACCTGCCCGACCTCGCGAACCGCCGCGTCGTGCACACCGTGACGACCGAGTCCGACCTCGGGAGCCTTCGCGAGGTGGTTTCGGACGCACGGGTCGTGGTCGAGGGCCTGACGTCGATGAACCGCTACGGCACGCCCGTCGCCGACGTGGCCGGTCTGGCCGGCGCCGCCGACGCGGTCGGGGTCACGCTGCACCTGCCGCTCGGGACCGGCCACGTCGAGGAGAGCTCGCGCTTCATCGCCGCCGTGCCCGGCGTGCGCACGTGGTTCGTGTCGCACGTCTCACCCGCCGAGCTCGCCACTCTCGCAGCGCGTTTCCCCGAGCACGAGTTCCGGCCGCGCATCGGCACCGACCTCTGGTACGCCGACAAGGGCTCCTACGAGGTGCGCGCGCACGTGCTCGACGTGCGCCCCGTCACCAAGGGCACGCGGGTCGGCTACCGACAGCGAGCGGTCGCCGCGGGCCACCTCGTCGTCGTCAGCGGTGGCACGTCGCACGGCGTCGCCATGGAGAGCCCGTCGTCGGCCGCCACGACACGGTCGCGTGCTATCGCCGTCACCGAGGGCGTGCTCGAGGCAGCACACCGGGTGCGGTCTCCCTTCACGGTGTCGGGCGTCATGCCGCGCTTCGCCGAGCCGCCGCACATGCAGTGCAGCCTCCTCGTGCTGCCGGCCGGCGTCGCTCCCCCACGGATCGGCGACGTCGTCCCGGTCCGGATGCGCCTGACGACGACGACCCCGGACGCCGTCGTCGTCTCCTGACACAGCACAGCGACGGCAGGAGGGGACGTCCCTCGGACGCCCACGGGTCCAGGCGGGTCGGAACTAGGGCCGCGCTGTCGTCGGGACGGTGAGGACCTCGGCGCCGTCGTCCGTGATGGCGATCGTGTGCTCGCTGTGGGCCGTGTGGCTGCCGGTGGCGCTCCGGAGCGTCCACCCGTCGGCATCGGTCACGAGCTCGGCGGTGCCGGCCATGACCCAGGGCTCGAGGGCGAGCAGGAGTCCGGGGCGCAGCGTGTAGCCGCGGCCCGGCCGCCCGGTGTTCGACACGTGCGGGTCCTGGTGCATCGTCGACCCGACGCCGTGGCCGCCGAACTGCGTGTTGATCGGGTAGCCCGCGTCGGAGAGGACCGAGCCGATGGCATACGAGAGGTCCCCCACGCGGGCGCCCGGCCGGGCCGCGGCGATGCCGGCTGCGAGCGCGCGCTCGGTGGCCTCGATCATCGCGACGCTCTCCGGAGGCCGGCACCCGCCCACGACGAAGCTGATCGCGGAGTCGGCGACGACGCCGCCCAGGTTCACGGCGAGGTCGAGCGACAGCAGGTCGCCGTCGGCGAGCGACCGGTCGTGAGGCAGCCCGTGGAGCACGGCGTCGTTGACCGAGGTGCAGATGTAGTGGCCGAACGGGCCCCGTCCGAAGGACGGTGCGTAGTCGACGTAGCAGGATGCGGCTCCCGCCTCGAGGATCATGGCCTTCGCCCAGCCGTCGATGTCCAGGAGGTTCGTGCCCACGGCAGCGCGGCCCTTCAGGTCTTGCAGGATGTCGGCGACGAGAGCTCCCGCGGCCCTCGCGCGGGGCAGCTCGGAGGGGCTGAGGATCTCGATCATGCGGCGCCTTTCGATGCGGCTGCGGTGTGACCAATAACTATCCCGGCCATGTTATCCCCGTCTAGGATCGTGGTCATGGTCAGGTTGCCGCTCACACCCGCGGAGGTCGAGCGCGGACAGCGCCTCGGCGCCCTGCTGCGTCGGGCCCGCGGGGATCGCACGATGCTCGAGACCGCGCTCGAGGCACGGATCTCCCCAGAGACCCTTCGCAAGATCGAGTCCGGCCGCGTGGCCACCCCGGCCTTCCCGACGATCGCGGCGATCGCCGAGGTCCTCGGCCTGTCCCTCGATGCGGTGTGGGCCGAGATCAGCCCGCCCGAGGCCGGCGCGGCCCCACGGGGCTCCGGTCCCGACCGTCGGGACCGCATCGCCTCGTAGGACCTCCGGCCGACGACCACCGGCCCTGCCATGCTGTGGGCATGGAACGCGTCCTCGGCATCGGCGGCTACTTCCTCAGGGCTGCGGACCCCACGGCCCTCAGCACCTGGTACCGCGAGGTCCTGGGACTGGACTTCGACGCCAACGGACTGTGGCAGCAGGAGGCCGGGCCGACCGTGTTCGCCGCGTTCCCGGCCGACACGGACTACCTCGGCGCCCGCACCCAGCAGACGATGCTCAACGTCCGGGTCGGCGACCTGGACGCCATGCTCGCCCAGCTGCGCGCCGCCGGGGCGGAGGTCGACGCCGAGAGCCAGGACCTGGCGGGCGTCGGGCGGTTCGGCTGGGTCACGGACCCGGAGGGCAACAGGATCGAGCTGTGGCAACCCAGCTGACGACGGCTCCGGCCACCGGTCAGGCGCCCTCGCTCCCCTCGATGACGTCGAGGTCGCGCACGGCGTAGCGGTGGTGCTCCCACTCCTCCTCGAGGATCGTGTGCAGGCACGAGAGCACCGTCTCGGGGTGGTCGGGGTCGTGCGGGTTCGGTCGGTCCGACGCGAGCAGCTCGGGCGTGACGCCCGCGATGACGTCGCGCACCATCGCGACGCGGCCTGCCCACACCTCGAGGACCTCGTCGTAGGACGGCGCGTCCTGCGCGAGCACCGTCACGTCGAAGCCGTCGTCCGCGGTCGCAACGTCGATCAACCCGTAGGGGTGGTACGGCTGCTCCTCCCCGAGGATCGCCTTGCGCAGCCACGTGTCCGTCGCCAGCACGAGGTGCCGCAGCGTCTGGGCGAACGACCACTCGCCGGCCACCGACACGTCCACCGTGCCGGACGGCATGGTGCCGACACGCGCGAGCGTGGCGGCCCAGGTGCGCTCCAGCCGGTCCCAGGCAGTGGCGAGTCCCTCCGGATCGGTCGCCCGCCGGTCGGCACGTCCCGGGAAACGACGGTTGAGCTCGGCATCGACGAGCGGGACCACGTCGACGCCGTTGACGAGCAGGACGTTCTCGCCGTCGAAGAGCCACGGCGCATCGATCTCCACGCCCTCCGCCTGCACGCCGCGCATGACGACGCCGGAGATGTCGGCGCCGACGAAGCGCGCGCCGCGCAGGTCCGTGTCGACGAACTCCGCTCCCTGCAGGTCGTCGCTCGAGCCGAAGGTTGCCATGACGTCTCCTCGTCGTACGCCGCGCAGGACGGCTCAGACTACCGATCGAGCGCGGCTCGGGTCGGGATCGGACCCACGTCGACGAAGCTCGACCGTCGCCGCCGGGCGATATCGTCGTCCCGGACGGTCGGCGTCCGGGAGGTGAGAGGTGTGCGGTACGACACGAGTCCCACGGCGCGGGCTCTTCTCGCCCTCGAGGCCATCCAGGACAGCCCCGGCATCACGGCGGAGCGGCTCGGCGACCACCTCGGGGTCTCCGAGCGGGCCGCCCGCCGCTACGTCGCGATCCTCCGCGAGGCCGACCTGCCCATCGAGTCGGTCACCGGCCCGCACGGCGGCTACCGGGTCGGCCGTGGGCTCCGTCTGCCCCCACTGATGTTCACGGCCGCCGAGGCGCTCGGCCTCGTCATGGCCGTGCTCGAGGGCCATCGCGGCGCCGCTGACCCGACCGAGCTCGTCGGGGCCGCCCTGTCCAAGATCCTGCGCGTGCTTCCCCAGCAGGTCGCCGAACCGGTGCGGGCGGTCCGCCGGGTCACCGGGCCACCGTCGGACCCGAGCCTGCGCGTCGACCCTGCCGTGACGGCCCAGCTCGTCGAGGCGTGCACGAGGTCGCGTCGGGTGCGCCTCGACTACCGCCTCGAGGACGGCCGGGAGCGGCCCATGGAGGTCGACCCCTGGGCCGTCGTCCTGCGTCACGGCCGGTGGTACCTCCTCGGGTGGTCACAGACGAGCGACGCCCAGCGCGCCCTGCGCGTCGACCGGGTCCGGTCGGTCTTCACGACGTCGGTGGCCTTCGAGCCCCCGGAGGACCTGGACGCCCTCCGGACGCTGGAGGAGCACCTCTCCCAGGGCTGGCGCCACGACGTCGACGTCCTCCTCCGGGCCGACCTCGACGAGGCCACGCGATGGATCCCGCGCAGCCTCGGACGTCTCGAGCCGGTCGACGGCGGGGTCCGGCTGAGGGCCACGACCGACGAGCCCGAGTGGTACGCCCGCCAGCTCGCCGTCACCCCGCTGACCTTCGAGGTGCTCGGGTCACCCGCGCTCGTCCAGGCCACCGAGGACCTCGCCGAGCGGCTCGTGAAGTCGGCGGGCGCCGTCGACGCCAGCCGCGATGATCCCGCCGATCGCTGACCCGGCCCCAGCGGGTACGACACCGTCACGGCGGCCTGTGCAGCAGCCGACGTCCACAGGTCCCCGCGCACTAGGGTGATCTCGACCGGACCGGGGAGGCCCCCGGTCCCGACCCGAGGAGCGGCAGATGAGCTTCAACGACAGCGCCCAGCTCGACACCTCCCAGGTGCAGAGCGGCGGCAGCGGAGGTGGCGGCGGAGGCGGAGGCTTCCCCGGCGGCATCCAGGTCGGCGGAGGCATCGGCGGCCTCATCCTGCTCGTGCTCATGCTCATCTTCGGCGGAGGCAAGATCCTCGGTGGCGGCGGTGACTCCGGCACCGGCGCCGGCGGCCTCCCGTCCCAGCAGCTCGAGAGCAGCCAGGTCGCGGCCGCGGGCCAGGTCGACCAGGGCGAGTTCTCCCAGTGCAAGACCGGCGCCGACGCCAACAAGAACGATGTCTGCCTCATCATCGCGACGGTCAACAGCGTCCAGGACTACTGGGGCAAGACGCTGCCGAAGTACCAGATGAACTACGAGCCGGTGAAGACCGTCATCTACCAGGGCCAGACCCCGTCGGGCTGCGGCACCGCCAACTCGCAGGTCGGCCCGTTCTACTGCCCGCTCGACGCCAAGGTCTACGTCGACGCGAGCTTCTTCGAGGAGCTGCAGAGCAAGTTCGGCGCCGACGGCGGCCAGCTCGCCAAGGAGTACGTCATCGCGCACGAGTACGGCCACCACGTGCAGGACCTCCTCGGCATCCTCGACCGGGCGCAGCAGGACCCCCAGGGCCCCAACTCCGGCGCCGTCCGCATCGAGCTCATGGCCGACTGCCTCGCCGGCACGTGGGTCAAGCACGCGACCGAGACGACCGACGCCGACGGCACCCCTCTGCTCAAGCCCATCACCGAGCAGGACATCACGTCCGCGCTCTCGGCCGCGTCAGCCGTCGGAGACGACCGCATCCAGAAGAAGATGCAGGGTCGCGTCACTCCCGAGAACTGGACGCACGGCTCGTCGGAGGCCCGCCAGAAGTGGTTCCTGCAGGGCTACCAGACCGGCGACCTCAACCAGTGCAACACCTTCGGCGTCGACACCGTCAGCTGACGCCACCCGGCGGCGCCTCGTCCAGCTCGATGCGCACGGCTCGGCCACGGCACAGCGCGGTCTCGAGCACGTCGCGCTTCGGGTCGGGCAGGTCGTAGAGCTCCCGCATCGGCAGCCCCGCCAGGGCCCGCAGGGCTCCGGCGTCGAGGACCTCGCGCACGAGCGTGCGGTCCCCACCGACGACCAGAGCATGAGGTATGCCGTCCGCTCCCGTCGCCGGTGACTCGTCGTCCCCGAGGAGCACCCGTCGCGCGTGGCCGACAACGGCACCGACGAGCTCGTCGGCCTGCTTCCCCCGTCGGCGGGCGAAGCGCTGCTGGGACCAGCCGCCCGCTGCAGTGCGTGACTGCACGTGGCGCGTCCCGACCTTCGAGGCGGTGAAGGCACCGGTCGAAGCCAGCCCCACGGCATACCCACCGCGCCTGACGAGGATGACACCGAGGGGCTCGTGGGCGAACGGCGTTGCCACGACGGTGGATCCGTCGGCAGCGCGGGCGGACACGACGACGCCGCCGGGAGTGGACTCCTCGGCGGCGTCGTAGGTGCCGTGCCGCTCGGCGAAGCCCGTCATCCAGCGGTCGAACCGCCCGGGGTCGACCTCGATGACGCGCGTCGTCACGAGCGCGGGTGCTGCTGGCTCAGAGGTTGAAGCCGAGGGCGCGCAGCTGCTCGCGGCCGTCCTCGGTGATCTTGTCGGGACCCCACGGCGGCATCCACACCCAGTTGATGCGGTGCGTGGTGACGAGGCCCTCGAGCGCCTGAGCGGTCTGGTCCTCGATGACGTCGGTGAGGGGGCACGCGGCAGACGTCAGCGTCATGTCGATGACGGCGTGCGACTGGGCGTCGACGGTGATGCCGTAGACGAGGCCGAGGTCGACGACGTTGATGCCGAGCTCGGGGTCGACGACGTCGCGCATGGCCTCCTCGACGTCAGCCACGTTCGGCGGGGTGGTGGTCTGGGTCATGACGAAACTCCTTGGGGGGAGGTGGAACTCGTGGAAGAGATGTCGACACCGGCTCGGGCGAGGGCATCGGTGAAAGCGGTCCAGCCGAGCAGGGCGCACTTGACGCGCGCGGGGTACTTCGAGACGCCGGCGAAGGCGACGCCGTCACCGATGACGGTCTCGTCACCGGCTACGTGGCCTCGGGAGGTCAGCATGGCGCGCATCGCCTCGAAGGTCTCGAGGGCCTCGTCGACGCGGTGGCCGATGACCTCCTCGGCGAGGACGGATGCGCTCGCGACGGAGATCGAGCAGCCCTGCGCCTCGTAGGAGACGTCGGTCACGACGGCCTCGGCACCCGTGCCGGAGACGTCGACCCGAAGGGTCACCTCGTCCCCGCACGTCGGGTTGATGTGGTGCACCTCGGCGTCGAACGGGTCGCGCAGGCCCGCGTGGTGCGGGCGCTTGGAGTGCTCGAGGATGAGCTCCTGGTAGAGGTCCATCAGCTCGCCTCCCTCTCGGTGTCGAGCCCGAAGACGACGGGCACCCGGTCGAGCGCCGCGAGCAGCGCCTCGACCTCGGCGACGGTGTTGTGGACGGCGAACGACGCACGGGTGGTCGCGGTGGCCCCGAGAGCCCGGTGCAGCGGCCACGCGCAGTGGTGCCCCACGCGTACGGCCACGCCGGCGTCGTCGAGCACCTGGCCCACGTCGTGGGCGTGCACGCCGTCGACGACGAACGCGACGGCACCGCCGCGTGGCGTGCCGACCGCAGGACCGACGACACGCACCCACGGGCGCTCGGACAGACCGCGCTGGAGCAGGTCGACGAGAGCGGCCTCGTGGGCGTGGATGCGGTCGATGCCGAGACCCTCGATCCACCGGACGGCGGCCGCGAGCCCGACCGCCTGGGCGGCGTTGGGGACGCCGGCCTCGAACTTCTGGGGCGCCGGGGCGTAGGTCGACCGTTCCATCGTGACGAGCTCGATCATCGAGCCGCCCGTGAGGAACGGTGGCATGACCTCGAGCAGCTCGCCGCGACCCCAGAGGACGCCGACCCCCATCGGGCCGTACATCTTGTGGCCGCTGAAGGCGATGAAGTCCGCGCCGAGCGTGGCCACGTCGACCGCGAGGTGCGGCACCGACTGGCACGCGTCGACGACGACGAGCGCCCCCACGGCGTGCGCACGGGCGGCGAGGTCGGCGACCGGGTTGACCGTCCCCAGCACGTTGGACACGTGCGTGAACGCGAAGACCTTGGTGCGCTCGGTGAGCAGCTCGTCGAGCCCGGACAGGTCGAGTGCGCCGTCCGTGTCCACCGGGACCCAGCGCAGGGTCGCACCCGTGCGACGGGCGAGCTCCTGCCAGGGCACGAGATTGGCGTGGTGCTCCATCTCGGTGACGAGGATCTCGTCACCGGCACCGAGCACGAACCGCTCGTCCTTGGGGTCGTCGGTCGGGGCCGCGTTGGAGAAGGCGTACGCGACGAGGTTGAGCGCCTCGGTGGCGTTCTTCGTGAAGACCACCTCGTCGGCGGGCGCCCCGATGAACGACGCGACGGTCGCGCGGGCGGCCTCGAAGTCGTCGGTCGCCTCCTCCGCGAGCTGGTGCGCGCCGCGGTGTACCGCGGCGTTGTGCTGCTCGTAGAACGCGCGCTCGGCGTCGAGGACCGGCGTCGGCTTGTGCGACGTCGCCCCCGAGTCGAGGTAGACGAGCGGCCTGCCGTCGCGCACCGTGCGCGTGAGGATGGGGAAGTCGCCGCGGATCGCGGCGAGCTCCCCGTCCGTGAAGGGCAGGACGTCGACCATTCGGCTCAGGCCTCGACCGCCGCGGCCGGGGCCGCGGTGAGGTAGCGGTCGTAGCCCTCGTCCTCGAGGCGGTCGGCCAGCTCCGGGCCACCCTCCTCGACGACCTTGCCGTCGACGAAGACGTGCACGAAGTCGGGCTTGATGTAGCGCAGGATGCGCGTGTAGTGCGTGATGAGCAGGACGCCGAGGTCGCTCGAGTCCTTGGCCCGGTTGACGCCCTCGGAGACGATCTTGAGCGCGTCGACGTCGAGGCCGGAGTCGGTCTCGTCGAGGATGGCCACCTTCGGGCGCAGCAGCTCCATCTGGAGGATCTCGTGGCGCTTCTTCTCGCCACCGGAGAAGCCCTCGTTGACGTTGCGCTCGGCGAATGCGGGGTCCATGCGCAGGTTGCCCATGGCGGCCTTGACGTCCTTGACCCACGTACGCAGCTTGGGCGCCTCGCCGTCGATGGCCGTCTTGGCGGTGCGGAGGAAGTTGCTCACCGTGACGCCGGGGACCTCGACGGGGTACTGCATCGCGAGGAAGAGGCCGGCACGGGCGCGCTCGTCGACCTTCATGGCGAGGACGTCCTCGCCGTCGAGCGTCACGGTGCCGCCGGTGACGGTGTACTTCGGGTGGCCGGCGATGCTGTAGGCCAGCGTCGACTTGCCGGAGCCGTTGGGCCCCATGATCGCGTGCGTCTCCCCCGACTTCACGGTGAGGTCGACCCCGCGCAGGATCTCCTTGGGGCCGTCCTCGGTCTCGACCGAGACCGTCAGTCCCTTGATCTCGAGCGTGCTCATGGGTCAGTTCTCCTTGTTCGTGATGCTGGGCGTGTGCTGGGTGGGAGCGGCGTAGGCCGTCGACGCGAGCTCGTCCTCGATCGCCGCGGTGATCTCGTCGCGCAGGTCGGCGAGCGGGATCTCGCGGATGATGTCGGCGAAGAAGCCGCGCACGACGAGGCGCTTGGCCTCGTCCTCGTTGATGCCGCGCGACTGGAGGTAGAAGAGCTGCAGGTCGTCGAACCGGCCTGTCGCAGAGGCGTGTCCGGCGCCCTCGATCTCGCCGGTCTCGATCTCGAGGTTCGGCACCGAGTCGGCGCGGGCGCCGTCGGTCAGCACGAGGTTGCGGTTGAGCTCGTAGGTGTCGGTGCCCTCGGCCTCGGCGCGGATGAGCACGTCGCCGACCCACACCGTGCGGGCGGTCTCACCCTGGAGCGCACCCTTGTAGGTGGCGCGGCTCTTGCAGTGCGGTGCGTTGTGGTCGATGTACGAGCGGTGCTCGAGGTGCTGGCCGGCGTCGGCGAAGTAGACGCCGAGCAGCGTCGCGTCGCCACCCGGGCCGGCGTAGCGCACGTTGGCGTTGACCCGGACGACCTCGCCGCCGAGCGACACCGAGAGGTGCTTGAAGCGGGCGTCGCGTCCGACGAGGGCGTCGTGCTGGGCCAGGTGCTGGGCGTCGTCGGCCCAGCGCTGCACCGACACCACGGTGAGGTCGGAGCCGTCACCGGTGACGACCGAGACGAGCTGGGCGTAACGGGCCGAGCCCGTGTGCTCGACGACGACGGTCGCCTTGGAGAAGCGACCGGCGCGCACGACGAGGTGACCGTGCACGGGCTCACCGCCGTGGCCGACGAGCGACAGGCGTACGGGCTCGTCGAGCTCGGCCTCGGCCGGGATGTCGAGCAGCACGGCACCGCCCGCGGCCGCGCCGGCCACGACGGCTGCGCGGTCCTGCGGCGGCAGGATGCCGAGGGCCTGGGCCTGCTCGGAGGTGATCGTCGACGTCGTGACGTCCTCGGGGAGCGACGTGCTCCAGTCGAGGCTGCCCGTCGCGCCCTCGGCCAGCAGGCCGGCGAGCTTCTTGACGGGCGTGAAGCGCCAGTCCTCCTCGCGACCCGACGGGATCGGGAAGGCGGCGACGTCGAAGGACGCCGTGCGCTCGGCACGCGACTGGTCGGGCACGAAGGCCGCGGCGGAGTCGGTGTGGGCGGCCGCGCCGGGGGCGGCGACGGTGGTGGTGGGGGCGGCGTCGGGCACCGGGGTCTCGCTCTGCTGGGTCTCGGGGATGTCGGTGGTCGTGTCAGCCAGAAGGCTCATCAGCCGACGGCTCCTTCCATCTGCAGCTCGATGAGGCGGTTGAGCTCGAGGGCGTACTCCATGGGCAGCTCGCGCGCGATGGGCTCGATGAAGCCGCGCACGATCATGGCCATGGCCTCGTCCTCGGCCATGCCGCGCGACATGAGGTAGAAGAGCTGGTCCTCGGACACCTTCGAGACCGTGGCCTCGTGACCCATCGAGACGTCGTCCTCGCGGATGTCGACGTAGGGGTAGGTGTCGGATCGGCTGATCGTGTCGACGAGCAGGGCGTCACAACGCACGGTCGAGGCGGAGTGCGACGCGCCCTCGAGCACCTGCACGAGGCCGCGGTAGCTCGCACGGCCCCCGCCACGGGCGACCGACTTGCTGATGATCGAGCTCTTCGTGTTGGGAGCCGCGTGGACCATCTTGGAGCCGGTGTCCTGGTGCTGGCCCTCGCCGGCGAAGGCGATGGAGAGCGTCTCGCCCTTGGCGTGCTCGCCCATGAGGAAGACGGCGGGGTACTTCATCGTCACCTTGGAGCCGATGTTGCCGTCGACCCACTCCATCGTCGCGCCGGCCTCACAGGTCGCGCGCTTCGTGACGAGGTTGTAGACGTTGTTGGACCAGTTCTGGATCGTCGTGTAGCGCACGCGGGCGTTCTTCTTGACGATGATCTCGACGACGGCCGAGTGGAGCGAGTCCGACTTGTAGATCGGGGCGGTGCAGCCCTCGACGTAGTGCACGTAGGAGCCCTCGTCGGCGATGATCAGCGTCCGCTCGAACTGACCCATGTTCTCGGTGTTGATGCGGAAGTACGCCTGGAGCGGGATGTCGACGTGGACACCCTTGGGGACGTAGATGAACGAGCCCCCCGACCACACGGCGGTGTTGAGCGCGGCGAACTTGTTGTCGCCGGCCGGGATGACGGTCGCGAAGTGCTCGCGGAAGAGGTCCTCGTGCTCCTTCAGGGCCGTGTCGGTGTCGAGGAAGATGACGCCCTGGGCCTCGAGGTCCTCACGGATCTGGTGGTAGACGACCTCCGACTCGTACTGGGCTGCGACACCGGAGACGAGGCGCTGCTTCTCGGCCTCCGGGATGCCCAGACGGTCATAGGTGTTCTTGATGTCCTCGGGCAGGTCGTCCCACGTGGCGGCCTGCTTCTCGGTCGACTTCACGAAGTACTTGATGTTCTGGAAGTCGATGCCGGTGAGGTCCGAGCCCCAGGAGGGCATGGGCTTCTTGCCGAAGAGGCTGAGGCTCTTCAGGCGCAGCTTCGTCATCCACTCCGGCTCGCTCTTGCGGGCCGAGATGTCGCGCACGACGTCCTCGTTGAGCCCTCGACGCGCCGTGGACCCGGCCACGTCGCTGTCGGCCCAGCCGTACTCGTAGGTGCCGATGCCCTTGAGGCCGGGGTTCAGCTCTTCGATGTGCGTGGTCATGAGGAACCTTCCTTGACGTGCGTGAGCGTGTCGGTGGTGCTCGAACGAGGTGGGGCAGCCTCCGGGTCAACACCCGAGGGCTGCGTGGTCTTCCGGGGGCGGGAGCCGATCCCACCGGTCGGGACGAACGTCGTGCAGACGTGGTGTCCGCCCGCGAGGGTCGCGAGGCGCTGGACGTGCACCCCGAGCAACCGGGAGAACGCGTCGGTCTCGGCCTCGCAGAAGGCCGGGAACTCGGTGGCGACGTGCTGCACCGGGCAGTGGCCCTGGCACAGCTGGACGCCGGTCAGGCCCCCGGCGCCGACGGGCCGGGCGGTGGCGGCGAAGCCGTCCTCGCTCAGCGCCTCGACGAGGGCCTCGGTGCGCGCGGCGGGGTCGTCGCCGGCGGCGGCGAGCCGGGCGGCATACCGCTCCTCGAGCGCGCCGACGCGGCTGCGGGCGAAGTCGCCGACGGCCGCGGGTCCCGCATGCTCCTGGAGGTAGCGCAGCACCTCGACGGCGAGCGAGTCGTAGTCGGCCTCGAGGGCGTTGTGGCCGGCGTCGGACACGACGTAGGCGCGAGCAGGGCGTCCACGGCCGCGGCGACCACCGGTGGGCTCGTGCGGGACGACAGCGCCCTGCTCGACGAGCGCGTCGAGGTGACGACGCACGGCAGCCGGTGTCAGGTCGAGATGACGCCCGAGCTCGGCGGCCGAGATCGGACCGTCGGCAGAGACCATGTGGAGCACCCGCGAGCGCGTGCGCGACTCGAGCGGCGAGACGTGCTGGCCGTCCTCGCCGTCCTTCGTCTCACGCGGGGCGTGCGCTCCGATAAACACCACACCATTGTGACGTAATTGGGGCTGCGACTCCAGTTAGGTCGTCCTTACCGCCAGGTAGCGCCATCGGCGTCGTCGTCCCCGTCGTCATCGTCGTCGTCGTCATCCAGGTCGGGCGGCATGATGACGGACGGCATCCGCGTGCGCGGCGGCGCAACGGCGCCCTCCCCGAACCAGCGCCTCCGCAGCGGGGCCGTGACCCAACCCAGCGGGCAGGTGAGCACGTAGCCGTATGCGAGCGCCATGCCCGTCGCGCCGGGGAAGAGCGCGAGTCCCAGCGCGATGACGATGCCGAGCGGGATCGTGATCCGCAGGTGGCGCGGCGACAGCAGGTCGCGGAAGGAGCGGAACCGGAACGACGAGGCCATGAGCGCGGCCGGGACCACCCCGGCCGCGACCGGCACGAGGGGCGCCCAGTCGTAGAGGGGCTCGCCGATGGCGAGCACCGTCGAGATGACGACGCCCGCGGCACCGGGGCTCGCGAGACCGACGAAGTAGCGCTTGTCGGCCAGGGGGTCGATGGTGACGTTGAAGCGGGCCAGCCGGTAGGCCGCGCAGGCCAGCCAGAACATCGCCCCGGCCCAGGCCCAGACCGGGTAGGCCGGCAGCGCCCAGGTGTAGACGAGCACGGCGGGTGCGATCCCGAACGAGATGAGGTCGGCGAGGGAGTCGAACTGCAGGCCGAACGGTGTGATGGCACCGACGGCGCGGGCCACCGCGCCGTCGCAGATGTCGAGGACGATCGAGATGCCGACGAGCACCGCGGCCGCGCGGAAGTGCCCCTGGAACGACAGGAGCACCGACGAGAAGCCGCACAGCATGTTGCCGAGCGTGAAGAGGCTGGGCAGGGTCGCCCGCGCACGGACGCGCGGGTTGAGCCGGTCGAGCGGGATGACCCGGGCGCCGGTGGCCGACACGAGCCGGATGCGCCGGCTCACGCGGTCGCGCCGGCGGGGCCGATCGTCGGAGGCGGGTGCCGCGTCGCCGCTCACGAGGCGTCCGCCGCCGGGAAGCGGCCCAGCACGGTCTCCCCACCGACGGCGCGCTTGCCCTTGCTGACCTCGAGCTGCACCTCCGGCGGCACGAAGACGTCCATGCGCGAGCCGAACTTCATCAGGCCCATGCGCTCGCCGGTGCCGATCTCGTCGCCGGGCTCGATGCGGGTGACGATGCGGCGCGCGAGCTGGCCGACGAGCTGGCGGTAGACGATGCGGCGCGGGCGGCCCGCGACGACGCGCTCGACGATGATCTCGCTGCGCTCGTTCTTCGTGGCGCTCTCGGCGCGGTAGGCGGCGAGGAAGCGGCCCGGCGTGTGGGTGACGTCGATGACGCGGCCGCCGTAGGGCGACCGGTTCATGTGCACGTCGAGCAGCGACAGGAAGATGCTGACCTGCTGCCACTCGCCGGGCGGGGCGATGCCCGGCTGCGGCTCCCCCACGTGCATGACGATCCCGTCGGCTGGGGCCAGCACCACGTCGGGGTCGGACACGGGCGAGCGGTCCGGGGTGCGATCCGGGTCGCGGAAGAAGAGGGTCACCCCCGCAGTGAGCAGGCCGAGGGCGGCGGTCGTGCGCGGTCGGCGGGCCAGCGCGGCGATCACCGTGGGCACGGCGGCCATCGCGGTGAAGGGCTTGGCGGCTGGGTCGATCTTCACGGGTCGGGGTCTCCGTCAGGGTCGAGTGTGGTGAGCAGGTCGAGTGGGGCGGGCGGAGCGGGACGGCGGAGGGGTACGCCGGTGGCGACCGAGGTGCGGTGACCGGGGTCGTCGGCACCGAGCCTAGACTCATGAGCCATGACCGATGCGGTGACACTGTCCGACCTCCACCGCACTTTCGGTCAGGTGGCTGCCCTCGACGGCCTGACGTGGACGGCCCCCGCCGGCCGCATCACCGCGGTGCTCGGTCCCAACGGTGCGGGCAAGACGACCGCCATCGAGTGCGCGGTCGGTCTCGGGCGGCCCGACGGCGGCAGGGTTCGCGTCCTCGGCACCGACCCGTGGCAGGCGGACGCCGACCACCGCGCCCGCGTCGGCGTCATGCTCCAGGCCGGCGGTCTGCCCAACGGCACGAAGCCGCTGCGACTGCTCCACCACCTCTCCCGCCTCTACGCCGACCCGCTCGACGTCGATGCCGTCGCGCGGCGGCTCGGCGTCACGGACTTCGCCTCGACGACGGTGCGTCGCCTCTCGGGTGGCCAGAAGCAGCGCCTCGCCCTCGCGGCGTCGCTGCTCGGGCGTCCCGAGGTGCTCTTCCTCGACGAGCCGGCGGCCGGGCTCGACCCGCACGGACGGCTCGACGTGTGGGAGCTCGTGGCCGAGCAGCGTGACGCCGGCACGACCGTCGTCGTGACGACCCACTCGTTCGAGGAGGCCGAGCGTCTCGCGGACCACCTCGTCATCATGAACGCGGGACGCACCGTCGCCGAGGGGACGCCGGCGTCGGTGACCGGCGGCCGCTCCCTCGAGGACGTCTACTTCAGCCTGACCCGCAAGGGAGCCGCGTGAGCACCTCAGCCACCCCGACGACGCCGACCGCCGCTGGAGCGGCCGCTCCGCGCCGTCGGGTCCTCGCCCAGGCCGGCTTCGAGGTCGGCAGCCTGCTGCGCAACGGTGAACAGCTGCTCGTCTCGCTCGTCCTGCCCGCCCTGGCGCTCGTCGGTCTCAACGTCACGACGTCGCCGTCGCTCGGCCCGGGCACGCGCATCGACGTGGCGACACCGGGCATCATCGCGCTCTGCGTCATCTCGGCCGCCTTTACGTCCCAGGCGATCTCGACCGGCTTCGACCGCCGCTACGCCGTGCTGCGCTACCTCGGCGTCACCCCGCTCGGGCGCGGTGGGCTCGTCGCGGCCAAGGTGGCGGCGACCCTGGCCGTCGAGGCGATCCAGATCGCCGTCATCGCCGTGCTCGGTCTCGCGCTCGGGTGGCGGCCGGAGGTCGCCGGGATCGCGTATGCCGTCCTCTTCGTCGTCCTCGGCACCTGGGCCTTCGTGGCCCTCGCCCTCCTGCTCGCCGGGACCCTGCGGGCGGAGGCGGTGCTCGCGATCGCCAACCTCGTGTGGGTGCTGCTCCTCGCGGTCGGCGGTGTCGTCGTCCCGCGGAGCGAGCTGCCGGCCGGGGTGTCGCACGTCGTGGCCTTCCTGCCGTCGGCAGGCCTGGCGGACGGGCTGAGGTCGGCCCTGGTGGACGGGACGCTGAACCTGCTCGCGCTCGGGGTCGTCCTCGCGTGGGGAGTGGTCGCAACGGTTCTCGCGGCGCGTCTCTTCCGCTTCGACGACTGAGCGGACGAAACTGGCCGCAGCACCACCGCTTCCACCGCCCGACCGCACGACCGCACGACCGCACGACCGCACGAAGAAGCCGCACCACACCCCACGACCCCGACCGGCCTGGAGGCGACGTGTTCGACTACATCTTCGGTCTTCCGATGCACGCCCTCGTGATCCACGCGGTCGTCGTCCTCGTCCCCCTCTCGGCGCTGTGCGCGATCGCCTACGTCGTGCGCCCCGGGTGGCGGCGGCTGCTGCGCTGGCCGACGGCTGCCGGTGCCGTCATCTCGGGTGTCTCGGCGTTCGTCGCCGCCGAGAGCGGTGAGGCCCTGCAGCGCCGGGTGTCGCAGGTGCGTGCCAGCACGACGGACTTCGACCTGTTGCGCAACCACACCGAGTGGGGCGACCGCGCCAAGCTCATCTGCGTGCTCTTCATGGTCCTCACCCTCCTGGCCCTGTGGTTCGTCCGACCTCCGGAGGAGGAGTCACCGCAAGGCCACGCGTTCGACGTGCTCATCGGCACCCTCGTCGTGCTCTCCGCCGTGGCCGCGATCATCACCGTCGTGCTGGCCGGTCACGCGGGATCCCTCGTGGTCTGGAACGGCCTGGCCTGACCCTGCCACGCGGGGCACGGTCCCGGCCGGGGAACGGCCCGTCTCAGGGTCCCGACGACACGGGGCGATGCGGGATGACCCGGCTCGGCGGCATACCCTTGCGGGGTGTCCTCCACGCCTCCCGTGACCGACGACGCCCCCGTGACCGGCGCGAGCCGTCTCGCCCGGGCCACCGGTCGCCTCCCCGCCGTCCGGCCCAGCTGGGTGCGGCCCCTGCTGCTCGCCAACCTCGTCGGCGAGGTCGGCATCGTCGTCACCGGCGGCATCGTGCGCCTCACGGGCAGCGGTCTCGGCTGCAGCACCTGGCCGGAGTGCCAGCCCGGCTCGTTCACCCCCGTCCGGACGCCCGCGAGCGAGTTCCACGACCTCGTCGAGTTCGGCAACCGCACCCTGACGAGCGTCGTCACCGTGCTCGCCCTCGCCTCGCTGTGGGTCGTGCTCACGCACTGGCCGGAGCGCCGTCGGCTGCACCGGGTCGCCTTCGGCGTCCTCGCGGGCATCCCCGCGCAGGCCGTGCTCGGCGGCATCACCGTCCTCACGGGGCTCAACCCGTGGACCGTCATGTCGCACTTCCTCCTCTCGATGGTCCTCGTCTCGTTGTCGACCATGCTCGTGCGCGGCGCCCGGGACGACGTCTCGGGCCCGGGTGAGCTCGTCGTGCACCCGCTCGCACGAACGCTCGCCCTCGGCACGAGCGCGGTCGGCGCGGTCGTGCTGCTCCTCGGCACGATCGTCACCGGCTCGGGGCCGCACTCGGGCGACGCCGACCGGCCCGCGCGCACGGGCTTCGACCCGCGGTTCGTCTCGTGGATGCACGCCGACGCCGTCATGCTCTTCTGCGGTCTCGTCATCGCGACCCTCGTCGCCGTGAGCATCACGGCGACCACCGACGAGGCCCGCCGCGCCTGGACCATGGTGCTCGTCGTCACCCTCGCGCAGGGGCTCATCGGCTACGTCCAGTACTTCACGAAGCTGCCCGAGCTGCTCGTGCTGCTCCACATGCTCGGGGCCAGCCTGCTCGTCGTCGCCCTGACCTTCGGGGTCCTCGCGACGAGGCGCCATCCGGTCTGACCGCCGTCCGTCGACGTCACCGGACCGCAAGGACTTTCGCCGTCGCCGACGACCCGTCGCTGCCTAGGCTGGGGACGTGCCAACCGTCCTCGTCGTCGACGACGACCCCACCCTGCGCGAGGTGGTCTCCGGCTACCTGACCCGCGCCGGGCTCGACGTCCTCGAGGCGCAGGACGGCCATGCGGCGCTGTCCGTGGCCCGCGACCGCTCCCCCGACCTCGTCGTGCTCGACCTCACGCTCCCCGGTCTCGACGGCCTCGAGGTCTTCCGCCGGCTGCGCGCCGAGCGCGGCGACCTGCCGGTCGTCATGCTGACCGCCCGGGGCGAGGAGTCCGACCGGGTCCTCGGCCTCGAGATCGGTGCGGACGACTACGTGACCAAGCCGTTCAGCAGCCGTGAGCTCGTGCTGCGCATCCAGTCGATCCTGCGCCGTGCCGCACCGCCCGCCGCACCGCCCGCCGCGACGACGCTCGTCGACGACGACCTGCGCGTCGACACCCGACGCCACCAGGCCTGGCTCGCGGACGGTCTGCTCGCCCTGACCAGCCGCGAGTTCGACCTGCTCGCCCACCTCATGGCCCACCCGGGAACCGCGTTCTCCAGGCGCGAGCTGATGGAGCAGGTGTGGGGGTGGGAGTACGGCGACGAGTCGACGGTCACCGTCCACGTCCGCCGGCTGCGCGAGAAGGTGGAGACCGACCCCGCGCGGCCCGTCCGGCTCCAGACCGTGTGGGGTGTCGGCTACCGGTGGGACGGCGCGGCCCCCGCGACGGCGGCAGGGACGTGATCGCCGAGGCCGCCCTGCTCGCCGCGCTCGCGGCCGTCGCCGTCGGCACGGTCGGGGCGCTGGTCGTCCGGGCGCTCGCCGCCCGCTCGCTCGTCGCCGCCGCGGTGCTGGCACCTGTCGTCGTCATCCTCAGCGTCGCCCTCGGCGTGGTCGTCACGGCGCACGCGATGTTCATCAACGAGCACGACCAGGCCGTCGTCCTCGTCGTGACGGCGACCTCCCTGCCCATCGCGGCGGTCTTCGGCTGGCTCATCGCCCGGCGCGTGCAGGGGCTGATGCGCGCCTCCGCCGAGGAGGCCGCCGAGCGCGACCGCGACCGACAGGTCGAGGAGAGCCGCCGCGAGCTCGTCGCCTGGGTGTCGCACGACCTGCGCACCCCGCTCGCCGGCATCCGCGCGATGGCCGAGGCCATCGAGGACGGCCACGCGCCCGCCGACGGCAGCTATCCCGCACGCATCCGGTCCGAGGCCGACCGCATGTCCGACATGGTCGGTGGGCTCCTCGCGCTGTCGCGGCTCCAGTCCGGCACGCTGCGACTCGATCGTGCCCCCGTCGACCTCGGCGACCTCGTCTCCGACGCCCTCGCATCAGCACGCGTCCTCGCGGATCGCCGGGGGGTGCACGTGGGCGGCTCCGCCCCGGCCGAGTCCGTCACGGCCTCGGCCGACGCGGGTGAGCTCTCACGCGCTCTCGCCAACCTCGTGACGAACGCGCTGACCCACACGGACCCGGGCGGCCGGGTCGACATCTCCCTCACCGCCGACCACGACGTGGCCCGCGTCAGTGTCTCGGACGGCTGCGGCGGCATACCACCCGACGAGCTCGGCCGGCTCTTCGACCCGGGCTGGCGCGGGACGAGTGCGCGGACGCCGTCCGCGGGCGTGGGCGCCGGTCTCGGCCTCGCCGTCGCGCGCGGGATCGCCCGGGCCCACGGGGGCGACGTGACCGTGGCCAACGCAGGCCCCGGCTGCCGGTTCGAGCTGGCCCTGCCCCTCGCCGGCGCCCTCGGCGAGCCCGTGCCCGGCGGTCATCCCTAGGCTGGGGAGGTGACCGACCAGCCGACGCTCCGTGAGGGCGAGCTCGTGCTGCGGCCGTGGACGATCGACGACAGCGACGAGACCCGGCCCCTCCACGACCGCGAGATCGCCCGGTGGTTCGACTTCCCCGCCGTCGAGCCACCGGCCGACGAGCACCGGATCTGGATCGAGCGCACCCACGCCGAGTGGTCCGACCGGTCCAAGGTCACCTACCTCGTGCAGTGGCGCGGGCGGGCCGCCGGGACGGTCGACGTCCGCGTGCAGGACCCCGGTGTCGGTGTCCTGTCCTGGGCGGTCTTCGCCCCCTACCGCGGACAGGGTCTCGCGTGGCGGGCCGTGCGCCTCCTCGTCGAGTGGGCCTTCGACGCACTCGACCTCGAGCGCGTCGAGGCGCACGTCAACCCCGACAACCGGGCATCCGTGCGCACCGCCCTGCGAGCCGGGCTGCGCCGGGAGGGACGGCTGCGCGGGAACGCGACCCTCGCGGGCGTGCGCCAGGACACCCTCGTGCTCGGGCGACGGCGCGACGACGCACACCCGGACACCCGTGAGGGATTCACGGCGATGCTCGACTCGACCCTCCCGACCAAGCGCGCCATCGCCCAGGGCGTCCTGCGCTCCCCTGCGGGCCACCTGCTGCTGTGCGAGCTCGTCTACAAGCGCGAGTGGGACCTCCCCGGCGGCGTCGTCGACCGGCACGAGTCCCCCGCCGCGTGCGTCGTCCGCGAGGTCCGCGAGGAGCTCGACCTCAGCGTCACCGCCGGTCCGCTGCTCGCGGTCAACTGGCTCCCTGCCCTGCACGGATGGGGCGACGCGACGGTCTTCGTCTTCGACCTCGGCACCGTCGACGCCGACGTCGTCGAGCGGGCGCACCTGCAGCAGCGCGAGATCCTCGGCGTCCACTGGGCCGGCCCCGGGGACTGGACGGGGCGGGTCGCCGCCTACAACGAGCGGCTGCTCGACGCGCTGCACGCGCACGACGGCGGGACGCTCTACCTTGAGGACGGCCTGCCGACCCTCTGACCGCGCCACACGGCATTCGCCCTGGGTGGAGCGTCCCCGGTCAGGAGAAGAACGGCAGCGGCAGGTGCCAGATGGGGTCGAGCGCGACTCCCACGAACAGGATCGTGAGGTACGTGATCGAGAAGTGGAACAGACGCATCGGCTTGAGGACGTCCTCGGCCGCACCGGCCTTCGCCCTGGCGAGGAGGCGGTGTGCCTCGGTGAGGAAGAGCGCCCCGGCGACCACGGCAGCGGTGGTGTAGACCCAGCCGACCTGCTGGACCGGCACGAGCGCCAGTGACGTCAGCACCATGGCCCACGAGTAGGCGACGATCTGGCGGGCGACGACGACGAAGCGCTCGACGACCGGCAGCATCGGCACGTGCGCCGTGGCGTAGTCGTCCTTGTAGCGCATCGACAGCGGCCAGTAGTGCGGCGGCGTCCAGAAGAAGATGACCATGAAGAGGATGAACGCCGACCAGCTGAGCGAGTCGGTGACGGCCGACCAGCCGATGAGCACCGGCATGCAGCCGGCAGCGCCGCCCCAGACGATGTTCTGGGTCGTGCGGCGCTTGAGCAGCAGGGTGTAGCCGAAGACGTAGAAGAGCAGTGCACCGAGGGCCAGCCAGGCGCTCAGCCAGTTGACGAGCAGGCCCAGCCAGACGGTCGATCCGACGGCCAGCGCCACCCCGAACACGAGGGCGCCCCGTGGGCTGACCGTGCCCGTGACGAGAGGCCGACGACTCGTCCGGTGCATGACGGCGTCGATGTCGCGGTCGATGTAGCAGTTGAGGGTGTTGGCCGCACCGGCGGACAGCGTGCCACCGACGACGGTGACGACGACGAGCCAGAGGTCCGGCACGCCCTGCTCCGCCAGGAACATCACGGGGATGGTGGTGATGAGGAGCAGCTCGATGATCCGCGGCTTCATCAGCGAGACGTACTGTCCGAGGAGGAACTTCAGCCCACTGCCGTCGGGACCGTGCAGCGCCGAGAGGTCGGCGCGGGGGTCCACCGTTGTCACTGAGATCCTCACCGCTGGTACGTCGCTCCGACCCGCTGGGTACGTGAGCATTGCGTCGCAAGTCTAGACCGTCGCCGCCGACGGCCGGCACCGCACCGGCAGATGGCCGTTCCGACCGCCGGGCGAGGTGTCGTCCCTCACAGCGCGGGCACTAGGCTCGTGGCCGTACGTGATCAACCCTTGTTGAAGGAGACCCGTTCCGTGCCCACTGCTGCGTCCAGCACCGCCACGAAGGCGAAGAAGCCCACCCGATCCGGCACCACGCGGACCGCGAAGACGAAGGGCCTGCTGGCACAGCGCGACCCGGGTCTGCCGCTTCCCGTGGCGAAGAAGGCCGGCTGGAGCGATCTCGACGTCCGCGCGGTCGACACCACGCGACTGCTCGCCGCCGACGCCGTGCAGAAGGTCGGCAACGGCCACCCCGGCACGGCCATGTCGCTCGCGCCGCTCGCGTACCTGCTCTACCAGAACGTCATGACGCACGACCCGTCCGACCCGGCCTGGCTCGGGCGCGACCGGTTCGTGCTCTCCTGCGGGCACTCGAGCCTCACGCAGTACATCCAGCTCTACCTCAGCGGCTACGGCCTCTCACTCGACGACCTCAAGTCGCTGCGCACGTGGGGCTCGCTCACGCCCGGCCACCCCGAGGTCCACCACACCCCCGGCGTCGAGATCACGACCGGCCCGCTCGGTTCGGGCCTGGCCTCGGCCGTCGGCATGGCCATGGCGCAGCGTCGTCAGCGCGGCCTCTTCGACCCCGACGCCAAGCCGGGCACGAGCCCCTTCGACCACCACGTCTACGTCATCGCCTCCGACGGCGACATGCAGGAGGGCGTCTCCCACGAGGCCTGCGCCCTGGCCGGCCACCAGGAGCTCGGCAACCTCACCGTCGTCTACGACGCCAACCAGATCTCCATCGAGGACGACACCGACATCGCGTTCAGCGAGGACGTCGCGGCGCGCTTCGAGGCCTACGGCTGGCACGTCGTGGAGGTCGACTGGCGCAAGGACGCCGACGGCGCCACCTACGTCGAGGACGTCGACGCACTCCTCGCCGCGATCCGCTCGGGCGACAAGGTGACGGACAAGCCGACCCTCGTCGTGCTGCACACGATCATCGCGTGGCCCGCGCCGACGAAGCAGAACACCGGCAAGTCCCACGGCTCGGCCCTCGGCGACGAGGAGATCAGCGGGACGAAGGAGCTGCTCGGCTTCGACCCGAAGAAGACCTTCGCCGTCGAGCCCGCCGTCCTCAAGCACGCCCGCGACGTCGTCAAGCGCGGCAAGGCCGCCCACCGCGAGTGGGACAAGGCGTACAGGGCGTGGCGCAAGGCCAACCCCGACCGTGCGGCCCTGCTCGACCGCATCCTCGCGGGCCAGGCTCCGGCCGGCTTCGCCAAGGCGATGCCGACCTTCCCGGCTGACGAGAAGGGCGTCGCGACCCGCGCCGCCTCCGGCAAGGTCCTCACGGCCATCGCCGACGTCATGCCCGAGCTCTGGGGCGGCTCTGCCGACCTCGCCGAGTCCAACAACACGACGATGGAGGGCCAGCCGTCCTTCATCCCGAGCTCGAAGCAGACGTCGACGTGGAAGGGCGGCCCGTTCGGTCGCACGCTGCACTTCGGCATCCGCGAGAACGGCATGGGCATGATCCTCAACGGGATCGCGCTCGAGGGCCTGACCCGCCCCTACGGCGGCACCTTCCTCGTCTTCTCCGACTACATGCGCCCCGCCGTGCGCCTCGCCGCGATCCAGCAGGCGCCCGTCACGTACGTCTGGACGCACGACTCCATCGGCCTCGGCGAGGACGGCCCGACGCACCAGCCGATCGAGCACCTCGCAGCCCTGCGCGCCATCCCCGGCCTCGACGTCGTCCGCCCCGCCGACGCCAACGAGACCGCCGCCGCCTGGGCCCAGATCCTGACGAAGACGGACGGCCCGGCCGCCCTCTGCCTCACGCGCCAGCCGGTCCCGACGTGGGACCGCTCGACGTACGGCAAGGTGAGCGGCGTCGCCAAGGGCGCCTACGTCCTCGTCGAGGAGTCGCGTGCCGGTGACCCCGACGTCGTCGTCGTCGCGACCGGCTCCGAGGTGCAGCTGGCGGTCCAGGCCGCCGAGCGCCTCGAGAAGTCGCGCATCGCGACGCGCGTCGTCTCGATGCCCTGCCGGGAATGGTTCGAGAAGCAGACCCGTTCCTACCAGGACAAGGTTCTGCCGCCGGCAGTCCGGGCCCGCGTCAGCGTGGAGGCGGGGATCTCGATGGGCTGGCACGACGTCGTCGGCGACGCCGGGCGCATCGTCAGCATCGAGCACTTCGGCGCCTCTGCCGACCAGGCCACCCTGTACCGCGAGTTCGGCATCACCGCCGACGCCGTCGTCAAGGCCGCGAAGGACTCCATCAAGGCAGCCAAGGGCTCCGCGACGAAGGCCCCGGGGGTCACCGAGACCAACCCGGCCCGCGCCGCCCAGAGCGCCTCCACCGACGTCATGGGTGGCGACGCGCAGACCGGCAGCGGCAAGGCCGCCCACGCGGCCGCCGCATCCGCTACGAGCAAGGGGAAGTGACCAGCATGACCAACCCGAACACCCAGGCACTCTCAGAAGCAGGCGTCTCCATCTGGCTCGACGACCTCTCCCGCGAGCTCATCGAGACCGGCAAGATCTCCGAGCTCATCACCGAGCGCAACGTCGTCGGTGTCACCTCGAATCCCTCGATCTTCCAGGCGGCGCTGTCGAAGGGCGACCGCTACAACGACGACCTGGCCGCCCTGACGAAGGCCGGCAAGGACGTCGAGGAGGTCGTCCACGAGCTGACGACGGAGGACGTCCGCGACGCGTGCGACCTCTTCCTGCCGCTCTACGAGTCGACCAAGGGTGTCGACGGCCGCGTCTCCATCGAGGTCGACCCACGCCTGGCGCACGACACCGACAAGACGGTCGAGCAGGCGAAGCAGATGCACGGTGACGTGGCCCGCCCCAACGTCCTCATCAAGATCCCCGCGACGAAGGCCGGCCTCCCGGCGATCACCGCCACCATCGCCGAGGGCATCAGCGTCAACGTGACGCTGATCTTCTCCCTCGAGCGCTACCGCGCCGTCATGAACGCCTACCTCGAGGGCCTCGAGAAGGCGCACGCCAACGGGCACGACCTGTCGACGATCCACTCGGTCGCCTCGTTCTTCGTCTCCCGCGTCGACACCGAGATCGACAAGCGGCTCGACGCCATCGGCACCGACGAGGCCCGCGCCCTCAAGGGCAAGGCCGGCCTCGCCAACGCCCGCCTCGCCTACCAGGCCTTCGAGGAGGTCTTCTCGACGCCGCGCTGGGGCTCGCTCGCCGAGGCCGGCGCCAACGTGCAGCGCCCGCTCTGGGCGTCGACCGGCGTCAAGGACCCGGCCTACCCCGACACGATGTACGTCACCGAGCTCGTCGCCGCCGACGTCGTCAACACGATGCCCGGCAAGACGCTCGAGGCGACCGCCGACCACGGCGACATCCACGGCGACACGGTGACCGGCGGCTACGAGCTGGCCGGCAACGTCCTCGACGACCTCGAGGGCGTTGGTGTCTCGTACAACGAGGTCGTCGACCTGCTCGAGACCGAGGGCGTCGACAAGTTCGAGAAGGCGTGGGGCGAGCTGTTGGACGGCGTCACCGCGGAGATGGAGAAGGTGACGGCATGAGCTCGCTGTCCGTCAGCGCAGCAGGAGCAGCGGCGGACGCGATCGCGAGGCACGTGCCGAGCCTCGTCGACGACTCCGTCGCGAGCCGCCTCTTCGCCCGGGACGCCACGCTGTGGGGTCCTGACGCCGAGTCCGAGTCGCGGGTCCGCCTGTCCTGGGTGGGCCTCCCGCGATCCTCGCGCCCCCTCGTCGGCGAGATCGCGGCGCTGCGCGACTCCTTCGCCGAGCAGGGCCTGACCCACGTCGTGCTCTGCGGCATGGGCGGCTCCTCGCTCGCGCCGGAGGTCATCTGCGCCACGGCCGGCAAGCCGCTCGTCGTGCTCGACTCGTCCGACCCCGACTACGTCCGGCGTGCCCTCGGCGACGACCTCGACCACACCGTGGTCGTCGTCTCGAGCAAGTCCGGCTCCACGGTCGAGACCGACTCCCAGCGCCGTGCCTACGAGCAGGCGTTCACCGACGCCGGCATCGACCCCGCGTCGCGCATCGTCATCGTCACCGACCCGGGCAGCCCGCTCGACAAGGAGTCCCGCGCCAAGGGCTACCGCGTCGTCAACGCCGACCCCGACGTCGGTGGCCGCTACTCGGCGCTGACCGCCTTCGGTCTCGTGCCGAGCGGCCTCGCCGGCGTCGACGTCGAGGCCCTCCTCGACGAGGCCGAGTCCGTCGCCGACCTGCTGGCCGCCGACGACGACGCCAACCCCGGTCTGCGCCTCGGCGCCGCCATGGGTGGCACCGACCCCCTGCGTGACAAGCTCGTCCTCGTCGACGACGGCTCCGGCATCGTCGGGTTCGCCGACTGGGCCGAGCAGCTCATCGCCGAGTCCACCGGCAAGAACGGCACCGGCGTCCTGCCGGTCGTCGCCGGTGGGGACGAGGACCCCGAGGTGGCCTGGCCCGCGGCCGACGTCACCGTGGCGCGTCTCGTGGACGCCGACAGCGAGGCGGCCCCGTCGGGCGACGTCGCGTCGGAGGTACGCGTGGGCGGCGCCCTGGGTGCCCAGCTGCTCCTGTGGGAGGTGGCCACGGCCGTCGCCGGGCGCCTGCTCGGCATCAACCCCTTCGACCAGCCCGACGTCGAGAGCGCCAAGAAGGTCGCCCGCGCCCTGCTCGACCAGGGAACCGGCTCGAGCACGGACCCCGCCGCGACGGACGGCGCCATCGAGATCCGCACGCTTGGTGGGTCGCGCGACTGGCTCGGCGACGCACGCACCGTGCCCGCGGCCCTCGACGCACTCTTCGCGCAGCTCGACCGCGAGCACGGCTACGTCGCCGTCATGGCCTACCTCGACCGGCTGGCCGACGCCGACCTCGCCGAGTGCCGCGTCCCGCTCGCCCGTCGCACGGAGCGTCCGACGACGTTCGGCTGGGGCCCGCGCTTCCTGCACTCGACCGGCCAGTTCCACAAGGGCGGCCCGGCGGTGGGCGTCTACCTCCAGATCACGACGGCACCCAAGGAGGACCTCGCGATCCCCGGACGCGAGTTCACCTTCGGTGACTTCATCGCCTCGCAGGCGGGCGGCGACGCCGCGGTCCTCGCCGAGCACGGACGCCCCGTCCTCCAGCTGCACCTCACCGACCACGACGCAGGTCTCGCGCAGCTGCGCGAGGCGCTGCTGGCAGGAGGCCGCGCATGAGTCCTGCGCGCATCTCGCACGGGCACAACCCGCTGCGCACCGCCGAGGACAAGCGCCTCCCCCGCATCGCCGGACCGTGCGGTCTCGTCCTCTTCGGCGTGACCGGTGACCTGGCCCGCAAGAAGCTCATGCCGGCGATCTACGACCTCGCCAACCGCGGGCTGCTGCCGCCGGGCTTCTCGCTCGTCGGTTTCGCCCGCCGTGACTGGGCGGCCCAGGACTTCGGCCAGGTCGTCCACGACGCCGTGAAGCAGCACGCCCGCACCCCCTTCAGCGAGGACGTGTGGCGCAACCTCTCCGAGGGCTTCCGTTTCGTGCCCGGCACGTTCGACGACCCGGCGGCGTTCGACCTGCTGGCCAAGACGGTCGACGAGCTCGACCAGGACCGCGGTACCGGTGGCAACCACGCCTTCTACCTCTCGATCCCCCCGGGCTTCTTCGCGACCGTGTGCGAGCAGCTCGAGCGGTGCGGCCTGACCAAGGCCGAGGGCGACAGCTGGCGACGCGTCATCATCGAGAAGCCCTTCGGGCACGACCTCAAGAGCGCCCAGGAGCTCAACGAGATCGTCGAGGGCGTCTTCCCACCTGACTCCGTCTTCCGCATCGACCACTACCTCGGCAAGGAGACGGTCCAGAACCTCCTGGCCCTCCGCTTCGCCAACCAGCTCTTCGAGCCGGTGTGGAACGCCAACTACGTCGACCACGTGCAGATCACGATGGCCGAGGACATCGGCATCGCGGGCCGCGCCGGCTACTACGACGGCATCGGCGCGGCGCGCGACGTCATCCAGAACCACCTGCTCCAGCTGCTCGCGCTCACCGCGATGGAGGAGCCGGTCTCCTTCGACGCCAAGGACCTTCGCGCCGAGAAGGAGAAGGTGCTCTCGGCGGTCCGCCTCCCTGCTGACCTCGACAAGGGCGCCGCTCGCGGGCAGTACGGCGGTGGCTGGCAGGGCGCCGAGGAGGTCGTCGGCTACCTCGAGGAGGACGGCGTCGACCCCACGTCGGTCACCGAGACCTTCGCCGCCGTGACTCTCGAGGTCGACACCCGCCGCTGGGCGGGCGTCCCGTTCTACCTGCGCACCGGCAAGCGTCTCGGCAAGCGCGTCACCGAGATCGCGGTCGTCTTCAAGCGTGCGCCGCACCTGCCCTTCGAGCACACCGCGACGGAGGAGCTCGGGCAGAACGCCATCGTCATCCGCGTGCAGCCCGACGAGGGCGTCACCATCCGCTTCGGCTCCAAGGTGCCCGGTGCGCAGATGGAGGTCCGCGACGTCACGATGGACTTCGGCTACGGCTCGTCGTTCACCGAGGCGTCGCCAGAGGCGTACGAACGCCTCATCCTCGACGTGCTGCTCGGTGACCCGCCGCTCTTCCCGCGGCACGAAGAGGTCGAGTCGTCCTGGCGGATCCTCGACCCGCTCATGAAGCACTGGGCCAAGTCCGGCAAGCCGGAGCAGTACACCGCGGGAACGTGGGGACCGCCCTCGGCCGACGAGATGCTCGAACGCGACGGACGTACGTGGAGGATGCCGTGATCCGCGACCTGACCGACACCACGACCACCGGCATCAGCAAGACGCTGGTGCGCCTGCGCAACGAGGTCGGCGCGATGGCGCTCGGCCGCGTGCTGACGCTCGTCGTGGTCGTCGAGGACACCGACGCCGGCAACGCCATCGACGTCGCCAACCAGGCGAGCCGCCAGCACCCCTGCCGCATCATCGTCGTCATCTCCGGCGACCGCCGCGGCAAGAACCGTCTCGACGCGCAGATCCGTCTCGGCGGTGACGCCGGCGCGAGCGAGATCGTCGTGCTCCGGCTCTACGGTACGCTGGCAAACCACGGCCCGAGCGTCGTCGTGCCGCTCCTGCTGCCCGACTCCCCCATCGTGGCCTGGTGGCCCGGTGAGGCACCGGCCGACGTCGCGAAGGACCCCATCGGCGCGATGGCCCAGCGCCGGATCACCGACGTCGCCGAGCACCGCAACCCGCGGCTCATGCTCAAGAAGCGGGCGGCGAACTACGCACCGGGCGACACCGACCTCGCGTGGACCCGCCTGACCCGCTGGCGTGGCCTGCTCGCCGCCGCGCTCGACCAGCCGCCCTACGAGCCGATCACCGGGGCCGTCGTCAGCGGCGCGCCCGACTCCCCGTCGAGCGACCTGCTCGCCGGCTGGCTCTCGCGGCGGCTCCGGGTGCCCGTGCACCGGGTCTCGACCCCGCGGGGGTCGGGCATCAGCTCGGTCCGCCTCGAGCGCAAGAGCGGCCCCATCGACCTGGTGCGTCCCGGCGACGTCGTCGCGACGCTCTCGCAGACCGGTCAGCCCGACCGCCGGATCAGCCTGCCCCGGCGCGAGCTGCCGGAGTGCCTGGCCGACGAGCTGCGTCGCCTCGACCCGGACGACGCCTACGAGGACGCGCTGCTGCACGGCCTCGGGGCGCTCCAGCCGGTGCGTCTCACCGCCGCCGCAGCCGCCAAGGCAGGCAAGGCTCCGGACCCCGCCGAGTCGCGTCGCCTTGCGGCCCGCCTCGGCCGTGACGAGTCGGCGCAGGAGGCCAGCGCGATGATCACGGCTCCCCCGGCGCCCGAGCACGCCGAGACCGCCGACGTGCACGCGGCCACCGTCCGCAAGCTCGCGGGCAAGCGGACGCCCCGCGAGAAGCAAGCCGCCAAGAACCGGAAGACGGCGGCCGGGACCGAGTCGACGACCCCAGCCAGGACAGCCTCCCCGACCAAGCGAGCCACCGCCAAGCCAGCCACCGCCAAGCGGGCGACGACGAAGGCGGCCGCGACGTCGGCCACCCGGAGCGCCGCGACGAAGGGTGCGTCGAAGACGGGCGCGGCCAAGAGCACGACGAAGGCCGCGTCGCGGACGACGGCGGGCACCCGCAAGGCGACGGCTCGCAAGGCCACCACGGCCACCACGGCCACGAAGGCGGCGAGCGGGACGGCGACCTCGTGACCGCCGAGCCGCGCGTCGTCGTCCACCCGGACAAGCAGTCCCTGGCCGACGCCGCCGCGGCCCGGTTCGTCACCGCGTTGGTCGACGCCCAGACCCGCAAACCCGAGGCCCAGGTGGCTCTCACCGGCGGGTCCATGGGATCGGCGATCATCGCCTCCGTCCTGACGACGCCGGGCCGCTCGGCCGTCGACTGGTCACGGGTACGCGTGTGGTGGGGCGACGAGCGCTACCTGCCGGCGGGTGACCCCGACCGCAACGACACCCAGAACGACGAGGCGGGTCTCAGCACGCTGGGACTCGACCCGGCGAAGGTGCACCGGGTGGCCGGTCCCGACGCCTCGGAGAGCGCCGAGGCCAGCGCCGAGGCCTACGCCCGCACGATCCGCGAGCACGGCCAGAAGGCGTGGGACGTCGTGCTCTTCGGCGTCGGCCCGGACGGTCACGTCGCCTCGCTCTTCCCGCACCACCCGGCCCAGCGAGTGACCGACGCGATCGCGATCGCCGTGCACGACTCGCCGAAGCCGCCGCCGGACCGGGTGAGCCTCACCTTCGAGTGCTTCGAGCGCTCCCACGAGGTGTGGTTCCTCGTGTCCGGAGCCGACAAGGCCGAGGCGGTCGAGGCCGCGCTCGTCCCGGGTGCGGACCGCTGGGACGTCCCCGCGGCCGGACCCGCGGGCACGGACGCGACCCTGTGGCTCGTCGACGCCGACGCGGCCTCGGCCCTCGACTGACCGACGCGGCCGACCGACGCGGCCGACCGACGCGACTGACCGACGCGGCCGGCCGCGCGGCACCGGACGGCATACGACACGACGAAGGGCCCGGGAGGATCTCCCGGGCCCTTCGTCGTCAGGTCACCCACCGGTGACCCGAGGGGTCACTGGATGAGGCCGCGCTCGCGCAGCGTGCTCAGGGCCTCGTCGAGGATGGCGGCGCCGTCGGCGTCGCTGCGACGCTCCTTCACGTAGGCCAGGTGCGTCTTGTAGGGCTCGACCTTCGGCGGGGCCGGGGGGTTGTCCTTGTCCTGGCCGGCCGGGAACCCGCAGCGCGGGCAGTCCCACGTCTCGGGCAGGACCATGCCGGGCTCCTCGGCGAAGCTCGGACGGGTCTCGTGCCCGTTGGAGCACCAGTAGGAGATGTGGACGCGAGGGGCGGCGTCGCCGCGCTCCGCCTCGCCCATCGGGCCGGCGCCGACCCGGCTTCCACGAATGGCGTTACCGCTGGCCATCTGTTCCTTCTCTCAGCTCGCGAAACGGGCCAGGAGGCCCAGACCGATGATCGCCGTCGCCCAGACGAGCGCCACGGCCACCGTGAAGCGGTCGAGGTTGCGCTCGGCGACGGATGAGCCACCGAGCGACGTGGACATGCCCCCGCCGAACATGTCGGACAGGCCGCCACCCTTGCCCTTGTGCAGCAGGATGAAGAGGGTCAGGACCATGCTGGACAGCACCAGCAGGACCTGAAGCACGATGCGAACCGCATCCACGTGGTCACTCCAAATCGTCGGGATCTCGGGGGTCGTCGGGCCGGACGGCCACTCCCCCGCGTGTTCCGGGGCTCGGGTAAGGATACCTGCCCGAGGGCCCTTCGGCCGAACGGCCCCGTGGGATCCGTCCGGCCGAAGGGAAGGTATCAGGCCGTGCCGACGTGGTCGCGGTAGCGACAGATCGACGCGAACTCCGTCGGGTCGATCGACGCACCACCGACGAGGGCGCCGTCGACGTCCTCCTGGGCCATGATCGCCGCGACGTTGCCCGACTTGACGCTGCCGCCGTAGAGGACGCGTACGCCGTCGGCGACGTCGCCGCTGTAGAGCTCGGCGAGCAGCGTGCGGATGGCCGCGCAGACCTCCTGCGCGTCGTCGGGCGTGGCGACCTCGCCCGTGCCGATGGCCCAGATGGGCTCGTAGGCGATGACGACCGATGCCGCCTGCTCCTTGGTCACCCCGTCGAGGTTCTCGCGCAGCTGGGCGACGACGTGCTCGACCTGACGGCCCTCGTTGCGCACGTCGAGCGCCTCGCCGCAGCAGAGGATCGGCGTCAGGCCGTGGGCGTAGGCCGCCTTGACCTTGGCGTTGACGACGGCGTCGGTCTCGCCGTGGCCCTCGCGCCGCTCGCTGTGCCCGACGGTGACGTACGTGCAGCCGAGCTTGGCGAGGAAGGCGCCCGAGATGTCACCGGTGTAGGCACCCGAGGTGTGCGGCGACAGGTCCTGCGCGCCGTACCTGAGGTCGAGCTTGTCGCCCTCGATGAGCGTCTGGACCGAGCGCAGGTCGGTGAAGGGCGGCAGGACGGCGACCTCGACGGCCGCGTGGTCGTGCTTCGCGTCGCGCAGCGTCCAGTCGAGCTTCTGCACGAGGTGCGTCGCCTGGAGGTGGTCGAGGTTCATCTTCCAGTTGCCGGCCATGAGCGGGACGCGCCCGACCGGCTTGGTGTCCTTGGCCATCAGGCGTCGCCCTCCTCGAGCACGGTGAGTCCGGGCAGCTCCTTGCCCTCGAGGTACTCGAGGCTGGCGCCGCCGCCGGTGGAGATGTGGCCGAAGTCGGAGTCGGCGAAGCCGAGCTGGCGCACGGCCGCGGCGGAGTCGCCGCCACCGACGACGGTGAGGGCGCCATGGGCGGTGATCTCGACGAGCGCCTGGGCCAGCGCCTTGGTGCCGGCGGCGTAGGGCTGCATCTCGAAGGCGCCCATCGGGCCGTTCCAGAAGACGGTGCGGCAGTCGGCGAGCTTCTCGGCGAAGAGCGCGCTCGACGCGGGCCCGATGTCGAGGCCCATCCGGTCGGCCGGGATGGCGTCGGCCGGGACGACCTCGTGGGCCGCGTCAGCGCTGAACGCGTCGGCGGCGACGACGTCGACCGGAAGCACGATCTCGACGCCCTCCTTCGCGGCCCGCTCGAGGTAGCCCTTGACCGTGTCGATCTGGTCAGCCTCGAGCAGGCTCTTGCCGACCTCGTGGCCCTGCGCGGCGAGGAAGGTGAAGACCATGCCGCCACCGATGAGGAGACGGTCCGCCGTGCCGAGGAGGTTGCCGATGACGCCGAGCTTGTCGGACACCTTCGCGCCACCGAGGACGACGGCATACGGGCGCTCGGGGTCCTTCGTCAGGCGGCGCAGGACGTCGACCTCGGTGGAGACGAGGTCGCCCGTGGCATGCGGCAGCAGGCGCGCGACGTCGTAGACGGAGGCCTGCTTGCGGTGCACGACCCCGAAGCCGTCGGAGACGAAGACGTCGGCGAGAGAAGCGAGCTCGCCCGCGAAGCCGGCACGCTCGTCGTCGGTCTTGCCGGTCTCGCCGGCGTTGAAGCGAAGGTTCTCGAGGAGCAGCACCTGGCCGTCCTCGAGCGCCGCTGCCTTGGCCTTGGCGTCGTCACCCACGGTGTCGTCGGCGAAGACGACGCCGGTGCCGAGCACCTCGCTGAGTCGCCGCGCGACCGGCGCGAGGGAGTACTTGGCCTCCGGGGCGCCCTTGGGGCGGCCGAGGTGGGCGCAGACGATGACGCGGGCGCCGGCGTCGGCCAGGCCCTTGATCGTCGGGGCCGAGGCGCGGATGCGGCCGTCGTCGGTGATCGTCGAGCCGTCGAGCGGCACGTTGAGGTCGGACCGGACGAGGACGCGCTTGCCGCGCAGGTCCCCGAGATCGCTGGTGGTCTTCACGCGGGATGCCTCTTCGTCAGTTGGGAATGGGCGGGCACGGGTGACAAGGGTGCGGCCACCGCCCGGGGTGCTCGGGAGAGCGCCGGGGGCGGTGGCCGAGTGGCTCAGAGCGACGAGCCGACGAGCGCGACGAGGTCGACGAGCCGGTTGGAGTAGCCCCACTCGTTGTCGTACCAGCCGACGACCTTGACCTGGTTGCCGATGACCTTGGTGAGACCGGCGTCGAAGATGCACGAGGCGGGGTCGGTCTCGATGTCCTTGGAGACGATCTCGTCCTCGGTGTAGACGAGGAAGCCCTTCATCGGGCCCTCGGCCGCCGCCTTGACGGCGGCGTTGACCTCTTCGACGGTCGTCTCGCGACCGGCCTCGAAGGTCAGGTCGGTGGCCGAGCCGGTCGGCACCGGCACGCGGAGCGCGTAGCCGTCGAGCTTGCCCTTGAGCTCGGGCAGCACGAGGGCGACGGCCTTGGCGGCGCCGGTCGTGGTCGGGACGATGTTGAGGGCGGCGGCGCGGGCCCGACGGAGGTCCTTGTGCGGGGCGTCCTGGAGGTTCTGGTCCTGCGTGTAGGCGTGGATGGTCGTCATGAGGCCCTTGACGATGCCGAACTCGTCGTTGAGGGCCTTGGCCATCGGCGCGAGGCAGTTCGTCGTGCACGAGGCGTTGGAGATCACCGTGTGCGCGGCGGGGTCGTACAGCTCGTGGTTGACGCCCATCACGATCGTGATGTCCTCGTTCTTGGCCGGGGCCGAGATGATGACCTTCTTGGCGCCACCGTCGATGTGGGCCTTGGCCTTCTGGGCGTCGGTGAAGAAGCCGGTGGACTCGACGATGATGTCGGCGCCGACGCCGGCCCAGTCGATGTTGGCGGGGTCGCGCTCCTCGAAGACGCGGATGGCCTTGCCGTCGACGATGATCGACGTGTCGTCGTAGGTGACCTCACCGGGGAAACGGCCCAGGATCGAGTCGTACTTGAGCAGGTGGGCGAGGGTCTTGTTGTCCATGAGGTCGTTGGTGGCCACGACCTCGATGTCGGCTCCGGACGCCACGATGGCGCGGAAGAAGTTGCGGCCGATGCGGCCAAAGCCGTTGATACCAACGCGAACGGTCACTGCTGTGCACCTCTTCGGTGAGACTGTGTGTCGGACGAAAATGCCAGACCTTGGGCCGCCCCGTTGCGACCTCGATCACACCACACCCTAGTGCGTCGCCTCCGACGCCGAAGCGGCAGTCTCAGGGCTTGGTGAGCACGCGCTCAGCACGCGCCGCCCCCGCCGCGCGGGCACCCGAGCGACGGCGTCGGACGCCCCGGTTCAGCTCTCGAGCATGTCGGCCGTGAGGTTGGCGTCGGTGCCGGCGACCCCGAGCTCCTCGGCCCGCTTGTCGGCCATGGCGAGCAGGCGCCGGATGCGACCGGCCACGGCGTCCTTGGTCATCGGCGGCTTGGCCAGCTGGCCGAGCTCCTCGAGGCTGGCCTGCTTGTGCTCGAGGCGGAGCACCCCGGCCTCACGCAGGTGGTCGGGGATCTCCTCGCCGAGCAGCTCCATGGCGCGCTCGACCCGGGCCCCGGCAGCGACGGCGGCCCGTGCGGAGCGGCGCAGGTTGGCGTCGTCGAAGTTGGCCAGGCGGTTGGCCGTCGCCCGCACCTCGCGGCGCATCCGCCGCTCCTCCCACGCCATGACGGCGTCGTGGGCCCCGAGACGCGTCAGCATCGCACCGATGGCGTCGCCGTCGCGGATGACGACCCGGTCGACGCCGCGGACCTCGCGGGCCTTGGCCTGGATGCCGAGGCGGCGTGCGGCGCCGACGAGGGCGAGGGCGGCCTCGGGACCGGGGCACGTCACCTCGAGCGCCGACGAGCGCCCCGGCTCGGTGAGCGAGCCGTGCGCGAGGAACGCGCCCCGCCAGGCGGCCTCGGAGTCGCACGTCGCGGCGCTGACCACCTTGGGCGGCAGGCCGCGGACGGGACGCCCACGCGTGTCGATGAGCCCGGTCTGCCGGGCGAGGGTGGCGCCCTCCTCGACGACCCGGACGACGTAGCGGGAGCCACGACGCAGACCGCCGGCGGCGAGGACGAGCACGTCGCTCTTGTGCCCGTAGACCTCGGCGATGTTGCGGCGCAGGCGACGTGCGGCGTTCGCGGTGTCGAGCTCGGCCTCGACGACGATCTGTCCCCCGATGATGTGCAGCCCGCCGGCGAAGCGGAGCATCGTCGAGACCTCGGCCTTGCGACAGCAGGGTTTGGTCACCTCGAGGCGTGAGAGCTCGTCCTTCACCTTTGCTGTCATGGCCATGGGCGACATCCTGCCACCCTGATCAAGCACCCTCGCGCCGGAGCCCCGGCCGGCTCTGCGAACGGCAGCGCCACGAGCTCAGGAGATGACGTCGCGCAGCGCCGCCGCGAGTCGCAGCGGGTCGTGCACCCCGGGCTCGCCCCGGGCCGCCACCGGCGCGACGACGAGCTCGGCCCCGAGCTCGGCGGCCGCCGCCCGCAGCGACGCGCCGTCGGGGACGACGCTCGGGTCGGCGAGCACGACGTCGAGCCGGAGGTCGGGAGCGTTGGCGGCGAACGAGGCGAGGTGGTCCTCGGCCCGGAAGTCGCGGGTCTCCCCCTTGTGCACCTCGAGGTTGAGGTTGAGCAGTCGCTTGGCCCGCGTCGAGACGAGCGCGTCGACGAGGTCGGGCACGAGCAGGTGCGGCATGACGGACGTGAACCACGACCCGGGTCCGAGCATGACCCAGTCGGCGTCGCGGACGGCGGAGAGCGCCTCGTGGCAGGGCTCCGGACACGTCGGCACGATGCCGATCGACGACACGATGCCCGGCGACGACGCGACGCGGTGCTGCCCGCGCACGTCGACCGTGGCATCGGGGCGGGCCGGGTCGTGGCCGCGGATCTCGGCCACGATCTCGAGCGGCTCGGCCGCCATCGGCAGCACCCGGCCCCGCGCGCCGAGCAGACGCCCCACGAGGTCGAGCCCCTGCACCGTGTCGCCGAGCAGCTCCCAGATCGAGACGATCATGAGGTTGCCGAGCGCGTGGCCCTTGAGGTCCCCCGTGCCGGCGAAACGGTGCTGGAGCACGTCGCGCCAGGTGTGGCCCCAGTCGCTGTCGTCGCACAGCGCCGAGAGCGCCATCCGCAGGTCGCCGGGGGGCAGCACGTCGAACTCCTCGCGGAGCCGCCCGCTCGACCCGCCGTCGTCGGCGACGGTGACGACGGCGGTGACGTTGTCGGTGAGCAGCCGCAGCGCGGTCAGCGCCGCGGCCAGGCCGTGACCACCACCGAGCGCGACGATGCGCCGGTGGTGCGAGGAACCGAGGGGCAGTCGCTGGGTCGTCACCGCAGTCGTCCCGGTCACTCCCGACCCAGGTCGCGGTGGACGACGAACGTGTCGACGCGGTCCCGGCCGCCGAGCCGCCCGCTCAGCGCCTCCGCGATCGCGACGGACCGGTGCTTGCCGCCGGTGCAGCCGACGGCCACGGTGACGTAGCGGCGCCCCTCGCGGACGTAGCCGTCGATCATCGTGTCGAGCAGGTCACCGGCGCGGTCGAGGAACTCGTCGGCGCCCTCCTGCTTCATGACGAACTCGCTGACGGGAGTGTCGCGCCCGGTCAGCGCCCGCAGCTCGGGCACCCAGTAGGGGTTGGGCAGGAAACGCATGTCGAAGACGACGTCGGCGTCGAGCGGCAGGCCGTACTTGAAGCCGAACGACATGACCGCGATGCGCAGCTGGACGCGCCGGTCGCCCGCGAAGAGCGAGGAGAGCTTGGCGCTCAGCTGGTGGACGTTGAGGCCCGAGCTGTCGATGACGACGTCAGCCGACGAGCGCAGGTCGAGGAGCAGCTCGCGCTCGCGCTGGATGCCGTCGAGGAGCCGACCCTCGCCCTGGAGCGGGTGCGGTCGGCGCACGCTCTCGAAGCGGCGGACGAGCGCCTCGTCGGTGGCGTCGAGGAAGACGAGGCTGGGACGCTCGCCGCGCTCGCGGGCCGCACCGATGGCGCCCTCGAGCTGGGCGAACCAGCCACGCGAGCGCACGTCGACGACGACGGCGACCTGCTGGAGGTGGGCCTCGGGGTGCTGGGCGCGGGCCTCGTCGCGCAGCTCGGCGAGGTGCGTGAGCAGCTGCGGTGGCAGGTTGTCGACGACGAGCCACCCGAGGTCCTCGAGGACGTTGGCGGTCGTGCTGCGTCCGGCCCCGCTCATCCCGGTGACGATGACGATCGGAGCATCGGCCAAGGGCGTCTGCGGTGTGCGCCTGGTGTCGGCGGTCATTCGAGCACTTCTCCCGTCGTGAGGTTCACGGCTGGCTCCTGGGGTGCTCCCTCAGCCAAGTGGTTGACGACGGCCGACGCAAGCGACCGGCCGAAGCCGGGTACGGCCATGATGTCCGTCGTGTCCGCCGCGCGAAGGCGTTTGACCGAACCGAAGTGGCGCAGCAGCGCCTTCTGACGGCTCGCGCCGAGCCCGGGTATGCCGTCGAGCTGGGAGGTCGTCATCGCCTTGGACCGTCGCTGCCGGTGGAAGGTGATCGCGAAGCGGTGGGCCTCGTCGCGCAGCCGCTGGAGCAGGTAGAGCCCTTCGCTCGTGCGGGGCAGGATGACCGGGTGGTCGTCGCGCGGGACCCACACCTCCTCGAGGCGCTTGGCGAGCCCGACGAGCGCGACCTCCTCGATGCCGAGCTCGTCGAGCACGGCCTGGGCGGCGTTGACCTGCGGCAGGCCGCCGTCGACGACGACGAGGCTGGGTGGGTAGGCGAACCGTCGAGGCCGTCCGGTCTCGGGGTCGATCGGACCGGAGGCGGACGGCCCGTCGTCGTCCGACGGACCCGTCGCGTCGGGGCCGGCCGCGCCGTCGGTCGCCCCGCCGACGACCCCCGTCGAGAGGTCGAGGTCGCCCGCTCCCTCGGCGTCCTCGAGGTAGCGCCGGAACCGGCGGGTCAGCACCTCGCGCATCGCGGCGGTGTCGTCGACGGTGACCGGCTCGCCGTCCTCGGTGGCCGCGCCCCGGACGATGAAGCGGCGGTACTCGCTCTTGCGGGCCAGTCCGTCCTCGAAGACGACCATCGACGCGACGACGTTGGTGCCCTGGACGTGGCTGACGTCGTAGCACTCGATGCGCAGCGGTGCGTCGTCGAGGCCGAGGTAGTCCTGCAGCTCCTGCAGCGCCTTGCTGCGCAGCGTCAGGTCGCCGGCGCGGGCCACCTTGTGCCGGGCCAGCGACTGCTCGGCGTTGCGCCGGACCGTCTCGCTCAGGGTGCGCTTGTCGCCGCGTTGCGGCACGCGGACGCTGACCGCGGAGCCGCGCACCGACGACAGCCACTCGGTGACGGCCTCGGGGTCGGCCGGCAGGCTCGGGACGAGCACCTCGCGCGGGATCGCGTCGCGCTCGGCGTCGCCGTAGACCTGCAGCAGCAGGTGCTCGACGAGGGTCGGGATGTCCTCGCTCTCCTTCTCGACGACCCAGCCCCGCTGGCCGCGGATGCGTCCACCCCGGACGTGGAAGACCTGGACCGCGGCCTCGAGGTCGTCATCGGCGAGGGCGAAGACGTCGGCGTCGGTGGCGTCACCGAGGACGACGGCCTGCTTCTCGAGCGCCTTGGTCAGGGCCCCGATGTCGTCGCGCAGCCGGGCGGCCTGCTCGAAGTCGAGCTCCGCGGCCGCTTCCTTCATGCGCGTCTCGAGGCGCTTCGCGAAGCGCGTCGTGTTGCCGCCCATGAAGTCGCAGAAGTCCTCGGCGATGGCCCGGTGCTCCTCGGGGGTGACGCGGCCGACGCACGGGGCCGAGCACTTGTCGATGTAGCCGAGCAGGCACGGTCGACCGCTCGCCGTCGCGCGCTTGAACACGCCGGACGAGCACGTGCGCAGTGGGAAGACCCGCAGCAGCAGGTCGAGGGTCTCGCGGATCGCCCAGGCATGGCCGTAGGGCCCGAAGTAGCGGGTGCCCTTGCGCTTGGCGCCGCGCATGACCTGGGCCCGCGGGAACTCCTCGCCCATCGTCACAGCGAGGAAGGGGTAGGACTTGTCGTCGCGGTACTTGACGTTGAAGCGCGGGTCGAACTCCTTGATCCAGGAGTACTCGAGCTGCAGGGCCTCGACCTCGGTGCGCACGACGGTCCACTCGACCGAGCTCGCCGTCGTGACCATCGTCGCGGTGCGCGGGTGCAGGGCCGTGATGTCCTGGAAGTAGGACGACAGCCGCGGGCGCAGCGACTTGGCCTTGCCGACGTAGATGACCCGGCCGTGCGCGTCGCGGAAACGGTAGACGCCCGGGTCGGTCGGGATCTCTCCCGGCTTGGGTCGGTAGGTCGTCGGGTCCGCCACGTTCCCACCCTATGTCGACCCGCCGACGCCGCTGCAGGGCGTCCTCGCGTATGCCCTGTCGGCGGATCCGTGACCCGCCCGGAAGGTGCCGGGCCCGGACGCACGACGCCCGGCCGGGCGCCGAGAAGGCACCGACCGGGCGGCATACGACAGCGGGTGACGCTCAGCTGACGGTGAACGTGTCACCGGTGACGGTGATGGTCTTGGCGGTCAGGCCGGTGGGCGCCGGGCCGGACACCCGGTCGCCGGTCGTGGCGTCGAAGTGGCTCTGGTGGCAGGGGCAGATGATCTGGCCGCCCTCGACGGAGGTGACGGTGCAGCCCTGGTGGGGGCACACCGCGTCGAACGCCTTGAACGTGCCAGCCGCCGGCTGGGTGACGACGGTCTTGGTGTCCGCGAAGATCTTGCCGCCGCCGACGGGGATCTCGGACGTCGGGGTGCCACCGGCGGCGGCCGAGCTCGCCCCGGAGGACGGAGCCGCCGCAGCGCTGCTCGACGCCGATTCGGCCGGAGCCGTCGGGACGGGCGGGCTGCTGCAGGCGGCGAGTGCCCCGGCCCCGACGACGACCCCGGCGACCCGGAGGACGCCGCGGCGGTCGGTGAGCACGGAGATGCGGTCGCCGAGGCTCGGCTCGGCGGTGCCGCTGGACGGGCCGGTGGGCGGAGTGTCGGAGGTGCTCGTGCTGCTGGTCGGCTCGGTGGTGCTGGAGTGCGTGCGCTCAGTCATGCGTTCCTCTTCCGGGTCGTGGTCGACCTCGTCTTGCTCACGGTGGTGCTCGACGTGGTCTTCTTCGCAGCGGCGGTGGTGGCACCTCCTCGTGCGCGTCCGCTCGCCTTCGGTGCCGTGGCTGCCTTCGTTGCCTTCGTCGTCGTCTGTGCCTTCACGGTGCGCGCCGTCGATGTGCCCGCGCCGTCAGCGCGCTGTGAGCCGGCCGAGCCCGCCGCGCCCGCAGAGGCCGGGGCCTTCTTCGCGCGGGTGCGTGCCGGGCCGCGGCTCGTCGTGCGGGCCGTCCGCTCGAGGATCGGCTTGAGGAACCGCCCGGTGTGGCTGGCGGCCACCTCGGCAACGTCCTCGGGCGTGCCCTCCGCGATGACCATGCCACCGCCGGAGCCGCCCTCGGGCCCCATGTCGATGATCCAGTCGGCGTTCTTGATGACGTCGAGGTTGTGCTCGATGACGATGACGGTGTTGCCCTTGTCGACGAGGCCCTGGAGCACGTCGAGGAGCTTGCGGATGTCCTCGAAGTGCAGGCCGGTGGTCGGCTCGTCGAGGACGTAGATGGTGCGTCCGGTGGAGCGCTTCTGCAGCTCGCTGGCGAGCTTGACGCGCTGGGCCTCACCACCGGAGAGGGTCGGCGCCGGCTGGCCGAGGCGCACGTAGCCCAGGCCGACGTCGTTGAGGGTCTTGAGGTGACGCGCGATCGCGGGGACCGCCTCGAAGAACGTGGCGGCCTCCTCGATCGGCATGTCGAGCACGTCCGCGATCGTCTTGCCCTTGAAGTGCACCTCCAGCGTCTCCCGGTTGTACCGGGCCCCGTGGCACACCTCGCACGGGACGTAGACGTCGGGCAGGAAGTTCATCTCGATCTTGATCGTGCCGTCGCCGGAGCACGCGTCACAGCGGCCGCCCTTGACGTTGAAGGAGAACCGGCCCGGCTGGTAGCCGCGCACCTTGGCCTCCGTCGTCTCGGCAAAGAGCTTGCGCATGTTGTCGAAGACGCCGGTGTAGGTCGCGGGGTTCGACCGGGGGGTGCGCCCGATCGGGCTCTGGTCGACGTGCACGACCTTGTCGAGATGGTCGAGGCCCGTGACGGACTTGTGCCGTCCGGGCACGTGGCGGGCACCGTTGAGCTTGTTGGCGAGGACGTTGTAGAGGATGTCGTTGACGAGCGTCGACTTGCCGGAGCCCGACACGCCGGTGACGGCCACGAGGTTGCCGAGCGGGAAGTTCACCGAGACGTTCTGGAGGTTGTTCTCGCGGGCGCCGTTGACGGTGATCTGGCGCCCGTCGTGGCCGCGGCGCACGTCCGGAGACGGGATCTCGCGACGGCCCGAGAGGTACATGCCGGTCAGCGAGTCGGGATGCTCGAGCAGTCCCTTGACGGTGCCGGAGTGCACGACGTGGCCGCCGTGCTCACCGGCACCCGGGCCGATGTCGACGACCCAGTCGGCCGTCGCGATGGTGTCCTCGTCGTGCTCGACGACGATGAGCGTGTTGCCGAGGTCACGCAGGCGCGTCAGCGTCTCGATGAGGCGGTGGTTGTCGCGCTGGTGCAGGCCGATCGAGGGCTCGTCGAGGACGTAGAGCACCCCGACGAGGCCGGAGCCGATCTGGGTCGCGAGCCGGATGCGCTGGGCCTCGCCACCGGACAGGGTGCCGGCGGGGCGGTCGAGCGAGAGGTAGTCGAGGCCGACGTCGAGCAGGAAGCCGAGCCGCGCGTCGATCTCCTTGATGACGCGCTCGGCGATCTGCTTCTCGCGCGCCGTGAAGTCGACGGTGTCGAGGAAGCCGGCCGCCTCGTTGATGGCGAGCCCGCAGACCTCGGAGATGTTCTTGCCACCGACGAGCACGGCCAAGGACTCGGGCTTGAGGCGCGCGCCCTTGCAGACCGGGCACGGGACCTCGCGCATGAAGCCCTCGTAGCGGTCGCGGCTCCACTCGGAGTCGGTCTCGGAGTGGCGGCGCTTGATGAAGGGCACGACGCCCTCGAAGCCGGTCGTGTAGGAGCGGTCGCGGCCGTAGCGGTTCTTGTACTTGACGTGGACCTTGTAGTTCTGGCCGTGCAGCAGCGCCTCCTTGGCGCGGGCCGGCAGCGCCCGGAACGGCGCGTCCATCGAGAACTTCATGTCCTCGCCGAGCGCGCCCATGACGCGCTGGAAGTACTCGGCCGAGCCCGACCCCTGCGCCCAGGGGGCGATGGCGCCCTCGGCGAGCGACAGGTCGTCGTCGGGCACGACGAGCTCGGGGTCGACCTCGAGCTCGGTGCCGATCCCGGTGCACTCGGTGCAGGCGCCGAACGGCGAGTTGAAGGAGAACGATCGCGGCTGGATCTCGTCCATGCCGAGCGGGTGGTTGTTGGGGCAGGCCATCTTCTCGGAGAAGCGGCGCTCGCGGTCCTTGTCCTTGGCGTCGCGGTCGACGAAGTCGATGATGACCACGCCGCCGGCGAGGCCGAGGGCCGTCTCGACGGAGTCGGTGAGGCGACGCTTCGAGCCGGCGTCGTCGCCCTTGGCGACGAGGCGGTCGACGACGACCTCGATCGTGTGCTTCTTCTGCTTCTCGAGGGCGGGGGGCTCGGCGAGGGACACGACCTCGCCGTCGACCCTGGCACGCGAGAAGCCCTTCGTCTGGAGCTCGGCGAAGAGGTCGACGAACTCGCCCTTGCGGCCCTGCACGACGGGCGCGAGCACCTGGAAGCGGGTGCGGTCCTCGAGGGTCAGGAGCTGGTCGACGATCTGCTGCGGCGACTGCCGGGTGACGGGCTCACCGCAGACGGGGCAGTGCGGCCGGCCCGCGCGGGCGAAGAGCAGGCGCAGGTAGTCGTAGACCTCGGTGATGGTGCCTACGGTCGAGCGAGGGTTGCGGTTGGTCGACTTCTGGTCGATGGAGACCGCGGGCGAGAGCCCCTCGATGAAGTCGACGTCGGGCTTGTCCATCTGCCCGAGGAACTGCCGGGCGTACGCCGACAGCGACTCGACGTAGCGACGCTGCCCCTCCGCGAAGATCGTGTCGAACGCGAGGCTCGACTTGCCCGACCCCGAGAGCCCGGTGAAGACGATGAGGCTGTCGCGTGGGAGGTCGACGGACACGTCGCGCAGGTTGTGCTCGCGCGCGCCGCGGACGACGAGGGAATGGGCGTTGCCGGTGGGCGTAGCAGTCACGCGCAACATGCTAGGTGGGGTGACCGACAGTCCCCCCATCGGCGGCTCAAGGCTGGACATGACTCGGACGTACCCACCCCGCCACACGCCCGGGCGCGTGGCGCGCCGGACCCGGCAGGACGGCATACTCGCAGTCATGAGTGAGCCCGTGCCCACCCCGATCGAGGACTACGCCGTGCTCGGCGACCTCGGCACCGCCGCCCTCGTGAGCCGCAAGGGCTCCGTCGACTGGCTGTGCCTCCCCCGCTTCGACTCGCGCGCCTGCTTCTCGGCGCTGCTCGGCACGCCGGACCACGGTCGCTGGCTCATCACGCCGGTCGACCCGGACGCGGTCACGACCCGCCGCTACGTCGGCAACTCGTTCGTCCTCGAGACGATCCACGAGACGCCCACCGGCCGGGTCCGCGTCACCGACGTCATGCCGCTCGGCGACGGTCGCTCCGACCTCCTGCGCCGCATCGAGGGCGTCGAGGGCACGGTACGGATGGTCCACGAGTGGACGGTGCGCTTCAACTACGGCCGCACCCGCCCGTGGGTGATGCGCCACACCGAGGACCGCGAGGACCACACCGACGAGATCATCACGGCCATCGCAGGCCCCGACATGCTCGTCCTGCGCGGCGCGCGGCTCCCCCACGCCCAGGACGGCCACCACGTCGACGAGTTCGACGTCGTCGCCGGGCAGACGTTCACCTTCTCGACGACGTGGTTCCGCAGCCACGAGGAGATTCCGCCGCCGCTGCGGGTCCGCGCCCGGATCGACGAGACGATCGCCCTGAGCGAGGAGTACGCCTCCCGCAGCGACTACGCCGGCCCCTACGAGGACGCGGTCACGCGCTCGCTGCTCGTGCTGCGCGGCCTGACCCACCAGTCGACCGGTGGGATCGTCGCCGCCGCCACGACGTCGCTGCCGGAGGAGTTCGGGGGCGAGCGCAACTGGGACTACCGCTTCTGCTGGCTGCGCGACGCCGCGCTGACGCTGGAGGCCCTCCTCGGCTGCGGCTACGTCGAGGAGACCGAGCTGTGGCGGGCGTGGCTGCTGCGCGCCGTCGCCGGTGACCCCGAGGACATGCAGATCATGTACCGCGTCGACGGCGGCCGTGACCTCCCCGAGCGGGTGCTCGAGCACCTGCCCGGGTATGCCGGGTCGCGCCCCGTGCGCGTCGGCAACGCGGCCGTCGAGCAGCGCCAGACCGACGTGCTCGGCGAGGTGATGATCTCGCTCGACCACGCGCGGTCGAAGGGACTCGAGGAGAACGACGACTCCTGGCACCTGCAGCGGGCGCTCGTCAACCACCTCGCCCAGCACTGGGAGGAGGCCGACAACGGCCTCTGGGAGATCCGGGGCCCGCTGCGGCACTTCACCCACTCGCGCGTCATGGTGTGGGCCGCCTTCGACCGGGCGATCCGCGCCGTCGAGCAGCACGGCGTCGAGGGGCCCGTCGAGCACTGGCGCGAGCTGCGCGACCAGGTGCGCGAGGAGGTCATGACGAAGGGCTTCGACACCGAGCGCAACACCTTCGTCCAGCACTACGACACCACCGAGGTTGACGCGTCCCTGCTCACGCTCTCGTCGATCGGCTTCGTCGACGGTGACGACCCGCGGATGCTCGGCACCATCGCCGCCGTCGAGTCCGACCTGCTGCGCGAGGGACTCGTCATGCGCTACCGCACCGACACGGGGGTCGACGGTCTCGCGGGCGACGAGCACCCCTTCCTGGCGTGCTCCTTCTGGCTCGTGACCGCCTACGCGAAGGCGGGTATGACGACGGAGGCCACCGAGCTGATGGACCGGCTCGTGGGCCTGACCAACGACGTCGGACTGCTCTCAGAGGAGTACGACCCGATCGCGAAGCGCATGGTGGGCAACTTCCCGCAGGCGTTCTCGCACCTGACGCTCGTCGGCGCCGCCCTCGCCCTCGCCAAGGCCTCGGGCGCGGCGTCCGACTCGGAGACGGAGAAGCAACCCGGGAGGGCCACGGCATGAGGCACGCCGACGTGACACCCGCGCTCGTCGCGGCCGAGACCGACAGGGTCGCCTCGACCGCGGCCTCCTTCCGCAACGACGCGGTGCTCGCGCCGTCGCTCTGCGCGGGCTGGTCGCGCGGTCACGTGCTCGCGCACCTCGCTCGCAACGCCGACGCCCTCGCGCGCGTGTGCGACGTCGCGCTGACCGGCACCGCCGACACGATGTACGACGACGTCGAGTCGCGTGACACCGACATCGAGCGCGGCGCCCGACGGTCGGCGCACGACCACGCGACCGACATCCGCGACACGGCGGCCCGCCTCGCCGAGCGGCTCGAGGCCCTCCGCCCCGAGCACGCCGAGGTCCGCGTCGAGCGCACCCCGGGCGGCTTCCCGATCCCGGTCGGGATGGTCCCGTTCATGCGGCTGCGCGAGGTCGTCTACCACCACGTCGACCTCGACGCCGGCTACACCTTCGCGAGCGCCCCGCCAGAGGTCGTGTCGCTCTTCCTCCGCGACGCCGCCAACCGCCTCGTGCACGACGACGCTCCCCCGTCGCTGCACGTCGTGACGGCCGAGGGCGACGAGCACGTCATCGGTGACGGTGCGACGCGGGTGACCGGGTCAGCCGCCGACGTGCTGCTGTGGCTCGCCCGCGGACACACCGACGGCGTGACCTTCGACGGCCCCGTCCCGACCCTGCCCTTCGGAGGCTGACGATGACGCACACGCCTCATGACGCCTACTCCGGTCACGTCACCGCGGGCGGGCCGGCCGGCGTCCGGGAGCTGCCCGACCTCACGATCCGCAAGCTCGAGGTCGGCGGCTTCGGCAACAACGCCTACCTGCTGACCTGTCGCGCCACCGGGGCACAGCTGCTCGTCGACGCGGCGGCGGAGCCCGAGCGACTGCTCGACCTCGTGTCCACCGGAGGCGGTGGCCTCGACACCGTCGTCACGACGCACCAGCACCACGACCACGTCGGTGCGCTCGCCGAGGTCGTCGCGGCGACGGGCGCCCGCACCGTCGCCGGCGCCGACGACGCTGACGCGCTGCCCGTGCCGGTCGACGAGCGCGTCGGCCAGTCCGACACCGTGTCCGTCGGCGACGTGACCCTCGACGTCGTCCACCTGCGGGGACACACGCCGGGGTCGATCGCGCTCGCCTACGCCGACCCCGCGCCGGGCGGGCACACCCACCTCTTCACCGGCGACAGCCTCTTCCCCGGCGGCATCGGCAACACGAAGAACCCCGGGCAGAGCTTCGACTCGCTCATCGAGGACGTCACGACCCGTGTCTTCGACGTCTACGACGACGACACGTGGTTCTACCCCGGCCACGGCGACGACTCCACCCTCGGCGCGGAGCGGCCGCACCTGGGCGAGTGGCGCGCCCGCGGCTGGTGACCGCCTGACCCGGCGGGACGGCACACGCCCTCGGTGACCACCCGCTGACGACGCGATGGCGTATGCCGTCCGGCCGGGCCGGTGGTCAGGGCGCGGGAGCGTGGGCGGCGTGGACCGGGAGGCGCACGCGCATGCGGGTGTCGCCCGGCCGGGACTCGATCTCGATCGCCCCGCCGTGGCGATCGACGACGATGCGGTGGGCGATGTCGAGGCCGAGGCCGGTCCCGCGGCCGACGTCCTTGGTGGTGTAGAACGCCTCGAACGCGCGCTGCTGCACCTCCGGGCTCATCCCCGCGCCGGTGTCCGCGACCTCGACGACGACGGACTCCGCGTCGAGGCGCGTCGTGACGGTGAGGGTGCCGGCGCCGTCCATGGCGTCCACGGCGTTGTCGACGAGGTTGGTCCAGACCTGGTTGAGCTCGCCCGGCATCCCGTCGACGAGCGGCACGTCAGCGCCCCAGTCGCGCACCACCGTGATGCCCGGACGGAGCCGAGGACCCATGACGAGCAGGGTGCTCTCGAGCCCCTCTCGGACGTCGACCCGCTGGTGCGAGGCGCGGTCCATCTGCGAGTAGGACTTGATGCCGGCGACGAGCTCGGACACGCGGCGGGTCGACTCGCGCACCTCGCCGAGGAGCGAGGAGACGTCGATGGTGCGAGCCACCCAGCCGAGACAGGCGCCGAGCCCGTGGGACGGTGCCGCGGCGGCGGCCCGCTCGACCCAGCCGACGTCGGCGCCGGCGGAGACGAGGGACGCGGCGAGCTCCCACGGCCGCTCGACCCCGGCCCGGTCGAGCCACTCCCCCAGGTCCTCCTCGCGGTCGGCCGTCTCGAGCGGGTCGGGCAACGTCGTCGGCGGCACGAGCTCGCGGCGCAGCGCGTCGAGCTCACCGAACTGGGTCGCGGTCAGACCGGCCGACGCCATCTGGCGCAGGGCGTCGAGCAGACCGTCGCAGGCGTGCTCCAGCTCGGCGGACGACCGGGCCGCGGCAGCCGCGGGGTTGTTGATCTCGTGGGCCAGCCCGGCCGCGAGCGTCCCGAGCGTGACGAGCCCGCTGCGCTGGCGGGCCGTCGCCTCGATCGACCGCGCCGTGCCGTAGAGGCCGGCGACGAGGTGCGCGGCGAAGGGGAACCACACGTTCGCGAGCTCGTGGAGGCGCTCGGCCGGGACCCGCAGCAGCCGCCCGGGCGCGACGCCACGGGCCGTCGCGAGGTAGACCCCGTGCTCGTCCCAGGCCCGGAACCCACCGGCCCAGCGACCCGGGACGTCCATGTGGCCGACGACGACGTCCTCTCGCCCGATGTGGCGCGAGAGGTCGAGCGTCCCGTCGACGACGACCCACCAGAAGTCGGCTCGGTCACCCTCCAGCCAGACCACCTCGCCGGGGACGATCGGCACCTCGGCGCCGCCGTCGAGCAGCTGCAGCAGCTGGTCGTCGTCCAGTCCGTCGAAGAGCGGCACCGTGCGGAGGTCGGAGAGCTCGAGCATCGCGGGTCCCGTCTGCCGGTCAGATCGTGGCGAGGTAGCGGTGGACGAAGTAGACCGACATCGAGCCCTCGCCGACGGCGGAGGCGACGCGCTTCATCGAGTCCGAGCGCACGTCGCCCGCCGCGAAGACCCCCGGCAGGCTCGTCTCCAGGGCGAACGGCGGGCGGGCCAGTGGCCAGCCGTGCGCCTGCTGCCCGGTGACGAGGTCGTGGCCGGTGACGACGAAGCCGTGCTCGTCACGTGCGACGTCGGCGCCGAGCCAGTCGGTGCGCGGCGACGCGCCGATGTAGATGAAGAGCCAGGCGGCCTCGACCTCCGTCGTGGCGCCGGTGTGCCGGTCCGAGAGGGTCAGCCGCTCCAGGTGGCCGTCGCCGTCCGCGCCGACGACCTCGGTGCGACACAGGACGCGGATGCGCTCGTCGGCGCGGATCCGCGTGACGAGGTACTGCGACATGCTCGCCTCGAGCGACTCGCCGCGGACGACGAGGGTGACGCGCCTGGCGTGGCGGGCGAGGTTGAGCACCGCCTGGCCGGCCGAGTTGGCGGCGCCGACGACGTAGACCTCGTCCCCCGCACACGCCGCCGCCTGGCCGGCGTTGGACCCGTAGTGCACGCCACGTCCCGAGAGGGCGTCGACGCCACGGGCCTCGAGGCGTCGGTAGGACACGCCGGTCGCGAGGACGACGCTACGCGCCTCGATGTCGTCGGCTCCGTCGAGGCGGACGGCACGGACCGGTCCGCGCTGCTCGAGCGCCATGACGTCCCGGGCGAGCACCATCTCGGCGCCGAAGCGGCGGGCCTGCGCGATCGCCCGCTGCGCGAGGTCGGCACCGGAGAGGCCACGCGGGAAGCCGAGGTAGTTCTCGATCGCCGCGCTCTGCCCGGCCTGCCCGCCGGGGGCGTCGTGCTCGACGACCACGGTGCTCAGGCCCTCGGACGCGGCGTAGACCGCGGCGGCGAGCCCTGCCGGTCCGCCGCCGACGATGCAGAGGTCGTAGAGGGCGCGCTCGGCCCGCGTGCGCAGCCCCAGGGCCGTCGCGACGGCGACCGGTGTCGGGGCGCGGAGGGTGTCGCCGTCGGGGACGAGGACGAGGGGGAGGTCCTCCGGCCCGGCGCCCGCGAGGTCGCGCAGGCGAGCCCCCTCCTCGTCGCGCTCCACGTCGAGCCAGACGTACGGCACGTGGTTGTTGGCGAGGAACGTCTTGACGAGGTGGCTCGCCTCGGACCACCGGTGGCCCACGACGCGGACGTCGAACGCGCGCTCCGGGTGGGCGTTGTGCCAGTCGGAGAGCAGGTCGTCGACGACGGGGTAGAGCCGGTCCTCCGGGGGGTCCCACGGCTTGAGGAGGTAGTGGTCGAGCCCGATGTCGTTGATGGCCGAGATCGCGACGTCCGTGTCGGCGTACGCCGTGAGCAGCAAAAGCTTGGCGTCCGGGACGTCGACCCGCACCCGGGCCAGCAGCTCGATGCCCGTCATGCCGGGCATCCGCTGGTCGGACGCGACGAGCGCGAGGGGCTGGCCGCGCAGGACGAGACGGGCCACGAGGTCGAGCGCCTCGGCCCCCGAGGAGGCGCGCAGGATGCGGTGCTCGGCGCCGTAGCGGGCCCGCAGGTCCCTGGCGATCGCGGCCGAGACCGGCGCGTCGTCGTCCACGGTGATGATCGCGGGTCTCGCCACGCGCTCAGCGTACGAGCGGGATCCGGCGTGCGGGGGCGAGTTGGGGCGGTTCACCCCGTCGAGGTGAGCGGGACGAGACGGGCGGACCGGGGCAGGGTGTCACGAACCGGGCACAGGCGAACCGGGACCGGCGGCCGCGTCGGGCGACGCCCGGTGTCGCGGCCACGGGGCGTCCGGCTACTGGGCGTCCTCGAGGTCCGACGTCGCGTCGGGGTCGAACTCCGCGATGAGCGACTCGAGCTCGGACCGGAGGAAGTCGAGGTCCGGCGGGACGTTGGTCAGCAGGATGTGGCGGCGCGGGTTGCCCGCGACGGAGAGGCCGACGCCGAGGCGCGAGCGGCCGTGGCGTTCGCGCCAGGCGCGCTCCAGGCGGGGGCCACCGATCCAGTCGACGGGGGCGTGGAGCCAGCCCTGGACGTCGACGAGGTCGCCGTCGGGGCCGTGACGGCGGTTCTTCGGGGGATCGAATCCCTCGAGGGTGATTCGCTCTTCCATACTCCTGACGGTACGGCTCCGGGAGCCCGCGGACCAGTACCTCACCGAGGTCCACACCGATTCGTGAGGGAAGAGACAGGGAGGTATCAGGCAGCGGACCGCCGGCCACTGACCGGCAACCGTGCGAAGGAGTCACCCATGTCCGTCACCACCCCTGTCGTCAGCCAGGAGTCCGAGCGCTACGTCGCGCTCGCCGCCACCCACGCCAGCCTGCTGCTCAGCGTCGACGCGCTCCCGCGCTCGATCTCGGGCGCGGAGGTCGAGTCGGCAGCGACCCCGGTGCACGACCTGTCGGGAGACGTCCTCTTCTGGCGGGCCCGTCTCGGGGGCAGGAAGGCTCGTGGCTACCTCGACGTCGCGGCGAGCCCCGCGATGGGCGCCGTCCTCGTCGCCGCCTCGCCCGATGCCGTCTGGGAGCCCGAGCGCCTCGTCGAACAGGCCCTCGAGGTGCTCGCCAAGCAGAACGACGGCACGCAGGTGGAGGTCGACGAGGTGCGCTTCGTGGACTACAGCCACCCGAAGCTCGCCCTCCAGCTCCTCCGCGAGGGGAGCGAGGTCGCGATGCTCGAGCTGCACACGTGGGAGGTCGTGCCGCCGGCGAGCAAGCGCGAGCGCGGCGCGCCGCCGGCCGACTTCGAGCGCTGGTCCTTCCTCGGCAGCCTCACCGCGAAGGCTCGCGAGTCCCGGGCCGCGCGCTACGACACCGCGGTCGGCGAGCTGTCGCGGCTCGTCGAGCGCCTCGACCGGGACCGCTTCACGGTCTCCGTCGTCGACACCGTCGACATCCTGCTGCGCACGCGGCGCCGGGACCTTCACTACGGCACGCGCAACAGCGACCACCAGGTCTGCTACGAGCTGCGGGGCCAGCAGACGAACGTGTGGTGCGTCGCGGCGAGCGTGCAGATGGTGCTCGACTTCTACCGCTATGAGTACGACCAGGTGCGGGTCGCCGCCGAGCTCGGTCTCGGCACGCCGTCGAGCCCGACGGGTCTGCCCTACGCGAACGATGCACTCGTCGTCACGGTCCTCGAGCGGCTCAGCGGCAACGCGCTCGACGCGACGATGTTCACGACGAACCCGTTCTCGCGTTTCGTCAACGAGATCAACGCCAACCGGCCGCTCGTCAGCTTCGTGCCGGGCCACTCGCGCACCGTCGTCGGCTACTCCGAGACGGGGTGGCTGATGCTGACGGCCACGGACCGCGGGCTCACCGTCTTCGACCCGTGGCCGCCGAGCTCCGGCGTCGTGACGCGGTGGGAGAACTTCGACGTGACGACCTACCGCCGCACCTTCACCGCGCAGGTCACACTGGTCTGATGGAGCGCGACGCCGACCGGCCGGGCGAGACACCCGACGACGGGTCGGGTCTCGCCGATCGCGCCCGGGGGGCGACCCAGCAGCTCGTCGCGGACGCGACCCGGGTCGGTCCACTCGTGCACCGCCGGGGCGTCGTCGGCCGCCCGGTGCCGGTCCGGGCACCGGCTCCGCCAGGCGCGTCGGCCGACCCCGTGGCCGAGGTCGGCCGGTGGTTCGTGCCCGTCACCACCGGCGAGCGCCTCGTCGGTTTCGCGCTCGTCGACGTCGCGACGACTCCGCCACGCACGGACGGCGCCTACGTCCGCGAGCCAGCTGCACGCGTACGCCGGTGGTCGACGTTCCAGCGTCACGAGGGCGACCTCGAGTCGTGCCCGCCGGCGCTCCTCTGGACCGACCCGACGACCATCACCGCCACGGCGATGGCCGCCACCGGTGCCGGCGAGGGCGCCCGCACGGCCGAGCCGGTCCTCACGTGGGAGCGGACACCGGAGCACCTCGTGTGGGAGGTGACCGTCGACGGTCGGCCCGTGCACGTCGCAGGGTCCAGCGCCTGGCCGGCCTGAGCAAGGCCCGGAGCCGGGTGCGAGGATGACGGCGTGAGCTCGTCCGTCGCCGTCCACGCCGTCACCGCCACCCACCTCGTCCGCGTCCCCGTGACGACGGTCTGGTCCAGCCCGGGGAGCCCGCGCCCCGTCGACGCGCCCGTCGTCGCCGACGAGCCCGATGCCGCGGCGTGGCTCGCCGCGCTCGACGCACGTTCCGCCGACGACGAGTCCGGCGACGGAAGGCTCGGCCTGCACGGCCGGGTCGAGTCGCAGCTGCTGGCCGGAGAGCCCGTCGTCGTGACCGAGACCAACGAGTCGGGCACGTGGTCCCACGTCGTTGCACCGTGGCAGCTCTCCCCCAAGGACGACCGCGGCTACCCGGGGTGGGTGCCCTCGGCGCACCTGACGCCGGCGGCCGAGACCCTCGTGGAGGGGCCGACGCCCGTCATCGACGCGTCCGCCGGGGCGGACGGTGACGACAACCACCCGTCCGTCGCCGAGGCCCGCCGCCACCTCGGGCTGCCCTACCTGTGGTCCGGCGTGTCCCCCCTCGGCTTCGACTGCTCTGGACTCGTGCTGCACACGTGGCGCCTCCTCGGCGTCGTCGTGGCCCGCGACGCGTACGCCCAGGCGGAGCTCGCGACGTCGGTCGCGGTCGACGCCGTGCAGGCGGGCGACCTCTACTTCTTCGCCCGGCCGGGCAGGCGGATCCACCACGTTGGCATCGTCGTGCGACCCGGGCGGATGGTCCACGCCTCGGAGACCGGAGGTGTGCTCGTCGAGGAGGACCTGCCCGCCGAGCGCCTCGCCACCCTCGTCGCCGCCGGGCGCCTGCCGATGCCGTGAGCGTCGACCACCGCAGCGCTCCCCTGCTCGTCCTCGGCGGTGTCGTCTCCGTCCAGTTCGGTGGCGCCTTCGCCGCCACGCTCGTCCCCCGCATCGGGGCGCCCGGCTCGGTGCTGCTGCGCCTCTTCTTCGCGATGGTCATCCTGTATGCCGTCGCGCGGCCTTCGTGGCGCGGTCGCAGCCGGTCCGACTGGGGCACCGTCGTGCTCTTCGGGCTGGCGCTCGCGGCGATGAACACCTCGTTCTACGCCTCCCTGGCCCACCTGCCCATCGGTGTGGCCGTGACGATCGAGTTCCTCGGCCCGCTGGGCCTCGCGGCCGCGCTGAGCCGTCGGCCGCGGGACGTCCTGGCGGTCGCCGCGGCAGCCCTCGGCGTCGTGCTCGTCTCCGGCGTGCTGCACACGTCGTGGGACCGGCTCGACCTCGTGGGCGTCGGTTTCGCGGCGCTCGCGGGCGTCTTCTGGGCGGCCTACATCGTCCTCAGCCAGCGCACCGGGAAGGCCTTCGGGGGGCTCGACGGGCTCGCCCTCGCCCTCATCGTGTCGACGGTCGCGGTCGCGCCGCTCGGGCTGACGTCCGTCGACCGCTGGACGCCGCAGGACGTCGCGCTCGGTCTCGGCATCGCCGTCCTGTCCTCCGTGCTGCCCTACTCCCTCGAGCTCGTCGCCCTGCGCCATCTCGCGCAACGGGTGTTCGGCATCCTGCTCAGCCTCGAGCCCGTCGTCGCGGCCCTCGCGGGTTTCGTCGTCCTCGACCAGGTGCTCGACCGAGGGCAGGTGGCCGGTATGGCGCTCGTCGTCCTCGCCAGCGTCATCGTCCTCGGCGCCCAGTCGCGTCCCGAGTCACCGGACGCCGCGATGGGCCCGGGCTGATGGGCCACGGCATCTTCCGCTTGACCTCAAGTCCACGTGAGGTCCTACCGTCGCCGGATGACCTCGAGCACGATGCGCCCTGACACCGACGCGGCCGTCCCCGACGCAGGCGGCGGCATCCTGGCCCCCGCGCTGCGGGCCACGACCATCGGCGTCATCGCCCTCGTCTCCCTGCACGCCTTCGAGGCACTCGCCCTGACGACCGTCATGCCGACGATCGCCCGCGATCTCGACGGCGCGGCCCTGTATGCCATGGCCTTCACGGCCACGCTCGCGTCGGGGATCGTCAGCATCGTGTGGTCCGGCAACCTCGCCGACCGTCGCGGACCCCGGCCGCCCCTGCTCATCGGGCTGGTGCTCTTCGCCGCCGGTCTCGTCGTCGCGGGTCTGGCTCCGTCGATGGGACTGCTCGTGGCGGCCCGTGTCGTGCAGGGCCTCGGGGCAGGCATGACGAGCACCGCGCTCTACGTCCTCGTGACCCGGGTCTACCCGCAGCGGCTGCACACGGCGATCCTCGCCGGCTTCTCGGCCGCCTGGGTCGTGCCGTCGATCGCCGGGCCCTTCGTGGCCGGTCTCATCACCCAGACGATCGGCTGGCGCTGGGTCTTCGGGCTGGCCCTCGTCGTCCTCGTCGTGGCGGCCGTGCTGCTCGGCCGCATCATCACGGGACTGCGGCAGGACGTCGTGGACGTGCCGTGGCGGTGGCGGTCGATCGCCGCGTCGGTCGTGCTCGCCGTCGCCGTGCTCGGTCTCAACGCGGTCGCCGACCGGCTCGACCCGTGGGGCATCACCCTTGCCGTGATCGCCCTCGTCGTCGTGGGCCTCACCCTGCTGCCGCTCACGCCGCGGGGGACGTTGCGGGCCGCACGGGGGCTGCCGACCGACGTCGCGCTGCGTGCCCTCGCCTTCGCCGCGTTCAGCGGCGCCGAGGTCTACCTGCCGCGCCTGCTGACCGAACGCGACGGCCTCAGCCCCAGCCTCGCCGGCGTCGCCCTCACCGTCACGGGTGTCACGTGGTTCGCCGGGTCGTGGGTCCAGGGCCGTTGGGACCGCCGTTTCGAGATCGGTCGCACCGCAGCCGTCTCCCTCGCCGCGATCGCCCTCGCCCTCCTCGCACTCGCCGGTGCCGTGGCACTCGACGCGCCGACGTGGGCCGTCATCGCGCTCTTCCCCGTCGTCGGCCTCGGGATCGGGACCCTCTACCCGCGCGTGACGGCCCAGGCTCTCTCGCGCGCCGGGTCCACCGAGCAGGGCTTCGTCAGCTCGGCCCTGCAGATCGGCGACTCGTCGGGGGCCGCGACGGCGATCGCCCTCTCGGCCATCGTCTTCGTCGGGGCCGGCTCGGCCGTCCCCGGGGCGTATGCCGCCGTCTTCGCCGTCATGGCCGTCCCAGCCCTGCTCGGATGGGGCGTCGCGCACCGCGTCCGCTGACGACTCCGGGCTGTCGGAGCTGTCGGAGCTGTCGGAGCTGTCGGAGCTGTCGGAGCTGTCGGAGCTGCCGGAGCTGCCGGAGCTGTCGGAGCTGTCAGAGCTGTCGGAGCTGTCAGAGCTGTCAGAGCTGTCAGAGCTGCCGGAGCTGTCGGAGCGGTCGGACGGTGGACGTCCTTCAGCCGCGGCCGATCCCGGATCCGGTGAGTCCCCCTGTCACACGTGCGGACGGCGACAGGGGGACGCGCCGCAGGTCAGAGGATGTAGCCGCTGGAGGCACTCCAGATGGCGTGGGTGCGGCAGTTGGAGTCGGCGTACTCCTTGGACGTCGACTCGAAGACGGAGTAGAGACGGTTGACCGAAGAGCCCGCCGACTGCGGCGCCCAGACGATCCCTTCCATCATCGGCAGCGTGTTGTGGCTCGTGCGCGCACCCGTGGACCGCACCTGCGTCGTGACCTTGCTCAGGTTGTCCCGGCCCCACGAGCGGCTGAAGACGAATCGGCTGCTCGTGACCTGCACGCCCTGGACGATGGTCGGGGTGGAGTAGGACGCGTTGGGGGTCAGCGTCACGACGCCCGCGGCGGACGTCGGGTAGCGACGCATGACGTTGGTGTAGAAGTCGCCGACGAAGAGGGAGCCACCGTCGTAGTCGACGTACGACGCCCGCGCCAGGCTGTTCACGGTGTAGCGCGCGGCGTAGCTGACGGCCTTGCGCGCGCCGGCGGGCACGGCACGGATGCGGTCGATCGGGATGCGGTAGATCCGCGCACCGCCGACGCTGTCGGCGACGTAGAGGTTGCCGCGCCCGATCGTGAGACCGCCTGCATGCCCCGTCTTGGGGACACCGCTCAGCTCGATGGTCTTGACCCACGCGGACGTCGAGCGCTTGTAGACGACGACGCGCGGCACCTCGGCGGCGTCACGGTGGTACATCGAGACGTACAGGTAGTCGCCGGCGGAGTCGTACGTCATCCCCTGCGGCACCCAGTTGGTGTCCTTGTAGGCGCCGAGCGTGTGGCCCGACCAGTTGTCGAATGCGTTGAGCTGCGGATCGGCGCAGCTGCTGACCTTGGCGAAGCCGACCGGGTCCGCAGCCGTGGCCGGCGATGCGGCGACGACGCCGAGCGTCGATGCGAGCGTCAGCGCGAGCCCAGCGGCGGCGGTGCGCAGTCGTGTCCTCATGAGGTTCCCCTGTCGTCGTCGGAGGACCTCTTCCCCCGATGCTCGGACCCTACCCGCGGCCCACGCCCACGGGCGGGAACGTCAGGAGGCAATCCCGGGAGCGGTGGTCACGGACGGTGGTCCACCTGCTGGACCTCCTCCGGCGGCAGGCTGCGTCCGGCCCGCTCGGCTGCCGACGAACGCAGGAGCCGCGTCGATCTCGACACCGTCGGGCTCGGCGCGACGATCGCGACAGCGCGCTTCGGTACCGTCGCATCATGCCCATCAAGCTCGAGAACGTCGGCATCGCCGTGGACGACCTGGAGGCGGCGATCGCCTTCTTCACCGACCTCGGACTGACGGTGCTCGGTCGGGACACGGTCAGCGGCGAGTGGACCGACACCGCCGTGGGACTCGACGGCAACCACGCCAGGATCGCCATGCTCCAGACACCGGACGGGCATGGTCGGCTCGAGCTCTTCGAGTACATCCACCCCAGCGCCATCGCGACGACGCCCACCCTGCCCAACGAGATCGGGATGCACCGGGTCGCCTTCTCGGTCGACGACATCGACGAGGCTCTCGCGATCGCTGCACGGCACGGGTGCCACCCACTGCGCGGCGTGGCGACCTACGAGGACGTCTACACGCTGACCTACGTCCGCGGACCCAGCGGCATCATCGTCATGCTGGCCCAAGAGCTCAAGGGCACGTGATGCCAGCGTCCTTCCCGTCGACGCAGGCGGCTGCCGCTGCACGACGGAGGAGGCGTCCGGCGCCCCCGACGTGACGCGCCCGCCGACCGGGTGGTCGACGGCGCGTCGTGCCGGCAGACGTCAGCGCTGGTCGTGCGTGGCGCGGGGAGTGGTCATGCCTTCCTCGGCCGGGAGCCCGGCGGAGGCGTCCCGGGCCACGTCGGGAGCCTCGGTGTCGCCCTCCGCGACGCCGTCCACTGCGGCAGTGCCGTTCGCGGCCTCGAGCTTCGCGTCCCGGCTGGACTTCCAGAGGCTCGCGACGGTGGTGACGCCGAGGATGAGGACGATCGCACCGAGCGAGACGATGATCGGGATGTCGGGGACGCTCTCGATCGGCTGGCCGCCGTTGATGAACGGCAGGTTGTTCTCGTGCATCGCGTGCATGACGAGCTTGACGCCGATGAAGGCGAGCAGGACCGCGAGGCCGATGCTGAGGTAGACGAGCTTCTTGAGCAGGCCGCCGATGAGGAAGTAGAGCTGACGCAGTCCCATCAGGGCGAAGATGTTGGCCGTCAGGACGAGGTACGGCTCGTTGGTCAGCCCGTAGATCGCCGGGATCGAGTCGAGTGCGAAGAGCAGGTCGGTCGTGCCCAGGGCCAGGATGACGATGAGCATCGGGGTGATGAGGCGCTTGCCGTTCTCGATCACCGTCAGGCTCGTGCCGTGCCACTCCTTGGTCGCCGGAAAGCGCTTCTCGACCCAGAGCAGGAAGCGGTTCTCGTGGTACTCGTCGTCGTCGCTCTCCCCGCCGGTCGCGAGCTTGATCGCCGTGTAGACGAGGAAGGCGCCGAAGATGTAGAAGACCCACGCGTACGCGTTGATGACGACTGCGCCGAGCCCGATGAAGATGCCGCGCAGGATGATCGCGATGACGATACCGACCATGAGCGCCGACTGCTGGAGCTTCTTCGGCACCTTGAAGCTGCCCATGATGAGCAGGAAGACGAAGAGGTTGTCGACGGACAACGAGTACTCGGTGAGCCAACCGGCGTAGAACTCCCCGGCGTACTGCCCGCCCCACTCGAACCAGATGAAGAGTCCGAAGAGCACGGCGAGGGCGACGAAGAAGGCCAGGTGCCTCCCGGCCTCGGCCATCGACGGGACGTGGGGTCGCCGCGCGATGACGAAGACGTCGACGGCGAGGAACACGGTCATCAGACCGATGGTGAGGAACCAACCCCACACGGGAACGTTCATGGGCACAACCTTCCGGTCACCAGAGCAGTAACCGGAGGTCTCTCCCGCCCGGCGTGGTGCCGGACCGACGGGACCGGGAGCGGCGGTGAGACCCACTCCGTGATGACGAGCCCGTCGTGTCGGGGATACTCCCCTCCGTGAACGCCTGAGTCTTTCACTCCGAGCGGCGCGCCTCAAATCGGTCCGCCCCGTGAGCACGACGGGTGGCGGGTCGCATGGCGCTCAGCCGACCGTCCCGGGGCGCTTGCCGCGCGGCAGGCCCGAGACGACGATCTCGTAGGAGGTCTCGATCGCCTCGAGGAGCTCGTCGGGGTCGATCGCCCCCGTCGTGCGCAGGGTGTTCCATCCGTGCCGGCCGATGTAGGCCATGACCGAGGCGTCGTCGGGGTAGCGGAGCAGCCACTCGTCGGCCTCGGTGCGGCTGCGAGCGCTCTTGACCCCGATCGAGTCGTCGCCGAGGAAGACGAAGATCTTGTCGCCGACCTTGGCGACGGTGTCGCCGTCCCACGGCGAGTCCTCCCACGCCCCGGGCAGCGCGAGGGCGGCGGCGCGGAGCCGTGCCGCCACGCTCCTGCCGGAACCCTGGGCCATCACGGGGCCGTCACCGAGCCATCACCGAGCCATCACCGCCATCACCGCGCCGTCATCGGACATCACCGCGTCGCGGCACTCATCTGCCGCAGCTCCTTCTTGAGGTCGCCGATCTCGTCGCGCAGGCGCGCGGCGAGCTCGAAGTGCAGCTCGGTCGCCGCCTGGTGCATCTGGGTCGTGAGCTCCTGGATGAGCCCGGCGAGGTCGGCCGCCGCCATGTCGGCGGGGCGGTTGGTCGTGCCACCGGCGGACACCCCGACGTCGGCGGCCATGGCGCCACGACCGGCGCCGCTCTTGCCGCGGGACTGCATGCGCCCGGAGCCGAGCAGCTCCTGCGTGTCGGCGTCCTCACGCTCGAGCAGGTCGGTGATGTCGGCGATCTTCTTGCGCAGCGGCGTCGGATCGATGCCGTGCTCGGTGTTGTAGGCGATCTGCTTCTCGCGGCGCCGGTTGGTCTCGTCGAGGGCCTGCTCCATCGACGGCGTGACCTTGTCGGCGTACATGTGCACCTGGCCGGACACGTTTCGGGCAGCGCGTCCGATCGTCTGGATGAGGGACCGGGCCGAGCGGAGGAAGCCCTCCTTGTCGGCGTCGAGGATCGAGACGAGCGAGACCTCGGGCAGGTCGAGGCCCTCGCGGAGCAGGTTGATGCCGACGAGGACGTCGAAGACGCCGCTGCGCAGCTCGCGGAGCAGCTCGACCCGCCGCAGCGTGTCGATGTCGCTGTGCAGGTAGCGGACCCGGATGCCCTTGTCGAGGAGGTAGTCGGTGAGGTCCTCGGCCATCTTCTTCGTCAGGGTCGTGACGAGGACGCGCTCGTTGCGCTTGGTGCGCTCCTGGATCTCGTGCATGAGGTCGTCGATCTGGCCCTTGGTCGGCTTGAGCACGACCTCGGGGTCGATGAGACCGGTGGGTCGGATGATCTGCTCGACCGGCGGTCCGGACTTGGCCAGCTCGTACTCCCCCGGTGTCGCCGAGAGGTAGACCGTCTGCCCGATGCGCTCGAGGAACTCCTCCCACTTCAGCGGCCGGTTGTCCATGGCGCTCGGGAGACGGAAGCCGTGCTCGACGAGCATCCGCTTGCGGGACATGTCGCCTTCGTACATCGCGCCGATCTGCGGCACCGTCTGGTGCGACTCGTCGAGGACGAGGAGGAAGTCCTCCGGGAAGTAGTCGATGAGGCAGTTCGGGGCCGAGCCGGACGTGCGGCCGTCGATGTGGCGGCTGTAGTTCTCGATGCCGTTGCAGAAGCCGACCTGCCGCATCATCTCGAGGTCGTAGGTCGTGCGCATGCGCAGGCGCTGGGCCTCGAGGAGCTTGCCCTGCTTCTCGAAGAGGGCCAGCTGGTCCTCGAGCTCGAGCTCGATGCCGCGGATCGCCCGCTCCATCCGCTCGGGGCCGGCGACGTAGTGCGACGCCGGGAAGACGTACATCTCCTGCTCCTCGTTGACGACCTCGCCGGTCACGGGGTGCAGGGTGTAGATGCGCTCGATCTCGTCGCCGAAGAACTCGATGCGGATCGCGAGCTCCTCGTAGACGGGGATGATCTCGACGGTGTCGCCCCTGACGCGGAAGGTGCCGCGGGTGAAGGCGAGGTCGTTGCGGGTGTACTGCATCTCGACGAAGCGGCGGAGCAGGTCGTCGCGCACGACCTCCTGGCCGACCTTGAGCCGGGCCATCCGGTCGACGTACTCCTGGGGAGTGCCGAGGCCGTAGATGCACGACACCGAGGCGACGACGATGACGTCACGCCGGGTCAGCAGCGAGTTGGTCGCCGAGTGCCGCAGCCGCTCGACCTCGTCGTTGACCGAGCTGTCCTTCTCGATGTAGGTGTCCGTCTGCGGGATGTACGCCTCGGGCTGGTAGTAGTCGTAGTAGCTGACGAAGTACTCGACGGCGTTGTTGGGCAGCAGCTCGCGGAACTCGTTGGCCAGCTGCGCGGCGAGCGTCTTGTTGGGGGCCATGACGAGGGTCGGTCGCTGGACCTGCTCGATGAGCCAGGCCGTCGTCGCCGACTTGCCGGTGCCGGTGGCGCCGAGCAGCACGGTGTCGGTGTCGCCCGCCCGGACGCGCTTCGCGAGCTCGGCGATCGCCGTGGGCTGGTCACCGCTCGGGGTGTACTCGGAGATCACCTCGAAGGGTGCCACCGTGCGCTGGAGGTCGGTCGTGGGACGCATGGCTCAACCGTACGTCGCACGACCGACAGCGCCCACTCGCCTACTCCTCCCAGACGTAGGCGGGGCGGAGCTCGACGGTGTCGCCCGGCCCCGCGAAGTTCACGGCGAGCTCCTCCGCGCGCTCCCGGGACGCCACGTCGAGCAGGAAGAAGCCCGCGAGGTGCTCCTTGCTCTCGGCGTACGGCCCGTCCGTCGAGACGGTCCCGCTCTCCGACCAGCGGTAGATCCGTGCCGAGGCGGGGGCGCCCAGCGCCTCGCCGCCCTTGAGCTCACCGCTCTTGGACAGCTCCTCGAGCATCGCGTCGAAGGCCGCACCTCCGGCGTCGCGCTCCTCCTGCGGGCGGGCGAGCGCCTCGGGCATGAAGGCACCCGTCGGGTGGCCCCAGGGCTGCGGGTTGGAGTGGATGAGGATGACGTACTTCATGGGGTGTCCCTTCGGTTCGCGGGCGGCCAGTCTGCCGCCTCGGGTGGGACGTCGGAGCGGACACGCCGGTCTCGACATCACGGGACGCGGTGGGTCCACCCCGGGGTCGCGAACTTCTCGTCGACGAGCCGCTGGGCCTCGGCGAGCTCGGCGTCGGTGTAGTCGGAGACCGTCGTCCGGTAGCGCCGGGCGAACGACGCCGCGAACGACTCGAGGATCGCGTCCCGCGTCATCCCGGTCTGCGAGCGCATCGGGTCGACGCGCTTGTTGGCCGACTTCGTGCCCTTGTCGCTCATCTTCTCGCGGCCGATCCGCAGCACTTCGAGCATCTTGTCCGCGTCGATGTCGTAGGCCATCGTCACGTGGTGCAGGACGGCCCCCGACGCGAAGCGCTTCTGCGCGGCCCCGCCGATCTTGCCGCGATCGCTCGCGATGTCGTTGAGCGGCACGAAGTGGGCCGTCACGCCGACGTCGGCAAGCGCCTCGATGACCCACTCGTCGAGGAAGGAGTAGGACCGCTCGAAGCTCAGTCCCTCGACGAGGGAGGTGGGCACGACGAGCGAGTACGTGATGGTGTTGCCGGGCTCCATGAACATGGCGCCACCCCCGGACACGCGACGCACGACGTCGATGCCGTGGCGTTCGGCCCCGTCGGGGTCGACCTCGTTGCGGACCGACTGGAACGAGCCGATGACGACGAGTGGGCTGTCCCAGTCCCAGAAGCGCAGCGTCGGCGGCCTCTCCCCGGCCGCGACCTCGCGGGCGATGACCTCGTCGAGCGCGACGTGCAGCGCCGGGTCGAGCACGCGCGCCGGGATGACGTCGAAGGCGTGGTCGTCCCACCCCGTCGCCTTGCCGAGGGCACGGCGGATCGCGATGCCGATCGACTCGGCCGTGAAGCCGATGAGCGACACATCGTCGGCGAGGGCGCCCGTGACGGCGCCGGCCAGCTGCTCGACACCGGCGTCCACGGGCATGCCCGTCAGCGCTGCGTTGATGTCGCCGAGCGCCTCGTCGGGCTCGAGGAAGAAGTCGCCGGACACGCTCACCCGCGCGAGTCTGCCGTCCACCTCCTCGAGGTCGACCGCCACGAGCTTGCCACCGGGGACCTTGTACTCACCACGCATGTCACGCTCAACACCGCACACCCCCTGCGTATGCCGGCTGCTCCCTACCGCGGCTGCCAGCCGGTGCGCTCGGCCCAGTCCGTCGCGCGCTGCCACGCGCCCTCGAACCACACCTCCTTGGCCACGACGTAGTCCGAGGTGGCCTCGTGCAGGCCGACCAGCCGGTGCTTCTCCGCGGCATACGCGTCCCGCTCTCCGGGCTCGTGGCGCAGCCAGTCGCGGAAGAGGAGCGCGAATCGCCAGCCCACGGAGCCGTGCTCGCGGACGTGGACGTGGACGTGGCTGCCCGGGTCGCAGCCGCCGAGGAAACGCTTGGTCCATCCGGCCGGGTCGGACCCGACCGGGTGGGGCGTGTCGTTGTGGATGCCGTGGGAGAAGACGTAGCCGGCGTCCCGGAGCGCCCGCAGCACATCGTCCCGGTCGGCGTCGGCGAGGTGGCGGACCCCGACCTGGACGTCGATGACGTCCTTGGCGAGGAGTCCCGGCACGGACGTGGAGCCGATGTGTGACACCTCGGTGGCGACGCCCGTGGGCGCGAGCGCCGCAGCGAGACGGGCGACGACCCGCTCGGCGCGTGGCTCCCAGTCCGCGCGAGGGTCGACGACGCACTCGCGCGAGAGGTCCGGCCGGCGTGACCGGGTGCCGGTCACGAGGTTGCCCTCGTAGGGCACGAGCCTCTCGTGCCAGAGGGCGTCCACGGCGCGGGCGAGGTCGTCGGGCGTGCCGGAGTTGTCGAGCACGACGTCGGCCACCGCACGGCGCTGGGCGTCGGTCGCCTGGGCGGCGATGCGGTGCCGGGCGTCGTCCTCGTCGAGCCTGCGCTGGTCGACGAGCCGGCGCACCCGCGTCTCGACGTCGGTCTCGACGACGACGGTGAGGTGCTCGTGCACCCAGAGCCCGCGCTCGACGAGGAGGGGCATGTCGTAGAGGGAGACGGTGTCGTCAGGAGCGGCGGCCCGACGTTCTGCGACGCGGGCCGCGATCGCGGGTCCGGTGATGGCGTCGAGCGCGTCGAGGGCCTCGCGGTCGGGGAAGACGATCGCGGCCAGGGCAGCCCGGTCGAGGCTCCCGTCGTCTCGGACGACCGCGTCCCCGAAGCGCGCCCGGATCCGTTGCAGGGTGGGCTCCCCCGGCTCGACGACCTCGCGGGCGACCGCATCCGCGTCGACGACGTGGGCGCCCAGCTCGGCCAGCCGTCGCGACACCGTGGACTTGCCCGACCCGATCCCTCCGGTGACTCCGACGCGCAGCACGGGCGACCTCAGGCGAAGCGGGCGGGGAAGCCGCCCTGGGCGACCGGACCCCATCGGGTGGGCGTGACACGAAGGAGGGACTTGCCCTGGTCGCGCATCGCCCGGCGGTACTCGTCCCAGTCGGGGTGCTCGCCCGAGATGGCGCGGAAGTAGTCGACGAGGGGCTCGACGGAGTCCGGCAGGTCGATGACCTCGCAGTCGCCGTCGACCTGCACCCACTCGCCGCCGAAGTCGTCGGACAGGACGAGGACGCTGACCTGCGGTCGGCGCCGGGCGTTCGTCGTCTTGGCGCGCTCGGGGTAGGTCGAGATGACGATACGTCCCTGCTCGTCGACGCCGCCCGTGACCGGCGAGGCCTGCGGCCGCCCGTCGGCGCGCTGCGTCATGAGCACCATCGAGTGGCGCGGACGGACGAAGTCGAGCATCGCGTCGCGGTCGACCTCGGTGTTGGTCGCGATCTGGCGGGGCATCGTCAGTCCTCCTGCTCGGCGCTGCTGGCGCGGTCGAAGATCGCGACGACCGCCTCGGCCAGCCAGGCGGCATACATCGCGTGGGTCCACCCGCAGCGTCGCACGAAACGGTCGTAGATCTCCGGCGAGGTCACGGTCCAGACGATGTCGATGAACCGCTCGCGGTCGAGCTGTGGCGGCAGCCCGTGAGCCGCCTCGAGGGCGTTGAGGGCGTTCGTGTTGCCGGCCCGACGCTCGCGGTCGATCGTCGCGACGAACTCCTGCAAGCCCGTGTCGCCGCCGGCGCCCTGGGCGAGGAGCACGCCGAGAAGCGGTCCGACCCGCTCGTAGATCGTCGCGCACAACGCGGCGTAGGCCCGGACGAAGGCCTCACGGTAGGGGGCCGTCGACATGGCGCGGAACTCAGGCCGGTCCTGCATCGCGACGGGCGCGTCGTCACCGACGAGGAGCACGTCGTAGACCGCTTTGACGACGGCCGCCTTGCCGCCGATGGCGTTGTAGACGGTCTGCGCGCTGACCCCGGCGTTCGCGGCGAGCGCGCTCACGGACATGGCGTGGTAGCCGTCGCGCAGGAGCATCTCGCCCGCGGCCTCGATGATGCGGCGCCGGGTGGCCAGGGCTGCTTCCGCACGCGAGCTGTTGTCGTACGCCCGGTCTGTTGACATCGGAGCCCTTCGAACGCATCATGAGTTCGCTGGAACGGCGTTCTAGCGAATGGGTGGGGTCCAGGGGTCCCCACCCAGCTGCTGCACCGGACGGTGACAGCGTCGACATCGGCGCCTGTCGACCGCACGAGTGTGCCACGGGCGCCACGGCTCCCGCCCCGGAGGGGCACCGGAGGGGGAGCGGAGGGGGAGCGAGGGGCCGGACCACGGGGTCCGGCCCCTCGCTACGGCACGCAGGCGGGCCGCAACGGCCCACCGGGTCAGGCAGGCGTCGGCGCCAGCACGGAGACGGCGCGGTCGGGGTAGTCCGACACGAGGCCGTCGACTCCCGCCTCGACGAGCTCGACCATCCGCGCCGGCTCGTTGACCGTCCACGGCAGCACGGCGAGTCCGGCGGCGTGCGCGCGCTGGACGAAGTCCGCGTCGACGAGCACGTGCTCGGGCGAGATGACGCCCGCCCCGACGGCGGCGGCACCGGCACACACGTCGTCGTGCGACTCCCCCACCCTCACTCTGCCCGTCCACGGGCTGCCCGGGACCCACGTCACCGAGGCCTCGACGAGAGCCGAGCGGATGACGTCGGGCGCGAGCTCTGCCGAGAGCTCGAGCACGGCCCAGTCGAACGAGTGCATGAAGCACTGCCGTTCGAGGCCGGCCTCGTGGACGCTTGCCAGGACCCCCTCGAGGAGTCGACGCCGTCCGGCGGACTCCCCCGGGTCGAGCGGGTTGACCTTGAGCTCGATGGTCCACCACACGTCCGGCGCGCGCTCGACCCCGTGGGCGAGCACCTCGTCCAACGTCGAGATGCGGGCGCCCGGCGACGGTCGCTGCTCCGGGAAGCCGGCGAGCGTCTGGCTGCCGACGTCCACCGTGCGCAGCTGCTCGAGGGTCAGGTCGGCGACCCGGGCGCCGACGAGGTCCGGACCGGTCGGTCGGCACTTGAGCGGCAGCAGCACCGGGTCGTGCCAGACGACGACGTCCCCGTCGGCAGTGAGCCGGACGTCGAGCTCGACGCCGGTCACCCCGGCGTCGTAGGCGGCGGCGAAGCTGGCCAGCGTGTTCTCGACGACGAGCCCCTTGGCACCGCGATGCCCCTCGACGTCGAAGCGGCCCGAGGCCCAGGGACCGGGGCGAGACGCCATGCTCAGGCCTCGATCCGCTCGCCGGAGGCAGCATCGAAGAGGTGGACCTCGCCACGGTTGGGCTCGACGTGCACGGTGTCACCGACCGTCAGGTGGGTGCGCTTGTCGAGGCGGACGGTGACGCGGTCGGCGCCCTCGTCGGCGCCGACCGGGCGGCCGTAGACGAACGACTCCGAGCCCAGCGACTCGACGAGCTCGACGGTGAGCCCGAGGGCGGACGGGTCGGCGCCGTCCCGGCTTCCTCCGACGGGCGTCTGCACGACGTGCCACGACTCCGGGCGCAGCCCGACGACGACCTTCTCCCCCGCGCGGCCGGCGACCGCACGGTCCAGGGGCACCGGGACGCCGTGGACCCGCGCCACGCCCTCGCGCACCTCGGACTCGACGAGCGTGATGGCCGGCGAGCCGATGAAGGCCGCGACGAAGGTGTTGACCGGGTGGTCGTAGAGCCGCTCCGGCGTGTCGACCTGCTGGAGCTTCCCGTCGCGCAGCACCGCGACCCGGTGGCCCATCGTCATCGCCTCGACCTGGTCGTGGGTGACGTAGACCGTCGTGATGCCGAGCCGTCGCTGCAGACCCGCGATCTGCGAGCGGGTGGAGACGCGCAGCTTGGCGTCGAGGTTGGACAGCGGCTCGTCCATGCAGAAGACCTTGGGGTTGCGCACGATCGCGCGTCCCATGGCGACGCGCTGGCGCTGACCGCCCGACATCTGGCCGGGCTTGCGGTCGAGGAGCGGCTCGAGCTCGAGGATCTTGGCGGCCTCGGCGACCCGCTGCTTCGTCTCGGCCTTGCTCACCTTCGCGTTGTCGAGGGCGAAGGCCATGTTCTGCGCGGCCGACATGTTCGGGTAGAGCGCGTAGCTCTGGAAGACCATGGCGATGTCCCGGTCACGCGGGCGCACCCCCTTCTGGTCGTGGCCGTCGACGAGGATGCGCCCGCCGTCGACCGGCTCGAGACCCGCGAGCATCCGCAGGGTCGTCGACTTGCCGCAGCCCGAGGGGCCGACGAGGACGAGGAACTCACCGTCGGCGATGTCGAGCGTGATGCCGTCGACCGCCGGGGCGGCGTCGTCCTTGGAGAACCGACGAGTCGCCTCGTCGAAGTACACGGTTGCCATCGGTGGCCTCTCGGGTCGTTCTGGTTCGGGGTCCGGGACCGGGGACGTGGGAGGGCGCGAGCGTGCTCGCCGCCTCCCACGTCACTCCGGAGCCGTCCGGCAGGTCCGTGCGGGGCCCGCCGGACGGCATACGACCGGGGTGGTGCGGCAGCGCGTCAGGCGCCGAGCTTGCTCTTGATCTGCGAGTCGAAGACCTGCTGGCTCTCGGCGTCGAGGCCCTTGAAGACGGTCGCGACGTCCTGGCCCTGGACGATCTGGTCGAGGCCCTTGCCGATCCGGGCGCCACCGCCGGGCAGCAGCACGCGGACGTTGTCCTGCGACCGGGTCTTGGGCAGCTGCTCGATCGCCGTCTTGGCGTTGGGGTTCTTCTCGAGGAACGCCTTCTCCTCCGGAAGGTCCACGGCCGACTTGCGCACGGGCATGTAGCCGGTGGCCTGCGTGAAGGTGACGGTGTTCTGGGCGTTGGTGAGGAACTCGATGAACTTCAGCGCGTTCTTCTTGCGGTCGTCCGAGATGTTGGCCGGGATGCCGACGCCCGCGCCACCCGTCGGGCAGTTGCCGTCGGTCGGCAGGAACGCCGTGCCCACCGGGAACTTCGCGTCCTTGGCCACGCCGCCGAGCGACCCGGTCGACATCATGCTGCAGCCGACGATGCCGGCCGTGAAGTCCGGCGCGGGGTCCTTGGACAGCTTGAGGTAGCCGTCCTTGGCGAGGTTCTGCAGGTAGGTGCCGGCCTTGACCGTGTTGGGGTCCGAGAACGTCGGCGTCCACTCCTTGGAGTAGGCACCGCCGTAGCCCCACACGATGTTCTGGAAGACCCAGTCGAGGTAGTTCGAGCCGTCGGGCAGCTCCATGACGATCTTGTCGGAGCCGGCGGCGGCCTTGAGCTTCGGTGCCCACGTGAGGAACTCGTCCCAGTCCTTCGGGCCACGGTCCTCGAGACCGGCGGCCTTCCAGAGGTCCTTGTTGTAGTAGAAGAGCGGTGTCGACCGGGAGAACGGCAGCGCGTAGTGCTTGTCGTCGAGGTTGTAGTCGTTGTAGAGCGCATCGACGTAGTCGGACGTGTCCATCTTGGCCGTCGACAGCAGCTCGTCGAGCGGGCTCAGCTGCTTGTTGAGCGCGAAGTTGAACCACGTGACGTCCGAGACGACGACGACGTCGGGCAGCGAGCCGCCGGCGAGCGAGGCGTTGAACTTCTGCGCGACCTCCTCGTAGTTCTTGCCGGCGTCGACGAGCTTGACCTTGAGGCCCGAGTTGGCCGCCTCGAAGGCCTTGATGATCTCCTGCTCGACCGGCTTGCTGTTCCCGGGGTGGTTGCTCCAGAACTCGATGGTGTTGCTCGAGCCGCCACCGCCGCCCGTCGTCGGGGACGTGCCGGTGCCCGCGCAGGCCGCGAGACCGGCGACGCCGGCCGCGCCGGCGAGGCCGAGGAAGCCTCGACGTGAGAACTCGTTCATGGATGGTGCCTTTCCCTGTGGTGGTGGGTGGGGTCGTGGGAATGGATCGGTATGCGACAGAGCCGGGTTCAGCTCTTCACGGCCCCCGCCGTGAGGCCCTTGATCATCTGTCGTTGGAGGAAGAGGAAGAGGACGAGGATCGGCAGCATGGCCAGGACGGTGCCCGCCATGACCGGCCCCCAGTTCGTGACGCCGTCATTGTTCTGGAGGAACGTCAGGCCGACCGGCAACGGCGCCGTCGTCTCGTCGTCGGACATGAGGAACGGCCAGAGGTACTCGTTCCACTCGTTGACCACGGTGATGAGCGCGAAGGCCACGAGGGTCGGCCACGACATCGGCATGACGACGCGCCACAGCAGCTTCATCGGTCCGGCCCCGTCGAGGCGCGCGGCCTCGATGATCTCGCCGGGCAGGCTGAGGAACTGGTTGCGCATGAGGAAGGTGCCGAAGGCGACGCCCGCGAGCGGGATGATGATGCCCTGGAAGGTGTTGCGCCAGCCGAGCTGCGCGACGAGCGCGTAGTTGCTGATGACGGTGATCTGGTTGGGCACCATGAGTGCTGCGATGACGACGAGGAAGACGACCGAGCGTCCCGGGAAGCGCAGCAGCGACAGGGCGTACGCGCTGATGACGCCGAGCACGATCTTGGCGACCGAGGTCGCCGACGTGATGATGACCGAGTTGCGGACGTAGTCGAAGAACGGGATGCGGGTCGTCAGCTCACTGTAGTTCTGGCCCGTCGCCGGGTCCGGCCACCACTGGGCCGGCCGGACGTAGATGTCACCGCGCTCCTTGAACGAGGTGAGCAGGATCCAGAAGAGCGGGACGGCGATGACGAGGACGACGAGGACCATGCCGGCGTAACCCGCTGCGGTCCACATCGGTCCGCGGTGGTGCGCCGAGGCCTCGACCTGGTGCGACGTCCGTCGCCGCCGTCGCTGCCCGCCGGTCGTCGGGACCTGCTCGTCGTCGCGGGTCCCGACGATGGTGGACGTGCTCATGCCTGCTTCCCCCTGTCCATGAAGCGCACCTGGACCACCGTGACGGCGAGCAGGATGACGAACATGACGGTGGCGACGGTGGCGCCGTAGCCGGCGCGCTGGTTGACGAACGTCTCCTGGTAGACCTGGTAGACGAGGGTGGTCGTGCCGTTGCCCTGCGGCCCGCCCCGGGTCATGACGTTGATGATGTCGAAGACCTGGACCGAGCTGAGCAGCACCGTGATCGACAGGAAGAACGTCGTCGGGCGCAGCTGGGGCATGAGGACGCGTCGGAAACGGGTCCACGCAGTGGCGCCGTCGATCTCGGCCGCCTCGTCGAGGTCGGCGCGCCGCCCCTGCAGGGCGGCGAGGTAGATGACGAAGGTGTAGCCGAGGTTCTTCCAGATGTAGGTGACGGTCACCATGAAGAGCGCCCAGCCGGGCTGCTGGTAGAAGTCCGGCGAGGCGACACCGATCCGCGCGAGCAGGTCGCGGACGAGGCCGAACTGCGGGTCGAAGACGAACTGGAAGGCGATGCCGATCGCGGCGCCCGAGATGACGAACGGCGCGAAGACGACCGAGCGGACGATGTTGCGCCCCTTGAGCTTCTGGTCGAGCAGCAGGGCGAGGCCGAGCCCGACCGCCATGGAGATGCCGACGGTGGCGACGGTGAAGACGAGGGTGTTGCGCAGGATGATCTTCGTGTCGTCACGCCCGAACCACTCGATGTAGTTCGACAGGCCCACGGGGTTGGCGATGGGCGAGGAGATGTTCCAGTCGGTGAACGACAGCCTGATGTTGTCGAGCAGCGGGCGGTACGTGAAGACGATGAGCAGCACGAGGTTGGGCAGCAGCAGGAGCGCCGCGAGCGACCACTCCCAAGCCCGCCCGCTCGACCGTCGCGGGGGTGGACCTACCTCGGGCGGGGGTCCCCCGGACCCGGGCGTGGCGCTCTGGGGTTGGGTCACCGATGACTGCACCCGGCAAACCTAGCCGCGCAGGTGCACCGATTGCGGCTTTGGTGCGTCAGGCATTCAACGCGTGTCTGAACTCCTGTCGCGACGGGTACTCGCGTCGCACGACCGGGGCCACGTCTGCGAAGAACCGCTCGACGCTGCGCCGGGTCACGCTCTCCGGCAGGCCCGGCACGTCGAGCGAGACACCGGAGAGCTCGTGGCCGAAGGCCTCTCGGTAGCGCCCGATGTTGTCGACGACCTCGGCCGGCGAGCCGATCAACGCGGAGCTGTCGCGGGCGTACTCCTCCAGCGTCGAGAAGGGCAGGCGGTTGTGCACGGCACCCGGCGAGCGCCGGAACGCCTCGAACGCCGGCTCGTACAGGCGCAGCGCCTCCTGTGTCGTGTCGGCGACGAGGAGCCCGAGGAATCCGGCACCGACGACCGCGTCGGCCGGGTCGTGGCCGTGCAGCTCCCACCGCTCGCGGTAGTGCCGCACGAGGGCGGCGTAGGTCTCCAAGGGGTGGAAGCCGTTGGCGGAGAAGAGCGGGTCGCCCCAGCGCGCGGCGAGCTCGGTCGACGCGGTCGAGCTCGCCGAGCCGTGCCAGACGGGGATGGGCTGCTGGAGCGGCCGCGGCTGGGTCGTCGCGTCGACGAGCGGGGGACGGAAGCGTCCCGACCACGTGACCCGCTCCTCGCGCCACAGCCGTCGCAAGAGCTCGTACTTCTCGGCGTTGCGCTCCCACTGGCCGTCGAGGTCGTAGCCGAAGAGGGCGTTCTGGTCGGGGTCGTTGCCCTTGCCGATGACGACGTCGAGCCGTCCACCGCTCAGGTGGTCGAGCGTCGCGTAGTCCTCGGCGACGCGGACGGGGTCGAGGAGCGAGAGCACCGTCACGGTCGTCATGAGGCGGATGCGGGACGTGCGCGCCGCGACGTGCGCGAGGACGACGGGCGGCGAGGACGAGACGAAGCGCTGGGCGTGCCGCTCCCCCACCCCGAACGCGTCCAAGCCGAGCTCCTCGGCCCACACGGCCTGGCGCGCGACGTGCTCGAAGGCCTCCGTCTGGGAGCGGGCGACCCCGGTGACGGGGTCGGGGCTCGTGTCGAGCAACGTGTACGTGCAGAACCTCATGTCGGCCGCTTCTCACCCGCTGTGACGGGCACGGCGATCCGGTTGCCCGTGACCGGCCCCGGGCAGGTGCCGTACGCCGTGAAGGCGAAGGGGAGGTTGATGGCCCGGTTGAAGTCGACGACGACGTTGCCGTCGGGGTCCGGGGACGACGTCGTGACGGTGCGCCAGGGCGCCGAGAGCGAGCCGTTCGTCGTGTCGTGGAAGAGGAGTCCGAGGCCCTCTCCGGCGCCGACCGCGCTGAGCCGGTGGCGCACGCCGTCGATGTCGACGTCGACGGTGCCGACGACCGTGGAGTGCTGGACGAGGTCGTCACGGGCGGTGCGCACCTCCACTCGCGCCGGGGGGTCGGCGGCCGTGAACCGTCCGGGGCGCACCCAGTCCGGATCGTGCTCCCACGTCGGCACACCGGCGAAGTCCCGGCGCGTCGTGGCCCGCGGGTCCCGGGTGCGCACCGCGAGCCGCCCGCCCCTCCGGAGCAGCTCGACGACGCGCTCGCCGTGCTGCACCCAGAGCCGCGACCCAGCCTCCTCGACGTCCGCCGTGGCCCGCCCGGCGACGGGCTCGCCGTCGACGCCCAGCCCCTCGCTCACGGTCGCCTCGACGTGGGCACCGGAGGCGTCCGTCCACCAGAGGCCGGGGAGACCGGGCAGGCTCGTCGGCCGGTCCGGCAGCCAGGCGAAGCCGGTCAGCGAGAGCCAGCCGTGCTCCTGGGCGAGATCGCCCTCGCGAGCGGCGCGCCACGCGAGCCACTCGTCCCGGGCGCTCACGCGACGGCCTCGTGGTCGGCAGGCGTCGTCGCGGCGGTCGCTGCCTCCCGACGCGCGACCTCCTCGCGCACGAGCGGGATGACGTGCCGCCCGACGTCCACGGCATCGTCGTAGAGGTGGTAGCCGCGGGCGGAGAAGATCCGCACGCCGAGGTCGTAGTAGTCGAGCAGCGCCGCCGCAACGGTCTCGGGCGTGCCGACGAGGGCCGTGGAGTTGCCGCCGCCACCGGTCGCGGCGGACGTCGCGGTCCAGAGGGCGCGGTCGTGGCGCTCCCCCGCCTCCGCGGCCGCGAGCAGCCGCTGCGAGCCGGCATTCTCGGGCTGGGAGCCGCTGCGGCGCAGTCGGCCCCGCGAGACGGAGGCGCCTTCGGCCTGGAGCGCGTGGATGTCGCCGAGCGTGCGCTCGGCCTTCTCCCAGGCCAGCTCGTCCGTGGCCCCGAGGATCGGTCGGAACGCGACCTGGATCGTCGGGAGCGCGCGCCCGGCGGCCGCGGCAGCGGCGCGGATCGTCTCGATCTGCTCCGCCGTCCCGGCGAGCGGCTCGCCCCAGAGCGCGAAGACGTCCGCCTCCTGCGCCCCGACGGCGTATGCCGCCGGGCTCGACCCGCCGAACGAGATCCGTGGGCGCGGGGTCTGGAGCGGCTTGATGTCCGCGAGGAAGTTCTCGAACCGGTAGTGCTCGCCGTCGAAGTCGAACGGCTCGTCGCTCGTCCACGCCTGCTTGAGGATCCGGATGAACTCCCGGGTGCGGGCGTAGCGGGCGTCCTTGTCGAGGTGGTCACCCTCGGCGGACTGGTCCGCCGCGCTGCCACCGGTGATGACGTGGACCTCGAACCGGCCGTTGCTGATGTGGTCGAGCGTGGCGAAGGTCTTCGCCGTCAGGGTCGGGTAGGCCGTGTTGGGTCGGTGCGCGACGACGAGGTTGAGCCGCTCGGTGTGGGCCGCGACGTGCGCGGCGACCTGGGCGGGGTCGGGCGATCCGGAGTGGTAGGCGAAGAGGACGCGGTCCCACCCGTTGTCCTCGTGGGCTCGGGCGAGCTTGACGGCATACGGCAGGTCGAGGGCGCCGGCGCTCCGGGCTCTCGTCTCGGTGCCGTCGTGGTTGGCGGCGATGCCGAGGAACTCAACTGGCATGGCGGTGGTCCTTGTCTCTCGTGGTGGGAACGGGATGCGGGGCGAGTCGGAGGCGGGCGGTGGCTCGGTCGCTCACGGCGACGGTGAGCAGGTCCCGGGCGACGGCGTCGTTCTGGCGGAAGCCGGGCCCGTTGAAGCGGGGCCGGGAGAAGCCTCCGGCGCCGGCGGAGCCCGACACGGCGGGCCCGAGGAGGTAACGGCGTGGGTGCACGGTGCCGTCGGCGCGGACGGCGCGGGCCCGGGCGTCGGCGACGAGCTGCCCCGCGCCGATGGCAGTTCCGTCGGCGGCCATGACGGGTCGCGAGCGCAGCTCGCCCGCGGCCAGCAGCCCGGCGACGAGGGGGTCGGTGACGAGGGCGCTGTCGGGGCGGGGCAGCCGGGCGTCCACGGCGGCCCGCGCCCGCACCACGCGGTCTCCGGACCTCCCGACGAACGCACCCTCCTCGATCGTGAGCTCGAGGTCGGGGCCGAGGAAGCGGACGACGCCCGCCCGGTGCAGCGCGAGCAGCTCGGCGAGGCGGCGAGGCGGCGGACCGCTCGCGAGGAACGAGAAGAGCCCGTGGAAGTGGCGCTCGACGTGACGCACCCGGTCCTCGTCGAGGAGGCGACCAGACACGACGAGCTCCGCCAGGGCCGCATACACCCCGAGCAGCGTGTCGAAGACGGCGCGGTCGCTCGATCGCGACGCGTCGGCGCGCCGGACGACGTCGAGGCGGATGTGCTCGGCGACGACGCGCTCGACGTCGGTGGGCCGCGTGGTGTGGTCGATGACAGCACGGAGGGGCCGGTCGATCCGCTCGATGTCGAAGACGTCCTCGGGGTCTGCGAGGTGCGTCAGGGCGACGGCCGTGAGCTCACCGCTGGTGACGTCGGCCGTGACCAGGGCGCGCTCGAGCGCCTCGAAGGTGCCGCGTGTGCGCTCGGGATGGGCCTCGAAGAGCCGGCGGTAGTGCGCCACCGCGAGCTCGAGCACGACGAGGGGCCAGACCTGGGTCCGGTAGTCGAGTGCCGCCGTGCCCGCACCGAGGGCCGTGAGGCGCTCACGGGTCAGGTGTCGCATGGGCGCCGGTCCGGAGGCGGCCGCTCGCACCTCGTAACCGAGCTTGGCGTGGTACGGCACGCCACGACGGGACCCGACGTGCAGGACCGGCTCGCGTCCGCTCGGGTGGTAGGTCAGCTGCGTGCCCTCGCCGGTGAAGGTGCCGCCGCGGCCCTCGCCGAGGAGGACGACGAGATCGATGAAGGCCAGACCCATGCCGCGGACGACGACGGGCTCGCCCGCGCGCAGGCCCTCGAGCTCGAGGTCGGCCGTGTGACCCGGCGGGACGTAGGTGAGCCCCCGTGACGCGGCGTCGTCGAGCAGCCGCTGCTCGTTCGGCGCGTGCGCCTGGTCGAGATAGCCCTGGGCGAGCACGACGAGGTCGCCCTCGAGCACCGCACCACGAGCGAGGGTGACCTGCTGGTGTCCACCCTCGGCGCCGGTCCCGTGCAGCTCGACGGCCCGGTCCGCATGGGCGTGGACGGTGACGTGCTCCGGCAGGGTCGAGACGACTCGTCGCCAGGCCCACTCGAGGTAGTCGGCCTGGACGACGCGCGGCGCGAAGTCATGCGCCGACAGGGCCGCGGCGGCTGCGCTCGCATCGGGGCCGGCCGCCCACTCGGCGAGGGACGGCCCGGGCACGACCGGGCCGTCGCACGTGACGGACGCGTCGGTGAAGACCGTGACGTCCTGCGCCTCGGAGTTCATCCAGAGCAGGGGCGACTGCGCCGACCGCCAGATGCGCCCGCCGCCCGGCGGGTGCGGGTCGACGACGTGCACCTCCACCCGCTCCCTCGGGCTGCCGACCACGCGGGCATTGGCGCCGATCCGCTCGACGAGGCCGAGCGCCCGCGGTCCGGCGCCCACGATAACGATCCGTCGGTCGGTCACGCCGCGCCCCAGTCCCGGTAGGAGCGCAGACCCGCGGCCGCCCCGGTCGCTCCGGTTGCTCCGTCGGGCGCGGTCGGCGCGGCGCCGTTGACGATCGCGGGGCCCGGTCCGCCTGCGGCTGAGGCAGATCGGACGGTGCCGGCCGGCAGTTCCTTGTCGAAGGCGTGCGGGCCGATCGACTCCGGGTCGGCGTGCAGGTCGAAGGCCGGCAGGTAGCCGGCTGCGAGGTAGAGGGCACGGGCCTCCGGCTGGCGCGGACCCGTGGTGAGGTGGATCCTCCGGTAGCCCAGGCCCGCGGCGGCCTTCTCGAGCTCGAGCAGGACGCGGCGGGCGAGCCCCTGCCGCCTGAACTGGGCGTTGGTCCAGACCCGCTTCACCTCGGCCGTGGTGTCGTCGTAGCGGCGGATCGCACCGCCGGCGATCGTCTGCCCGCCCCGCAGGATGACGACGAACGCCCCGTGGGGTCCCTCGAAGTCGCTGACCGGGACCTCCGTCAGCTGCGTGTGCGGCGTCGACAGGCCGTAGCGCGTGCCGTACTCGACGACGAGGTCCTCGAGCAGCGGGGCCGCGACGTCGTCGTGCGGGGACACCCGCAGCACGACGTCGTCGTCGAGGGCGGGCACCTCGTCGCGGCGGTGCCGTGCGACGTGTGACAGGAACGACTCCGTCACCTGGTGCAGGGCTCGGGAGGCGGCCTCCGAGAGCAGCACGCTCCCGTCGGCCGGAAAGACCTGCACGTCGGAGGCGAGCACGAACCAGCCCTGGGTGACGTGCTCGGCGCCGAGCGAGACGAGGACCGGCCGAAGCGCGTAGTCGACCGCGAGCACGTGGGCCGCGCTGCCGCCGGTGGCCACGGGGAGCACCGACTTGCCGCGCAACGCGTACTGCGGGAGCACGTCGAGCAACGTCTTGAGCAACCCGGTGTAGGCCGCCTTGTAGACGGGGGTCGTGACGACGACCGCATCGGCCGCCTCGATCTGCGCCACGACGGCGGCGATCTGCGGATCGGCCACGTCGGCGCGCAGCAGCGCCTCGGCGGGCAGGTCACGGATGACGACACGCTGGACGTCGTGGCCGCGGACCGTGAGACGGCGTTCGATGTGGCCGAGGACGGCATCCGTGCGGGACGCCGCGGACGGGCTCGAGGCGAGGGTGACGATGGTGGCCATGTCAGTCCCTCACTGGTCCGAGGTCTCGGTCGGCTTGGGCAGCCCCGCCGGGTTGACCTCGGAGGCCGGCACCGCCTCGGCGGTGAGGCCCCAGCGGGCGAGGACCTTGCCGTAGCTGCCGTCCGCGATGGCAGCGTTGATGGCGTCCGAGATGGGCTTGACCAGGCCGTTGTCCTTCTTCGTCAGGACCCCGACCTTCCCGGGGATCGGGAAGCTCGACGACACGGTGCCGACGATCTGCGTCTTGCCGGCCGTGACGACGTGGTAGGTCGCGGTGGGGTTCGGGCCGAGGTAGAGGTCGATGCGTCCGGAGTCGAGGGCGAGGTAGTACTCCGTCGTGCCCTGGTAGTAGACGAGCTCGGCGGGGGGCCGTCCGGCCTTCTCGTTCTCCTCGTTCCAGCGCAGCAGGATCGCCTCCTGCAGGGTGCCCGACCCGACGGCCACCTTCCTGCCCGAGACGTCGGCCGGCCCCCGCACCTGCAGCGTCGAGCCCTTCTTGGCCTCGAACGCGTGCAGCCCGAGACGGTACGTCGCGAAGTCGTACTTCTCCTTGCGCTCCTCCGAGACGCCGACGTTGGAGATCGCGACCTGGTACTTGCCCGAGTCGATGCCGATGAACAGGTTCTCCCAGCTCGTCGTCTGCACGTCGGGCTTGAGGCCGAGGATGTCCGCGACGAGGTGGGCCACGTCGACCTCCACCCCGATCGGGGTCTTGTTGTCGTCGGCCGTGAACGCCAGAGGAGGTATGCCGCCGCCCGCGCCGCCGCTGCCGATGACCAGGGTGCCCCTGGCCCTGACGTCGGCCGGCAGGGTCGCCGCGATCTCCTTGTGCAGGGTGCCCACCGGGCGCTTAGCGTCGGCCGACGTGTCGAAGGAGACCGGGAGGACCTTCGAGTCGCCGAGAGCCTTGGGATCCACCTGCGTGGTCCCGGTGCTGACCGGGTCGGCGCAGGCTCCGAGCACACCGACCGTCGACAGGACGGCGGCCGCGACGACGAGCGCACGGCGACGAGCAGGCGCGTGGGTCTTGCTGTGGTGCATGGTGATTCGTCTCCTGGATGGTTGCGGGCTCAGTCGGTCTTGGGCAGGCCGGGCGGGTTGATCTCGGACTTCTCGAGGCCCTCGGTGCTGAGGTTCCAGCGCTTGAGGACCCTCGCGTAGCTGCCGTCGGCGATCGCCGAGTTGATGGCGGCGGCGTAGGGCGCGGCGAGACCCGAGCCCTTCTTCGTGAGCACGGCGATGAGTCCCTGGAGGGAGTCACCGGCACCCGAGAAATGGCCGATGGCCTCGGTCTGGCCGGCCGTGGCGACGTGGTAGGCGACGCTCGGGTTCGGGCCGAAGTACGCGTCGATCCGGTGCGACGACAGGGCCAGGTAGTAGTCCGTCTGCGACTGGAAGTACTTCACCTCGGCAGGCGCGAGGCCCGCCTTGACGTTGGCCTCGTTCCAGTCGAGCAGGATCTTCTCCTGGTTGGTGCCGGACCCGACGGCGATGGTCTTGCCGGCGATGTCCCTGCCGCTCGTCACCTTCCACGTTCCGCCCTTCGGCGCCTCGAAGGCGAGGTCGTCCTTGCGGTACGTCGCGAAGTCGTACTTCTCCTTGCGCTCCTCCGTGACCGTGACGTTGGTCAGGGCGACGTCGTACCGCCCCGAGTCGATCCCGAGGAAGACGTTCTCCCAGCTCGTCGCCGGCGTCTCGACCTCGAGGCCGAGCTTGTCGGCGAAGAGGTGCGCGAGGTCGACCTCGACGCCGATGACGGTCTTGTCGTCGTCGGCGGTGAAGACGAGCGGCGGCGTGCCGCCACCCGCTCCGGCGTTGGCGGCCGTGATCGTGCCCCGCTCTCGGATGCCCGCGGGCAGCAGGGCCGCGGCCTTCTCGTCCGTGGTGGCGGTGATGCGCTTCTGGTCCGGCGAGGTGTTGACGGCCGGGCCCGCCGGCGCGGTCGAGCCGGCCGCCGCGCCCGACCTGGCCTCGGCGGCTCCGGAGCAGGCGGTGAGCGCGACGGCGGCGGCGGCGAGGACCGTGACGGCATACGTCGTCGGGCGGTGGACGGGGTGGGGACGTGCGGGCATGAGGACTCCTCTCGGCACCCGAGGGGTGCGAGTCATGGGTGGCCGGGACGGCCTGAGGGGCGTGGGGTGGTGGGGTGGTGGGGTCAGAGGACGCGGTCGAGGAAGGCTCGCGTGCGTTCGTGGGCAGGGTGGTCGATGACCTGCTCGGGCGGTCCCTGCTCGACGACCCTGCCGCCGTCGAGGAAGACGACGGTGTCGGCGACCTCGCGGGCGAAGCCGACCTCGTGCGTGACGACGACGAGGGTGGTCCCGTCGCGGGCGAGCTCCTTGATGACGGCGAGGACCTCGCCGACGAGCTCGGGGTCGAGAGCCGACGTCGGCTCGTCGAAGAGGATGACGTCGGGCTGCAGCGCGAGGGCTCGGGCGATGGCGACCCGCTGCTGCTGACCACCGGAGAGCTGGCGCGGGTAGGCAGCCGCCTTGTCCGCCAGCCCGACTCGCTCCAGCAGCGTCCTGGCCCCGACCTCGACCTCGGAGCGCTTGCGGCGCTGCGCCGACACCGGCGCCTCGACGACGTTCTCGAGGACGGTGAGGTGCGGGAAGAGGTTGAACTGCTGGAAGACGAAGCCGATGCGGCTGCGCTGGCGCAGGATGTCGCGCTCGGGCAGCTCGTGGAGACGGTCACCCACCTGCCGGTAGCCGATGAGCGTCCCGTTGACCCGCACCTGACCCCGGTCGATCTTCTCCAGGTGGTTGATGGTGCGCAGCAGCGTGGACTTGCCCGACCCCGACGGTCCGAGGACGACCGTGACGGTGCCCTCCGCCAGCTCGAGGTCGACGTCGTCGAGCACCCGGTGGGCCCCGAACGACTTCGTCACACCGCGGAGGTCGACGGCGGCGGTCATCGGGCGACCTCCTCGGGACGACGCGCTGCCTGGGTCGCGATGCCGGCCCACCGGGCCCGGAGCCGCTGGAGCGGTGTGGGCGGCAGCGACCGGGCACTGCCACGGGCGAAGTGCCGCTCGACGTAGTACTGCCCGATCGACAGGAGCGTCGTGAGGATGATGTACCAGACCGTCGCCACGAGGAGCAGCGGCACGACGCGGGAGTTGCGGCCGTAGATCACCTGCACCTGGTAGAAGAGCTCCGGGATCGCGAGCACGGAGACGATCGAGGTGCCCTTGAAGAGGCTGATCACCTCGTTGGCGGCGTTGGGCAGGATCGAGCGCATCGCCTGCGGCAGGACGATCCTCGCGAACTGGCGGCGCCGCGGGATGCCGAGCGCCGAGGCCGCCTCGCGTTGCCCCTCGTCGACGGAGAGGATGCCGCCGCGGATGATCTCGGCCGCGTAGGCCGCCTGGTGCAGGGCGAGCCCGAGCACCGCGGCGCCCAGGGCCCCGAAGAGGTCGTTGGTCTCGACGCTGCCGAAGGACGGCCCGAACGGCAGCCCGACGCTGATCGTCTGGTAGAGGTAGGCGATGTTGAACCAGAAGAGCAGCTGGACGATGAGCGGGATCGACCGGAACGCCCAGATGTAGGCCCACGCGACGGTCCGCAGGAACGCGTTGGACGACAGTCGCATGGCCGCGAGGACGAGCCCCAGGGCGAAGCCGGCCACGGTCCCGAGGACGGTGAGCTGGATCGTCGTGCCGAGAGCCCGGATGACGGTTTCGGTGGCGAAGTAGCGACCGAAGGTCGCCCAGTCCCAGCCGGGGTTGGTGACGAGGCCGTTGACGAACATCGCCACGAGCAGTCCGACGCCGGCGACGCCGACCCATGTCCACGGGTTGCGCCGCGGGACGACGGTGAGGACCGGCCCGCCTCCGGACGGCGGGACCGAGTGGGTTGCCGGCGCCGGGGCGGCCGAGAGGGCGGACGTCGACGCTCCCGCCGTGGGCTCGGCCGGCGAAGGCGGCGAGGACGACGATGACGACGTGGTGGTCGGCGGCGCTGAGCGCCGGACCGTGGAGAGGGATGGCACGTGAGGCTCCTGGAGGGATGGCTCGGGCACCCGTCACCGGACGGGTGGCAGGGCGCGGCGGCGGCCGCGGGGGTGCGTGCTGGCGTCCGAGCCCCACGGGGTCACCGCTGGGCCGGGCGCCGACCGGCCGGCCGAGGTCTCGGCGGCCAGGACGTCGTCAGGGACGACAGAGCGCGCTGGACACGCGGAGCAGGTCGACGTGGCGGCGGAGCACGAGGTGGGTGCTCGTCGTGCGCGCCATGTCGGCTCCTCGGTCCTGGACCCGACCACTTCGAGTCCGCGCTTGCCGTCGCCTGCTGGCGACGGCCTGGTCCTCACCCGGAGCACCCCGCCGCGGTGGAGGGTTGCTGTCCAGCGAGCCGGGGCTTGACGCTGGAACTCTTGACCTGTCGACGACACTACGAAGGCGCTGGGCAGCCCGTCAATCGTCGAAATGCGTGCTTTCTCCTCAGTGCGACAGGCTCTTCCACCACGCGCAGCAACGCCGGTTTGTCTGTGCCGCAAGGCAATTCGCGGGCAACGACGCTCCTACGCAACTCGGAATTCCTAGTGATTCAGTCGGAAATGAGTCCTGAGCCTTCTTGCATCCTGAGACGCAGGACGCGAAAGAGCCCCGGACCACAGGGGTCCGGGGCTCTTTCAGAGCGTGTCGCTCCGAGCAGTGACTGGCGTCAGTTGCCCGTCAGCTTCTCGCGAAGCGCAGCGAGCGCCTCGTCCGAAGCCAGCGTGCCCTCGACCGGGGCCGGGGCGTTGCGCGGGGCGCGCTCGCCGCGGTCGGCGTCGCCGGCCTCGGCGACGTCACCGGTCGCGGACGAGTACGACGTCGCGGAGCCGGCGTTGGCCGCAGCCTCGGCGTCGGCCTTCGTCGCGGCGTCGACCTGGGCCTTGTGGGACTCCCAGCGAGCGTGGGCGTCGGCGTACTGACGCTCCCACTTCTCGCGCTGGGCGTCGAAGCCCTCGAGCCACTCGTTCGTCTCCGGGTCGAAGCCCTCGGGGTACTTGTAGTTGCCCTGCTCGTCGTACTCGGCGGCCATGCCGTAGAGGGTCGGGTCGAACTCCGACGCCGCGACGGCCTGGTCGTTGGCCTGCTTGAGCGACAGCGAGATGCGGCGACGCTCGAGGTCGATGTCGATGACCTTGACGAAGATCTCGTCGCCGACGTTGACGACCTGCTCCGGCAGCTCCACGTGGCGCTCGGCCAGCTCGGAGATGTGGACGAGGCCCTCGATGCCGTCCTCGACGCGCACGAACGCACCGAAGGGGACGAGCTTGGTGACCTTGCCGGGGACGACCTGGCCGATGGCGTGCGTGCGAGCGAAGTGCTGCCACGGGTCCTCCTGCGTCGCCTTCAGCGACAGGGAGACACGCTCACGGTCCATGTCGACGTCGAGCACCTCGACGGTGACCTCGGTGCCGACCTCGACGACCTCGGACGGGTGGTCGATGTGCTTCCACGACAGCTCCGAGACGTGGACGAGACCGTCGACGCCGCCGAGGTCCACGAACGCACCGAAGTTGACGATGGAGGACACGACGCCCGAACGGACCTGGCCCTTCTGGAGCTCCTTGAGGAACGTCGTGCGCACCTCGGACTGCGTCTGCTCGAGCCAGGCACGGCGCGAAAGGACCACGTTGTTGCGGTTCTTGTCGAGCTCGATGATCTTGGCCTCGATCTCCTTGCCGACGTACGGCTGGAGGTCGCGAACACGACGCATCTCGACGAGCGAGGCGGGCAGGAAGCCGCGGAGGCCGATGTCGAGGATGAGACCACCCTTGACGACCTCGATGACGGTGCCGGTGACGACGCCGTCCTCCTCCTTGACCTTCTCGATCGTGCCCCAGGCGCGCTCGTACTGCGCACGCTTCTTGGACAGGATCAGACGGCCTTCCTTGTCCTCCTTCTGGAGGACGAGGGCCTCGACCTCGTCACCGACCTTGACGATCTCGCCCGGGTCGACGTCGTGCTTGATGGACAGCTCGCGCGAGGGGATGACGCCCTCGGTCTTGTAGCCGATGTCGAGCAGGACCTCGTCCCGGTCGACCTTGACGATGCGACCCTCGACGATGTCGCCGTCGTTGAAGTCCTTGATGGTGGCGTCGATCGCCGCAAGGATGTCTTCCTGAGAGCCGATGTCGTTGATGGCGATCTCAGGCGCGGTCTTCTCGACCGTGTTGGCAGTCATGTAGTAGGAACTCCGATTGTGGACAGTTAGATTGGGGACCTCGGGGCGGTGGGCCTGACGGCCTGCGCCTCGATGCCTTGTGGACAGGTGCAACATTGATCGTGCGCACACGGATGTGCTCGGCAATCCTATCCGCGCTGTCACCAGCCGGTCAAAAGAGAGCACGTATGCCGTGAGCACGCCCACCGAGGCCACCCGTCGTCCCGCTCCCCCGGACGAGACGGCCGCCGCGAACCGCACGTGGTGGGACGGCGAGGCGGCGTCGTACTACGTCGAGCACGGGTCGTTCCTCGGCGACACGGACTTCGTCTGGGGGCCGGAGCGGTTGCGCGAGGAGGAGGCGCGGCTGCTCGGCGACCCGGCCGGCCAGGTCGTGCTCGAGATCGGCGCCGGCTCGGGGCAGTGCTCCCGCTGGCTCGCGGCCCACGGCGCGACCGTCGTGGCCACCGACCTGTCGGCCGGCATGGTCGCGACCGGCGTGGCCGTCAACGCGGCGCTCGGCGACAGCCCCGACGCGGTCACCCGCGTGCCGTTCGCCCAGTGCGACGGACGCGCCCTCCCCTTCGCCGACGCGTCCTTCGACACCGTCTTCACGGCATACGGCGTCGTGCCCTTCGTCGCGGACTCCGACGTCGTCATGGCGGAGGCCGCCCGCGTGCTGCACCCCGGTGGGCGCTTCGTCTTCTCGACGACCCACCCGGTGCGGTGGGCCTTCCCCGACGACCCGGGGCCGGCCGGGCTGACGGCGCGCCACTCCTACTTCGACCGCACGCCCTACGTCGAGCAGGACGACGAGGGCCACGCGACCTACGTCGAGCACCACCGCACGGTGGGCGACCGGGTGCGGGAGGTCACGGCCGCCGGGCTCGTCCTCGTCGACCTCGTCGAGCCCGAGTGGCCGGAGGGCCACGAGGAGCCGTGGGGCGGATGGTCTCCCCTGCGCGGACGCGTCATCCCCGGCACGGCGATCTTCATCTGCCGCAAGCCTGCCTGACGGCTTCGGCCCGCGACGACGGCGCCGCGACGCACGACGACGGCCACGGACCCGAGGGATCCGTGGCCGCCGCTGTCACACTGTGCCGTCAGAGGAAGCGGCGGCGCAGCAGAACCGCGCCACCGGCGAGACCGAACACAGCGGCCGCGCCAGCGGCCCGACCCAGGTTCGCCGAGCCCTGCCCGTCGACACCGGCGAGCTCGTACGAGTACGCCGTGGCGCCCATGGCGCCTGTGGGCGCGCCGTAGGCCATCCCCTCGGCCTTGGCGCGCTGGGCACCGACCTCGATGAGGGCGTACTTCTCGCCGTAGTCGGCGGCCGTGGCCTTGCCGGCAGCGACGAGCTTCTTCGTGCCCTCGTCGGAGAGACGCTGCGCGCCGTCCTTGAGCTGGGGCGCACCGGCCGCCGCGTCGGTCAGACCGGCCGCGAGCTGGCTCGTTCCGTCCGCCGCGTCGGCGAGACCGTCGGAGAGCTGGCCGGCACCGTCGCTGAGCTTGCCCGCACCGTCGTCGAGCTGCCCCGCGCCGTCCGCGAGCTTGCCGACGCCGGCATCGAGCTGGCCCGCACCCGTGGCGACCTGGCTCGATCCGTCGGCGAGCTTCGAGGCGCCCGCGCCGAGGTCCTTCGCACCCTGGGCCACCTGGGACGTGCCCCCGTGCACCTGGTCGGCCCCGACCGTGAGCTGGTCGATGGCATCGAGCAGGTCGAGGCCACCGAGACCGAGGAGGTCCACGCCGTACTGGAGGTCGTTGACACCCCCACGCAGCGTCTTGTTCTTGGCCGTGTCGGTCGGGCTGCCGATGCCGCCCTGGACCTTGGTGACCACCCCGTCGACGAGCGTCGACACGCCGGCGTCGACGAGGTCGACGCCCTCGAGCAGGCCGGGCACCTTGGGGTCACAGATCCCCTTGAGCGTCGTGCTGCTCAGGCCGCACTCGACCTTCGCGAGACCGAGGGCCGCGTCGCTCAGCTTGCCCTTGAGCAGACCCAGACCACCCGACACCTGGCCGAGGCCCGTCGACACCTGACCGAGGCCACCGGAGACCTGACCCAGACCGTCCGATACCGAGCCGAGCCCGCCGGACGCGGCCGTCGTCTTCGTCCGAAGGTCTCCGATTCCTGCCTGCACCTGGCCGAGGATCTCCTTGCACACCGCGCCACAGTCGGTGGTCTTGGCAATCGCCACTCCACCGTCCAGCTGGTCGATGCCGCCGCCCGGCTTCAGGGCGTCCTGGAGGCCGGCTCGGACCTGGTCGACCCCGCCCTTGGACTGGTCGACCCCACCCTTGGACTGGTCGACCCCACCCTTGGACTGGTCGACCCCGCCCTTGAGCTGGTCGAGGCTCCCGCCGTCCTTGGTGGCCTCGGCCAAGCCACCGCGGATCTGGTCGACACCGTCGATGAGGGTTCCGGTCCGGCCCTTGTCACCCAGCCCGGCGCGCAGCTTCGCGATGCCCGCGTGCAGCGGCTTCGCCTGGTCCGGCAGCCCGCCGACGCCGTCGTAGAGCTGGGTGAGGCCGGCATCGACCTGGTCGAGACCGTCGGCCACCTGCGCGAGGCCATCCAGCAGGGCCGGCGCGTTCTCGCCGACGAGGTGCAGACCACCGGCAACCTGACCGGCTCCGTCGTCCACCTGGGAGGCGCCACCGCTCAGCTTCTGCGCGCCCGCGTCCAGCTGCTGGTTGCCGTCCGCGACCTGGGTCGCCCCGTCGGCCAGCTTGGCCGAGCCTGCCTTCGCGTCGCCCGCTCCCGAGCGCAGCTTGGACGTGCCGTCCTTGAGCTGGCCCGCGCCTGCGGCGAGCTCGCGCGAGCCGGGCAGCGCCTGTGCGCCCATCCCCGCGTCGAGCTTCTTGGCACCATCGCGCAGCTGGATCAGCCCCGCGAGGAGCGTGCCCGCGCCGTCGCGCAGCTTGAGGAGGTTCGCGTCGATCTCGGTGGCACCGGCGGTCAGGGTGGCACCCGTGGCCGCGCCGCCCTTGTAGCTCTCGGCGCCTCCCTTGAAGGACGGGCTGTCGAGAGGGCTGACCGGTAGGGCCGAGACGGAGGCCTTGGGCAGCGTCCCGTCGACGATGTCGGCGGCGTAGCCGAACGTCGCGGTCGGGGTCCCGATGGGTCCGAACAAGGTCATCGTGAACGTGAGCTTCGTGCCGCCACGGCCGTCACCGGCGAGGTTGGCCTCCTTCGAGCTGACGTTCGTGAAGGTGCCCGGCAGCGTCGTGGTGAGCGAGCCCACCATGGGGATGACGACGTCCTCCGTGGCCGACGCCTGCTTGCCCGTCCCGTCGTCGAAGGTGACGACCTGGGAGGAGCCCGTGACGTTCTTGACCGTGTAGCGCACCTCGAGACGGCCGCTGCGGCCGAGGAGGTCACCGGGCTGGACCGGCTGCCCGTCCAGGGTGTACATCGCCTGGACCTCTAGGGGCAGCTTCCTCGTGAAGTCGCTGACGGTCCGCAGCTGCTGCTCGCCGTCGACGTCGTAGCTGCCGACCATGACGCCGTCCTTGACGTCGAACCCGCTGAAGCCGTCGAGGTTGCGCAGGCCCTGGGTCTCGATGGGGTTCTGCAGGTCGACGGTGCCGCGGCCCTTCATGGCCACCTGCTCGTAGACGCGGGCGACGTCCACCTTGCCCGTCGCGTCGAGGTAGGCCTGCACCGTCTCGGTGTTGGAGACCTGGACCGAGCCGTCCCCGGCGGCAGCCGCCGGCGACGCTGCCAGCAGCAGCAGGGTGGGCATGGTCGCCAGGCCGGCGACGATGGTGGCGAGGGTCCGCTTGCTCACTGTGCTGCTCCCGTCACGAGGTCATCGAGGCCTGTGGTGCTGGAGGAGTCGTCGCGCTGGTCGCGCTGGGCCCGCTCCGTACGCCTCGCATCGACGGCCGGACGCGGCCGCGCAGACGCGTGCGGTTCCGACTGTGCTGCAAGCAGGTTCGTGGCGAGATAGCCCAGGCCCACGGCGAGGAGCACCGTCGTGGCAGCCGCGGGCGACTCGGTGAGGAACTGCGAGGGTGCGTTGGTGTAGACCGACTCGTAGGCGCCGACGATCGAGGCGGCCCCGAGCAGCCCGCTCCACAGCGGGAGACGGCCACCGCTCACAGCGGCGACGACGGCGATGAGCGCCACGACGACGAAGGCCGCGACGGCCCGCCCCGCGGACGAGTCCGGGAGGACGGCGGCACGCAGCGCGAAGCCGAGCCAGGCCAGGAGGAAGCCGGCGAGGAAACCCGCCACCTTGCCCCAGGCTGGACGGTGCGGGACGAGCCCGAGAACACCGCCGAGAGCTGCGCCGAGAAGGGCGACGTGCTCGAGGTCGAGACCGAGCAGGTTGCTCAGTCCGATGATGACCGCCGCAAAAACGGCGAGACACAGACCTGTGACCAGGCTTCTGACCATGTCCACCTCACAGTAAAAGCACCCGTCTCCGATGACGGGTGCAAGTTACCGAGCAGTATGCAGGTGCGGCGGAGTCCGTGGCGTGTCAAGTGGTGGACACCACGTCGCCGTTGCCAGAACGTGACCTAACGGACACCGCCCAGTGGGTACACGTCCCCGAGTCCCGGCGGACGACGCCTGCCCGGCCCGCGGGCGGTCAGTGGGCCGCGTCGTGCCAGGAGTGACCGACGCCGACGTTGACGTCGAGCGGCACGTCGAGCTCGGCGGCGTGACCCATCTCGTGACGCACGAGCTTCTCGACGTCGTCACGCTCGCCCGCGGCGACCTCGAGGACGAGCTCGTCGTGCACCTGGAGCAGCACCCGCGACGTCGCGCCCGCGTCGGTGAGCGCACGGTCGACCCCGATCATGGCGACCTTCATGATGTCGGCGGCCGAGCCCTGGATCGGGGCGTTGAGGGCCATCCGCTCGGCCATCTCGCGGCGCTGGCGGTTGTCGGACGTCAGGTCGGGCAGGTAGCGCCGGCGGCCGAACATCGTCGCGGTGTAGCCGGTCCCCCGCGCCTCGGCGACGACCTCCTTGAGGTAGTCGCTGACGCCGCCGAACCGCTCGAAGTAGCCGTCCATGAGGCCGCGGGCCTCCTCGGTGCTGATGGTCAGCTGCTTGGACAGCCCGAAGGCCGACAGGCCGTAGGCGAGGCCGTAGGACATGGCCTTGACCTTGGAGCGCATGGCCGACGTGACGTCGTCGGGCTCGACCCCGAACACCTTGGAGCCGACGAAGTTGTGGAGGTCCTCGCCGGTGCGGAAGGCCTCGATGAGGCCCTCGTCGCCGGAGAGGTGAGCCATGACGCGCATCTCGATCTGGGAGTAGTCGGCCGACATGAGCGCCTCGTAGCCCTCACCGACGACGAAGAGCTCGCGGATGCGCCGCCCCTCCTCGGTGCGGATCGGGACGTTCTGGAGGTTGGGCTCGGTCGAGCTGAGCCGCCCCGTGGCGGCGATGGTCTGCAGGTACGTCGTGTGGATGCGCCCGTCGTCGGCCACCGACTTCTGGAGGCCCTCGACCGTGACCCGCAGGCGAGCGGAGTCGCGGTGGCGCAGCAGCGCCTCGAGGAACGGGTGCTCGGTCTTGGCGTAGAGGTCGGACAGCGCATCGGCGTCGGTCGTCCACCCGGTCTTCGTCTTCTTCGTCTTGGGCAGGTTGAGCTGGCCGAAGAGGACCTCCTGCAGCTGCTTCGGCGACCCGAGGTTGACGTCACGGCGCTCGATGGCGTCCCACGCGTCCTCCTGCGCCTGGGTGACCTTGGCGGCGAAGTCGCCCTCGAGGGACTCGAGCCCGGCCACGTCGACGGCGATGCCGGTGCGCTCCATGCCGGCGAGCACCCCGACGAGCGGGATCTCCACCTCGGCGAGCAGCTGCTCGCCCCCGGTGGCGGCGACCTGCTCGTCGAGGACCTCGGCGAGGTCGCGCACGGCGGTCGCGCGCACCATCTCCTTCTGGGCGGCCACCTCGTCGGCGTCACCGCCGAAGTCGAGCATGCCCTGGCCGTCGGTCGGCGCGGCACCGCTCAGCTCACGGTGCAGGTTGCGCAGCACGAGGTCGTCGAGGTGGTAGGTGCGCTGGTCGGGCTTGACGAGGTATGCCGCGAGCTGGGTGTCGCTCGTCAGCCCCCCGAGCGTCCAACCGCGGGCGCCGAGCGCCTCGATCGGCCCCTTGGCGTCGTGCATGGCCTTGGGTCGGGCCGCGTCCTCGAGCCAGCCGCCGAGGGCGGCCTCTCCCTCGGGGGTCAGGGTCTGCAGGTCGATCCATGCGGCGCTGCCGTCGGGCGCGGCCACCGCGACGCCGCTCGCGTCTCCGGTCCCCCGGGCCCACGTGCCGGCCACGGAGAGCCCTGCGCGCTGGTCGGTCGCGAGGTGCGCGGCCACCCAGGCCGGCACGGCCTCGGGCGCGACGACCTCACCGTCGACGTCGAAACCCTCCTCGGCCTCGGGGGCCGCGGCCTCGACGGTGGCGAAGAGGCGGTCGCGCAGCACGCGGAACTCGAGGCCGTCGAAGACCGTGTGCACGTCCTCGCGGCTCCACTGGGAGCGCTGGAGGTCCTCGACGCCGACCCCGACGGGGCTGTCCTTGACGAGCTGGTTGAGCCGGCGGTTGCGCAGGACCTGGTCGAGGTGGTCGCGCAGCGACTGCCCCGCCTTGCCCGGGATCTTGTCGATGCTCGCGACGATGCCGTCGAGGTCGCCGTACTGGGTGATCCACTTCGCCGCGGTCTTGGGGCCGACACCGGGCACGCCCGGGAGGTTGTCGGAGGTCTCGCCGACCATGGCGGCGAGGTCGCTGTAGCGGGTCGGGGGGACGCCGTACTTCTCCTCGACCTGGGCCGGGCCCATCCGCGACACCTCGGACACGCCGCGGATCGGGTAGAGGATCGTCACCTTGTCGGAGACGAGCTGGAAGGTGTCGCGGTCGCCCGAGCAGATGAGGACGTCGATGTCCTGGGCCTCGGCCTGCGTCGCGAACGTCGCGATGATGTCGTCGGCCTCGTAGCCGTCGAGCTCGACGTAGCGGATGCGGAGCGCGTCGAGGATCTCCTTCACGAGCGGGATCTGGCCCTGGAACTCGTCGGGCGTGCGCGCACGGCCCGCCTTGTACTCGGCGTACTCGTCGGTGCGGAACGACTGGCGGGCCTTGTCGAAGGCCACGACGACGTGCGTCGGCTCCTCGTCGCGCAGCATGTTGATGAGCATCGAGGTGAAGCCGTAGACGGCGTTCGTGTGCTGCCCCGTGCTCGTCGAGAAGTTCTCCGCGGGGAGCGCGAAGAACGCGCGGTAGGCCAGCGAGTGTCCGTCGAGGAGGAGAAGTCGGCTCACACGGCAACCCTAGTGGCGGCCACCGACGGGGTGAGCCGGGGCACCGGGTGCGCGGGAGGGCGGCATACGATCCCGGCATGACTGACTCTTCGACGCAGGCGCCCGGCCAGACCCTCGACGACATGCGGTCGATGGCCGAGGGGACCCTCATCGAGCGGATGAACATCGAGATGACCGAGGTCTCCCCCGAGCGCCTCGTCGCGACGATGCCCGTCGCCGGCAACACCCAGCCGTACGGGCTGCTCCACGGCGGCGCCAGCGTCGTGCTGGCCGAGACACTCGGTTCCATCGGCGCACAGATCCACGCCGGCCCGGGCCGCGTGGCCGTCGGGCTCGACATCAACGCGACGCACCACCGGGCCGCGCGCTCGGGCATCGTGACGGGGACGGCGACGCTGCTGAGCGCCGGCCGCACCCTCGTCAGCTACGACGTCGTCGTCACCGACGAGGAGGGCAAGCGCATCTGCACGTCGCGCATCACCTGCCTGCTGCGCGACGCGGCGCCGGGGGCCTGAGGCCCGGCGCGTCCGCCCCGGGAAAGGGCTCAGCCGGCGATCTTCGGGTCGTGCCGCGGCGCCCGCGCGCGCAGGTCACGACGGCGCTGGAGCAGGTCGAGCGAGACCCGCTGGGGCCGCGGCTCCCCGGCCAGCCTGCGCTGCATCGTCGCGGAGGTCGCGACGCGTCGCACGGTCTCGGGCGCGAACCCGAGCCGGGCGAAGAAGCGGTTGGCCTCGCGGTCCCCCGCCGGCACCGAGCTGGCCAGGTGCTCGCAGCCCTGGCGGTCGGCGTAGCGGCCCGCGGCCGTGAGCAGCGACCGTCCGACGCCCTGACGGCGGAAGTCGGGGTGGACGAAGAGCATGTCGATCGAGACGCACGGAGAGTCGACGAGGAGGCTCCGCGTCGAGTCGGCGAGGACGACGTAGCCGGCGGGGCGTCCGTCGACGAACGCCACGAAGGCGCAGATGTCATTGCGCTGCAAGGCATTTCGCAGGGTTCCGTCGAGCGCCAGCCGCTGGGCCGCTTCCGGGGTGGTGCCACCCTCGATCCGGTGCGTGATCCACAGCTCGATGAACTGCGAGTGCAGGCCTTCGTCGACCCGCTGCACCGAGACCAGTGCTCGACCCATCATCCCTCCCGTTCCTGCCCCGAGGTCACCCGGCAGACACTACGACCAACGAGGTCGCGGCGGAAGAGCAACGCGAAGGTGCACAGCAAGCGGACGGGGCGCCACGACCGTGGTCGTGACGCCCCGCCTTCGGATTCCGTAGCCGGCGCTCCCTCCGCGGAACGCCGTGCCGACCGTCGCCGGGAGGCTCCCCCTAGACGTCGCCGCCGAGGTAGGCGGCCTTGACGGCCGGGTCGTCCGCGAGGTCCTTGCCCGTGCCCTCGCGGACGATCTCGCCCGTCTCGAGGATGTAGGCACGGTGCGACCGCTTGAGCGCCTGCGCGGCGTTCTGCTCGACGAGCAGCACCGTGGTGCCCTGGCTGTTGATCTCCGTCACGATGTCGAAGATCTGCTTGATCAGCTTGGGCGCGAGACCCATCGACGGCTCGTCGAGGAGCAGCAGCTTCGGCTTGGCCATGAGCGCCCGGCCCATGGCCAGCATCTGCTGCTCGCCACCCGACATCGAGCCGGCAGCCTGGTTGCTGCGCTCCTTGAGCCGCGGGAAGAGCTCGAAGACGCGCTCGAGGTCGTCCTTGACGGCCTTGCTCTTGCGGTCCGGACGGGCGTACGTGCCCATCTCGAGGTTCTCCATGACGGTCATGCCGACGAAGCACCCACGGCCCTCGGGCGACTGCGAGATGCCGAGGACCGGCCGCTCGTGCGACGGCATGTGCGTGATGTCCTTGCCGTCGAAGACGACCGAGCCGGCGCGCACCGGGCGCAGCCCGGAGACCGTCTTCATCGTCGTCGTCTTGCCGGCGCCGTTGGCCCCGATGAGGGTGACGATCTCACCCTCCTCGACCGTGAAGCTGATGTCGCGGATGGCCTCGATGCGCCCGTAGTTGACGCACAGGCCCTTCACCTCAAGAAGCATCTTCCTCATCAACTCCCAGGTAGGCGGCGATGACCGCGGGGTTGTCGCGGATCTCCGCGGGCGAGCCCTCGGCGATCTTGCGGCCGAACTCGAGCACGACGATCCGGTCGGTCACGCCCATGACGAGCTTCATGTCGTGCTCGATGAGCAGGACCGTGTAGCCCTGGTCGCGGATCGTGCGGATCAGCTCCATGAGCTTGGCCTTCTCGGCCGGGTTGAAGCCCGCCGCCGGCTCGTCGAGGCACAGCAGCTGCGGGCTCGTGGCCAGGGCACGCGCGATCTCGAGGCGACGCTGGTCACCGTACGGGAGGTTGCGGGCCAGCTCGTCGGCCTTGCCGTCGAGCCCCATGAAGGTCAGCAGCTCGATGGCGCGGGCATAGCCCTGCGCCTCCTCCCTGCGGTGCTTCGGCAGCCGGAACATCGCCGAGACGACACCGGTCGAGTGGTGCGCGTCGACCCCGACGAGGACGTTCTCGAGCGCCGTCATGTTGGCGAACAGACGGATGTTCTGGAACGTGCGCGCGATGCCCAGCTTCGTGATCTGGAACTTCTTGCGCTTGCCCAGCGGCTTGCCGAGGTAGCGGACGCCACCCGAGGTGGGCTGGTAGACGCCGGTCATGACGTTGAAGCACGTCGTCTTGCCGGCACCGTTGGGGCCGATGAGACCGAGGATCTCGCCCTTGTTGATGTGGAAGCTCACCTCGTTGAGGGCCACGACGCCGCCGAAGCGGAGGGTGACCTCGTCGACCTCGAGCAGTCGCTCGCCCTCGGACACGACGGGAACGCCGATGTCCTCGGGCGCGATGTCGACGTCGGGGTTGATCTCGGTGACCTCGTCTGCCGGGTCGGCGAGCGTGCGCTCGCCCGTCGGTTCGGCACGACCAGAGCTCGTGCCGGCACTCGTGCCGGCGGGGCCGGCCGGGCCGGCGGGGCTGGGCGTGCCCGCGGGTGCGGTCGGGTCGTCGCCGGTGGTGGGCTGAGTGGGATCAGACACTGGCTTCTCCTTCCTCGAGGACGGCCTGTCTGTCGTCCGCCCGCTTGGCACGGACCGTGCGCCGCGGGGGCAGCAGACCCTGCGGACGGAAGATCGCGAGCAGCATGAGCGCGAGACCGAAGACGAGCACGCGGAAGTCCGCGAACTCACGGAAGCGCTCCGGGAAGTAGCTGACCACGATCGCACCGACGATGACACCCCAGCGGTTGCCGGCGCCACCGACGACGACCGCCGCCAGGAACAGGATCGAGAGCAACAGCTGGAAACTGTCGGGCGAGATGAAGCCCGCCTTGGTCGCGAAGAGCGCACCCGAGAGGCCACCGATGGCCGCGCCGAGCGCGAAGGCGAGCAGCTTGAACCGGAAGGTCGGCACGCCCATCAGCTCGGCGGCGTCCTCGTCCTCACGCGTGGCCTCCCAGGCTCGACCCACCCGGCTGCTCTTGACGAGGATGTCGAAGAGCAGGACGAGCGAGATGACACCGAGGGCGAGCCAGTAGTAGGGCACGAAGTCGTTGATGCCGAACTTGAGGAAGGTCGAGGTCGTGTCGAGGTCGACGACCGGGGCTCCGCTGCTCCAGTCGATGCTCGGGACCTCGAACAGCTCGAAGCCGGGCGGCTTGGGGATGTCGGAGATGCCCTGCGCACCACCGAGCCACTCCGAGTTGACGAGTGTCAGACGCACGATCTCGCCGAAGCCGAGCGTCACGATGGCGAGGTAGTCGCCGCGCACGCGCAGGGTCGGGGCACCGAGGATGATGCCGGAGATCATGGCGACGACGATGGCGATCGGGACGACGACGACCCACGACATGTGGGCGTGCTCCGAGGTCAGGACGCCGATCGTGTAGGCGCCGATCGCATAGAACCCGACGTAGCCGAGGTCGAGCAGTCCGGCGTAGCCGACGACGATGTTGAGGCCGAGGGCGACGAGGACGTACGTCGCGACGGTGAAGAGGACACCACCGAAGTCGGAGCCCTCCGTCGTGATGAACGGGATGTTGAGCAGCGGGAGGAGGAACAGGAAGATCGCGAAGACCACCCAGAGGGCGATCTTGACGGCCTTCGGCAGGTTGTCGACCCGCTGCCTGAACCCCGGGGAGGACTTCTTGGGGGCCGCCGGGGCGGACGTCGTGGTGCTCATGCGCGCGCCTTTCCGAGGGACTCACCGAGCAGGCCGGTGGGTCGGAAGAGCAGGATGAGGATGAGGAGCACGAACGCCACCACGTCCTTCCACTGCGAGCCGACGACGGCGGAGCCGTAGTTCTCCGCCAGCCCGAGGATGAAACCACCGAGCAGCGCGCCGCGCAGGTTGCCGATGCCACCGAGGACGGCGGCGGTGAACGCCTTGACGCCGAGGATGAAGCCGGCGTCGTAGCGGGTGATGCCGATCTTCAGCATGTAGAAGACGGCAGCCGCACCGGCCATGAGGCCACCGACGAGGAACGTCACCTGGATGACGCGGTCGCGGTTGACACCCATGAGGGCGGCGGACTCGGGGTCCATCGCCACGGCGCGGATGCCACGACCGAGCCGCGAGCGCTTCACGAACTGGTCGAGGATGATCATGATGACGATGGCTCCGACGATGACGAAGACGTCGACGTTCGTGACGTGGTAGCCCCCGACCGTGAAGATCGGCTGGGGCGCGATGATCGTCGGCATACCGGCGTTGTTGCGCGAGTTGCGGACGTAGTCACGCAGGTTGTCGTCGAGACCCACCCAGCCGGTGATCCGGCTGCGCAGACCCATGATCTCGGCGAGGACGAACGAGGCGCCGATGGCCGAGATGAGCGCGATGAGCGGTGGTGCGTTGCGTTTGCGGAGCGGTCGGTAGGCCACTCGCTCGAGCAGCACGGCGATGAACCCTGACATCGCCATGGCCGCGACGAACATCATCGCCACCCAGAAGACGACCTGTCCGACGCCCGCCCCGGGACGGCCGCCGAGGAGCATGACCACCCACAGCGCTGCGAAGGTGCCGTACATGAACACCTCGGAGTGGGCGAAGTTGATGAGGCGCAGGACGCCGTAGACGAGCGTGTAGCCGAGCGCGACGAGCGCGTACACGGCGCCGATCGTCAGGCCCGTGATGGTGTACGCGAAGAAGTTGTCGATCAGGTTCTGCATCCAAGACCTCCTGGGCCGGGTGCGGTGGACGGGACCAGAGCTCGCGCGTCAACCGAACGGAGGGGCGGTCGGAGCGTACTGCCCCGACCGCCCCCCTTCGTTGACGATCGCGCTACTTGATCTCGCCGGTGCCGACGATCTTGCCGCCCTCGACCTTGTAGGCGAAGACCTTGATGTCGGCCGACTCGCCCTTGGCGTCGAACTTCAGCTGCTTCGTGACGCCCTTCTTGTCGTAGGACTTCACGAAGTCGACCATGCTCGAGCGGTCCTTGCCGGCGGCGATGCCGTCGAGCAGGATCGTGGCGGAGTCGTAGCCCTCACCGGAGTAGGTGTTGGGGTCCTCGTTGTACTTCGCCTTGTAGGCGGCCTGGAACTCCGGCGCCACGTCGGCGGGGACGCACGGGCAGGTGATGATGGTGCCCTCGGCGGCGTCCTTGGCGTTGTCGATGAAGGACTGGTCCTTGACACCGTCGGCCACGACGAACGTGCCCTTCCAGCCGGCGTCGCGCAGCTGCTTGATGAGCGGCGCGGCCTCCGGCGAGTAGCCACCGAAGAAGAGCGCGTCGGCGCCGGAGCTCGTCACCTTCGTGACGGAGGCGCTGAAGTCGGTCTGCTTCTGCTGGATGGTGTCGTTGCCGATGACCTGCGAGCCGAGGTCCTGACGGACGATGTCGGCCAGGCCCTTGCCGTACTCGGACGCGTCGTCGATGACGAAGGTCTTCGTCGACTTGACGGTGTCCTTGATGTACTTGGCGGCCGCGGGGCCCTGGGTGGCGTCGTTGCCGAGGGCGCGGAAGAAGGTCTTCCAGCCGTTCTCGGCGAGCTTCGGGTTGGTCGCGGACGGCGTGATCGTCACGAGGCCGGCCTCGTTGAACGCCGGGTCGGCGGCCTTGGACTCACCGGAGAAGGCGGGGCCGACGATGCCGACGACCTTCTTGTCGTCGATGGCCTTCTTGGCCAGCGCCGGAGCCTGCGTCGGGTCACCCTGCGAGTCGTAGTTCTCGAGCGTGACCTTGCAGTCACCGTGCTTCTTGTTGTAGTCGTCGAGGGCGAGGTTCACGCCGTTCTGGATGTAGATGCCCAGGTTGGCGTTCGGGCCGGTGAGGGCACCGAACATGCCGATCTTGTAGTTGCCGCAGGCTGCAGCACCACCGCTGGCGGCAGGTGTAGCAGTGTCGCCACCCTTGGTGCCACAGGCGCCGAGGGCAAGCGCTGCGACCGCGAGCGGCACAGCGAACTTGAGGGTAGAACGCACGGGTGTCCTCCTGATGTCACACATCCCTCGGTCGAGGGCTGTCTGGAGACTAAGCCCCACCCTGCGCCGGGGTCACGAGAAACTCGCGATGAGTGACCGTGTCGTGACCTGTTCGGACCGGGCTGCCGGACGATGTGCGGCCGAGCGTGCGTCAGGACGCCGGAAAGCCGTTGATGACGGCCTCGGCGACCTCCTTCATCCCGAGTCGGCGGTCCATCGCGGTCTTCTGGATCCAGCGGAACGCGTCGGACTCGCTCAGCTTGAGCTGGCTCATCAGCACGCCCTTGGCGCGGTCGACGAGCTTGCGCGTCTCGAGCCGCTCGCCGAGGTCGGCGATCTCGGCCTCGAGGGCCTTGAGCTCCTGCCAGCGCGACGTCGCGATGTCGACGGCGGGCCGCAGGTCGTCGGCCGTGAACGGCTTGACGATGTAGGCCATGACACCGGCGTCGCGGGCCCGCTCGACGAGCTCGGTCTGCGAGAAGGCGGTGAGCATGATGACGGGGCACAGCTTGGCCTCGTGGAGCTGCTCGGCGGCCGAGAGCCCGTCGAGGACGGGCATCTTGACGTCCATGATGACGAGGTCGGGCCGGACCTCCTTGGCGAGCTCGACGGCCTGCTCGCCGTTGCTCGCCTGGCCGACGACGTCGTAGCCCTGCTCCCCCAGCATCTCGACGAGGTCGAGACGGATGAGCGCCTCGTCCTCGGCGACGAGGATGCGGGTGGCGCCGCTGACCGGCGCGGCGTTGCCGGTGTCCTCGGCTGCCGGAGTCGCCTCGGGGGCAGCCGGGGCAGCCGAGGCCTCGGCTGCGGTGGCGGGGGTCGGCCTGGGGGTCGTGCTCTCGTCTGTGCTCACGGGCAAAGCGTAGCCGGGGCCACGTTTCCGGCGCGTTTCGGGACCGTCGGCCCCACGTCACGGTCGGCCCGGGCCGGACGTGGGGGCCGCGGGCGACCAACGGTGCCGAGGGCGGGACTCGAACCCGCACGGCCTTGCGGCCAGAGCATTTTGAGTGCCCCGTGTCTGCCATTCCACCACCCCGGCCGGAGTGCCGCGCCAGCATACCCGTGACGACGCGGGAGCCGTGGCCGGTGGCCGCCGACCCTCCCCGGGGACGCACGTGTGCCGCCGGGCCGGGCCGGCGGCACACGTGGTCTCTCGATCGCGGGGTCGGACGAGCTCAGCTCGTGACCTCCTCCGGCCGGTAGGCCGGGGCGGCCCGGTTGACCGCGTCGCCCACGCGGTGGACGCGCAGCGCGTTCGTCGAGCCGGGGATGCCGGGGGGCGAGCCGGCGACGATGACGACGCGGTCACCCTCGGCGATGCGGCCCTCCGGCATGAGCTTGAGGTCGACCTGCATGGCGAACTGGTCGGTGTGGAACATCCGCGGCACGAGGTAGGTCTCGATGCCCCAGACGAGCGCGAGGCGCGAGCGGACGCGGGGGTCGGAGGTGAACGCCAGCATGGGCAGCCGCGGGCGGATGCGGGCCATCCGCGTCGCCGAGCCGCCGGTCTCGGTGAAGGTGATGAGGAACTTCGCCCCGACGACCTCGCCGATCTCGGCCGCCGCCTTGGTGACGGCACCCCCGACCGTCTTGGGGTTGGTCTTCATCCGGGCGATCTTGTCGTAGCCGTGGACCTCGGTGGACTCGATGATGCGCGCCATGGTGCGCACCGAGTCGATCGGCCAGGCGCCGACGGACGTCTCGCCGGAGAGCATGAGCGCGTCGGCGCCGTCGAGCACCGCGTTGGCCGCGTCGGAGGCCTCGGCGCGGGTCGGGCGGGGGTTCTCGATCATCGACTCGAGCACCTGCGTGGCGACGATGACCGGCTTGGCCTCGCGGCGGGCCAGCTCGATGGCGCGCTTCTGCACGAGCGGCACGTCCTCGAGGGGCATCTCGACGCCGAGGTCGCCACGAGCGACCATGATGCCGTCGAACGCCGCGACGATGCCCTCGAGGTTGTCGACGGCCTGCGGCTTCTCGATCTTGGCGATGACCGGGATGCGCTCACCGAACTCGTCCATGATCGCGTGCACGTCGACGATGTCGTCGGCCGAGCGCACGAAGGACAGCGCGATCATGTCGACGCCGAGGCGCATCGCGAAGCGGAGGTCCTCGCGGTCCTTGTCGGACAGGGCAGGGACGCTGACGGCCACGCCGGGCAGGTTGATGCCCTTGTTGTTGCTGACCTGGCCGCCGATGACCGTCTCGGTGAGCACGTCGGTGTCGGTGACCTCGACCGCGCGCAGCATGACCTTGCCGTCGTCGATGAGCAGCACGTCGCCCGGGGTCACGTCACCGGGCAGCCCGTCGTAGGTGGTGCCGACGATGCTGTCGTCGCCGTCGACCTGGCGGGTGGTGATGGTGAAGCGCTGGCCGGGGCTCAGCGTCACCGGACCGCCGGAGAAGCGCCCGGTGCGGATCTTGGGTCCCTGGAGGTCGACGAGGATGCCGACGGCACGTCCCGACGCGTCGCTCGCGGCGCGGCAGTCGCGGTAGACCTGCTCGTGCACGGAGTGGTCACCGTGGGAGAGGTTGAGTCGGGCGACGTCCATGCCGGCGTCGACGAGGGCGCGGAGCTGGGTGGGCGATGAGGTCTTGGGTCCGATCGTGCAGACGATCTTGGCGCGACGCATGCTTCAACCTTATGGGTGCTGTGACGTGGGTCACCACATGGGTTCGTCCTGTGGGACGCCCCGCGGCGTCGTCGGCGCGGGCTCCGTTGTGGCTCAGGGTGATCATGAGCGTATGCCGTGTCGCCGAGGTGGCGACACGGCATACGTCCGGGTGTGGCGGGGTGGCCGGATGCGGGGCCGGTGCGGTCAGACCGTGACCGGGCGGTCGCTCGGGCCGATCGGACGCGGCAGCGAGCTCGAGCCGGTCAGCCACGCGTCGACGCCGGCGGCGGCGGCGCGCCCCTCGGCGATGGCCCAGACGATGAGCGACTGGCCGCGGCCGGCATCGCCGGCGACGAAGACGCCCGGGACCGAGCTCATGAAGTTCTTGTCCCGCTGCACGTTGCTGCGCTCGTCGAGCGTGACACCGAGCTGCTCGACGACGCCCGGACCCTGCGGGCCGAGGAAGCCCATCGCGAAGAGGACCAGCTGGGCCGGGATCTCGCGCTCGGTGCCGGGCTTGGACGTCGGGCGGCCGTCGACGAACTCGACCTCGGTCAGGCGCAGCGCTGCGACGTTGCCGTCGTCGTCGCCGACGAACTCCGTCGTGCTGACGGCGTAGAGGCGCTCGCCGCCCTCCTCGTGGGCGCTCGCGACGCGGTAGAGCATCGGGTAGGTCGGCCACGGCTGGGTGCCGGGGCGGTCCTCCCCCGGTTGCGGCATGATCTCGAGGCTCGTGACGGACGCCGCGCCCTGCCGGTGGGCGGTGCCGATGCAGTCGGCACCGGTGTCACCACCGCCGATGACGATGACGTGCTTGTCGGTGGCCAGGATCTGGCCCTCCACCTGCTCGCCGAGCGCAGCCCGGTTGCCCTGCGGGAGGTAGTCCATCGCCTGGTGGATGCCGCCGAGCCGGCGACCCGGGACGTCGAGGTCGCGCGGGACCGTGGCCCCGAGCGCGAGCACGACGGCGTCGTAGCGGTCGCGCAGCTGGCGACCCGTGATGTCGACCCCGACGTCCATCCCGTTGCGGAAGCGGGTGCCCTCGGCCGTCATCTGGTCCAGACGCCGGTCGAGGACCGACTTCTCCATCTTGAACTCGGGGATGCCGTAGCGCAGCAGACCCCCGGGCTTGTCGGCGCGCTCGAAGACGGCGACGGTGTGGCCCGCGCGCGTCAGCTGCTGGGCGGCCGCCAGGCCGGCCGGGCCCGACCCGACGACGGCGACCGTCTTGCCGGACAGGCGCTCGGGCGGGAGCGGCTTGACGAGGCCCTCGTCGAAGGCGCGCTCGATCGTCGTGACCTCGACCTGCTTGATCGTCACGGCCGGCTGGTTGATGCCGAGCACGCACGCCGTCTCGCACGGCGCCGGGCAGAGACGGCCGGTGAACTCCGGGAAGTTGTTCGTCGCGTGGAGCCGCTCGATGGCGTCGGACCAGTCCCCGCGCCAGGCGAAGTTGTTCCACTCGGGGATGAGGTTGCCGAGGGGGCAGCCGGAGTGGCAGAACGGGATGCCGCAGTCCATGCAGCGGCCGGCCTGGCGCTGGAGCTGGCCGAGCTCCTGCTCCTCGTAGACCTCCTTCCAGTCCCGGATGCGCACGGGGACGGGACGGCGGGCCGGGAGCTCGCGCTCGCGGGTGGTGAGAAAGCCTTGGGGGTCAGCCACGGGAAGCCTCCATGATCCGGTTCCACACTTCGGGTCCGTCGAGGTCGAGGCCCTGCGCCTCGGCCTCGGTCCGGACGTCGAGGACACGCTGGTAGTCGCGCGGGAGCACGAGCGTGAAGCGCTCGCGCGCCGCCGCCCAGTCGTCGAGCAGCGCCCGCGCGACCGGCGACTCGGTCCACCTGACGTGGCCCTCGAGCAGCTCGCGGAGCGGCCCCTCGTCGTCGGGCCGCAGCGGCAGGAGGTCGACCATCTCGCGGTTGACCAGGTCGGCGTCGAGGTCGAGGACGTAGGCGACGCCACCGGACATGCCGGCCGCGAAGTTGCGCCCGGTCCGGCCGAGCACGACGGCCGTGCCCCCGGTCATGTACTCGCAGCCGTGGTCGCCGACCCCCTCGACGACCGCGTGGGCGCCGGAGTTGCGCACGCAGAAGCGCTCGCCGACGATGCCGCGCAGGAAGAGCTGGCCGGTCGTCGCGCCGTACGCGATGACGTTGCCACCGATGACGTTCTCCTCGGCAACGAGGGTGGCCTCGCGGTGCGGCCGGACGGCCACGCGGCCACCCGACAGTCCCTTGCCGACGTAGTCGTTGGCGTCGCCGAAGAGCTGCATCGTGACGCCCGCCGGCAGGAAGGCGCCGAAGGACTGCCCACCGGACCCGGTCATCGTCAGCTCGATCGTGTTGTCGGCGAGACCGTGCGGGTGCGCCTTGGTCACGTGGTGACCGAGCATCGTGCCGACGGTGCGGTTGACGTTGCGCACCGCGATCTGGGTGCGCACCGGCTCGCCGGACTCGATGGCCGACAGGGCGCGGCTCAGCAGCTCGTTGTCGAGCGCCTTGTCGAGCCCGTGGTCCTGCGTGGCCGACTGGTGGAGCGTGCCACCGGTCGGGTTGTCGGCGACGGCGAGGATCGGGCTGAGGTCGAGGCCGGACGCCTTCCAGTGCGCGATGGCCTTGTCGAGGTCGAGGCTGCCGACCTGGCCGACGGCCTCCTCGATCGAGCGGAAGCCGAGCGAGGCCAGGTGCTCACGCACCTCCTCCGCGATGTACTCGAAGAAGGTCTCGACGAACTCCGGCTTGCCGGAGAAGCGCGAGCGCAGCTCGGGGTTCTGGGTCGCGATGCCGACCGGACAGGTGTCGAGGTGGCAGACGCGCATCATGATGCAGCCGGAGACGACGAGCGGCGCGGTGGCGAAGCCGAACTCCTCGGCACCGAGCAGCGCAGCCACGACGACGTCGCGACCGGTCTTGAGCTGCCCGTCGACCTGGACGACGATGCGGTCGCGCAGGCCGTTGAGCACGAGGGTCTGCTGGGCCTCGGCGAGGCCGAGCTCCCACGGCGCGCCCGCGTGCTTGAGCGAGGTGAGCGGCGAGGCGCCCGTGCCGCCGTCGTGGCCGGAGATGAGCACCACGTCGGCGTGCGCCTTGGACACGCCGGCCGCGACCGTGCCGACACCGATCTCGGAGACGAGCTTGACGTGGATGCGCGCCGCCGGGTTGGCGTTCTTGAGGTCGTGGATCAGCTGCGCCAGGTCCTCGATCGAGTAGATGTCGTGGTGCGGGGGCGGCGAGATGAGCCCGACGCCGGGCGTCGAATGCCGCGTCTTGGCCACCCACGGGTAGACCTTGTGCCCGGGCAGCTGCCCGCCCTCGCCGGGCTTGGCGCCCTGCGCCATCTTGATCTGGATGTCGTCGGAGTGGGTGAGGTAGAGGCTCGTGACGCCGAAGCGTCCGGACGCGACCTGCTTGACGGCCGAGCGGCGCTCGGGGTCGAGCAGGCGGTCGATGTCCTCGCCGCCCTCGCCGGTGTTCGAGCGTCCGCCGAGGTGGTTCATCGCGATCGCGAGGGTCTCGTGCGCCTCCCTGGAGATCGAGCCGTAGCTCATCGCCCCCGTGTTGAAGCGCTTGACGATCTCGCTGACCGGCTCGACCTCCTCGATCGGCACGGGCAGCCGGCCCGTGACCCCGGTCGGCCGGAAGCCCATGAGGCCGCGCAGCGTCATGAGCCGGGACGTCTGGTCGTCGATGCGCCCGGTGTACTGCTTGAAGATGTCGTAGCGGCGCTGGCGCGTCGAGTGCTGGAGGCGGAAGACCGTCTCGGGGTCGAAGAGGTGCGGCTCGCCCTCGCGGCGCCACTGGTACTCGCCGCCGACCTCGAGGGTGCGGTGCGGCTGGTGGACGCCGTCCGGCGGGTAGGCCCGGGCATGGCGCTCGGCCGCCTCGCGGGCGATGACGTCGAGGCCGACGCCGCCGAGCTGGCTGACGGTGCCCGTGAAGTAGCGGTCGACGAGCGGCTGGGCCAGGCCGATGGCCTCGAAGACCTGGGCGCCGCGGTAGGAGGCGACGGTCGAGATGCCCATCTTGGACATGACCTTGAGGACACCCTTGCCGAGCGCCTTGATGAGGTTGGCCACGGCCTTCTCGGCCGTGACGCCCTCGATCTCGCCCGCCCGGACGAGGTCCTCGACGGTCTCCATGGCCAGGTAGGGGTTGACGGCGGCGGCACCGAAGCCGATGAGCAGGGCCACGTGGTGGACCTCGCGCACGTCGCCGGCCTCGACGAGCAGACCCACCTGGGTGCGGGTCTTCTCGCGGATGAGGTGGTGGTGGACGGCAGCCGTGAGCAGCAGCGACGGGATGGGCGCGAGGTCACGGCCCGAGTCGCGGTCGGAGAGCACGACGAAGCGGGCTCCGCGGCGGATCGCCTGCGAGACCTCGGCGAAGATCTCCTCGAGGCGGTCGCGCATGGCGGCCGCTCCCCCGGTGACGTCGTAGAGGCCGCGGACGACGTGCGTGGCGTAGCCGGGCAGGTCGCCGTCGGCGTTGATGTGCACGATCTTGGCGAGCTCGTCGTTGTCGATGACGGGGAAGTCGAGGACGAGCTGCCGGGCGTGGCTCGGGGACGCCGACAGCGCGTTGCCCTCCGGGCCCATGTACGTGCCGAGCGAGGTGACGAGCTCCTCGCGGATCGCGTCGAGCGGGGGGTTGGTGACCTGCGCGAAGAGCTGGGTGAAGTAGTCGAAGAGCAGGCGTGGCCGCGACGACAGGACGGCGATGGGCGTGTCGGTGCCCATCGAGCCGAGCGCCTCGCCACCCGACCGGGCCATCGGCGTCAGCAGGATGCGCAGCTCCTCGGCGGTGTAGCCGAAGGTCTGCTGACGACGGGCGACCGAGGCGGCCGTGTGCACGATGTGCTCGCGCTCGGGAAGGTCCTCGAGGCGGATGAGACCGGCGTGCAGCCACTCGGCGTACGGCTTGGCGGCCGCGAGCTGGCTCTTGATCTCCTCGTCGCTGACGATGCGGCCGTGCTCGGTGTCGACGAGGAACATCTTCCCGGGCTGCAGCCGGCCCCGCTGGACGATGGTGCGCGGGTCGAGCTCGAGCACGCCGGACTCCGACGCGAGCACGACGAGCCCGTCGTCGGTGACGGTGTAGCGGCCCGGACGCAGGCCGTTGCGGTCGAGGACCGCCCCGACGAGCGTGCCGTCGCTGAAGCAGACGTTGGCCGGGCCGTCCCACGGCTCCATGAAGGTCGAGTGGAACTCGTAGAAGGCCTTGCGGGCGGGGTCCATCGTGGCGTGGTTCTCCCACGCCTCGGGGATCATCATGAGCACGGCGTGCGGAAGCGAACGGCCACCGAGGTGGAGCAGCTCGAGCACCTCGTCGAAGCTCGCGGAGTCGGAGGCCTCCGGCGTGCAGACCGGGAAGATCCGCTCGAGGTCGCCCGGGATGATGTCGGACGTCAGCAGGCTCTCGCGGGCGTGCATCCAGTTGCGGTTGCCCTTGACGGTGTTGATCTCGCCGTTGTGGGCGATGAACCGGTACGGGTGCGCGAGGGGCCACGACGGGAACGTGTTGGTCGAGAAACGCGAGTGCACGAGGGCGAGCTCGCTCGCGAAGCGCGGGTCCGACAGGTCGGGGAAGAACGGCTCGAGCTGGCCGGTCGTCAGCATGCCCTTGTAGACGATGGTGCGGGAGCTGAGCGAGGCGAAGTAGACGTCGACCTCGTGCTCGGCGCGCTTGCGCAGGCAGAACGCGAGGCGGTCGAGTCCCAGGGCCACCTGGCGGCCGATCGAGCTGCTGACGAAGAGCTGCTCGAAGAACGGCATGCAGTCGCGCGCGACGGTGCCGACGAGGTCGGCCTCGACGGGGACCTCGCGCCAGCCGAGCACCTTGAGGTTCTCGGCGACCGCGATCTCCTCGATGCGGGCCTTGGCGGCGGCCCGCTCGATGGGGTTGGGGGGCAGGAAGGCGATGCCGGCGGCATACGCCCCGCTGTTGGGGAGCGTGAAGGGGACGTTCGCCCGGAAGAGCTCGTCGGGGATCTGCGTCAGGATGCCCGCGCCGTCACCGACGAGCGGGTCGGCGCCCGTGGCACCGCGGTGGTCGAGGTTGCGCAGTGCCGTGAGGGCGTGGTCGACGATGTCGTGACCGGCCGTCCCCCGCATCGTCGCGATGAGGGCGACACCGCAGGCGTCGTGCTCGAACTCGCGTCGGTAGAGACCGGAGTTCTCCGGGTGTGCACTGAAGAGGGCACGGGTGCGGGTGTGCGGCGGCATCTTCACCGTCCTTCTGCTGGGTCCCAGGCGGGCGACCGCGACGGGGCCACGCGACATGACTGAGGGCATGTGGACGGCACTGGCCACAGGCGTTGCTGACGACGATATCGGAGGGACCGCTCGTCCTACCTGTTGATACGGCGGATTCCGAATCGTGAGACGCCGTGCTCACGGCCACGGTCGGGACGTGATGCAGACCGCATCAGGACTGCGCCGGACGGTCCACCTTCGCGTCGCTGCCCACGGTGTCGTTCGGCCGGTCCGAGCCGGTCTGCACCGAAGGATCTTCGGGGTCGTCGGCGCCCGCCTCGTCGCTCGGCACCTGCGCCGACTCGCGACCCGCCGCGCCGTCCTTCTCGTCGGGGTGGTCGCCCGCCCCCTCGAGGGTCGGGTCGTCCGGCGACACCGGGACCGGGGGCTGCTCCATCCGGGCGAAGCGCCGCCACAGGTAGACGCCGAGCAGGAACACGAGGATCGAGACCCACGTGTTGACGCGCTGACCGAGGATGAGGTTGGCCGAGTCGGTGCGCATGTTCTCGATGACGATGCGGCCGATCGGGTAGCCCATGACGTAGGCGGCGAAGACCTGGCCCGCCTTGAGCTGGCGATGACGGCCGAGCCAGATGAGGAAGGCCGCGAGCAGCAGGCACCAGAGGGCCTCGTAGAGGAACGTCGGGTGGAAGTAGCCCTTGACGACGGGGTTGCCCTGGCCGTCGACGACGGCCCGGCCGAGGGAGGTGTCCCACTCGTAGATGCGCAGCCGCCACGGCAGGTCGGTCGGCGCGCCGTAGATCTCGTTGTTGAACCAGTTGCCGAAGCGGCCCATGGCCTGGGCGATCGCGAGCCCGGGAGCGGCGGCGTCGACGAAGTCGCGGAAGGCGACGCCGTTCTTGCGGCAGCCGATCCACGCGCCGACGGCGCCGAGCGCCACGGCGCCCCAGATGCCGAGGCCGCCCTCGTAGATGGCGAACGCCTTCAACGGCTGGCCGTTCTCGCCGAAGTACGGCTGCGGCGTCGTGATGAGGTGGTAGATGCGTCCGCCGACGATGCCGAACGGCACCGCCCACGCAGAGATGTCGATGGCGACGCCCTTGCGGTGCCCGCGGGCCTCGAGCCGCTTCTGCGTCAGCCAGACGGCGACGACGATGCCCGCGAGGATGCACAAGGCATAGCCGCGGATCGGCAGCGGGCCCAGGTGCCAGACCCCGACGCTCGGCGACGGGATGTCGGTGGGCAGGACGGCGCCCAGCGCGGCCGGGACCCCGGCGAGCAGGCTCATGACCGGCCCCGACGGACGCCGTCGGCGAGCTCACGGGCGAGGCCGCCGAGCGCCTCGAGGCCCTGCTCGTCGGAGTCGGCCTCGGTGAGGCAGCGCACGAGCGCCGAGCCGACGATGACCCCGTCGGCGTAGCGGCCCACCTGGGCCGCCTGCTCGCCGGTCGAGACACCGAGCCCGACGCAGACGGGCAGGTCAGTGTGCTCGCGGGTGCGTGAGACGAGGGCGTCGGCGGCCTCGCCGACGCTGGCTCGCGCACCGGTGACGCCCATGACGGCGGTCGCGTAGACGAAGCCACGGCACTGGGAGGTCACGGCCTCGAGTCGCTCGGGGGTCGAGCTCGGCGCCACGAGGAAGACCTTGTCGAGGTCGTGGGCGTCGGCAGCGGCGATCCAGTCGCCGGCCTCGTCGGGGATGAGGTCAGGGGTGATGAGCCCGGCCGCCCCGGCGGCGGCGAGGTCGGTGGCGAAGCGCTCGACGCCGTAGCGCAGGACGGGGTTCCAGTACGTCATCACGAGCGCACCCGCGCCGGCGGCCGAGACCTCACGCGCCGCCGTGAAGATGTCGGTCAGGTGCACGCCGGCCGCGAGGGCCCGCACGGCCGCATCCTGGATGACGGGGCCGTCCATGACCGGGTCGCTGTAGGGCACCCCGATCTCGATGATGTCGACACCGGACTCGACGAGGACCTTCATCGCCGCGATCGACCCCTCGACCGAGGGGAAGCCGACGGGGAGGTAGCCGATGAGGGCCGCGCGGTTGTCGGCACGGCACTTCTCGATGATGGTGGCGACGCTCACTGCTGCTCCCCCATGCCCTTGGCGCCGTCGTCGTCCGGCAGACGCGGCGAGCCGTCGTCGCCGATGAGGCCGAACCACTCGGCCGCCGTGTGGACGTCCTTGTCGCCGCGCCCCGAGAGGTTGACGAGCAGGACGGCGTCGGGTCCGAGCTCGCGGCCGACCTTCATCGCACCGGCGAGCGCGTGCGCGCTCTCGATGGCGGGCAGGATGCCCTCGGTGCGCGAGAGCAGCGAGAAGGCCTCCATGGCCTCGACGTCGCTGATCGGGCGGTACTCCGCGCGCCCCGACTCGAGCAGGTGGGCGTGCTCGGGTCCGACGCTGGGGTAGTCGAGACCCGCCGACACGCTGTGCGACTCGACGGTCTGGCCGTCCTCGTCCTGCATGACGTAGGTGAAGGCGCCGTGGAGCACGCCGGGGATGCCGGCCGAGAAGCGCGCCGCGTGCTTGCCGGACTCGACGCCCTCGCCGCCCGCCTCGAACCCGATGAGCCGGACCGAGCGGTCGTCGATGAAGCGGTGGAAGATCCCCATCGCGTTGGAGCCGCCGCCGACGCAGGCGAGGACGGCGTCGGGCAGCCGACCGACGAGGTCGAGCACCTGCTGGCGCGCCTCGACACCGATGACGCGGTGGAAGTCGCGGACCATCTCCGGGAAGGGGTGCGGCCCGGTGACGGTGCCGAGCACGTAGTGCGTGGTCTCGACGTTGGCGACCCAGTCGCGGAACGCCTCGTTGACGGCGTCCTTGAGCGTCTTGCTGCCGTTGTCGACCGCGACGACCTCGGCGCCGAGCAGGCGCATCCGCGCGACGTTGAGCGCCTGGCGCTCGGTGTCCTTGCGGCCCATGTAGACGACGCAGTCGAGACCGAGCAGGGCGGCCGCCGTGGCCGTCGCGACGCCGTGCTGGCCCGCCCCGGTCTCGGCGATGACGCGCGTCTTGCCCATGCGCTTGGTCAGCAGGGCCTGGCCGAGGACGTTGTTGATCTTGTGCGAGCCGGTGTGGTTGAGGTCCTCGCGCTTGAGGATGACGCGGGCGCCGCCGCAGTGCTCGGCGAAACGCGGCACCTCGGTGATGATGCTCGGCCGCCCCGTGTAGGTGCGCTGGAGACGCTCGAGCTCGCCGACGAACTCCGGGTCGACGACGGCCTTGCGCCAGACCTCCTCGAGCTGCTCGAGGGCGGGGATGAGCGCCTCGGGGACGTAGCGTCCGCCGAAACCCCCGAAGCGGCCGTATGCCGGCACGTTGGATGTCGTGGTCATGCTCACTCTCCTGCCGCGCCGGGTCGGGCCGAGGCCCGGACCGCGGTCGCGGCGTCGATGAAGCCGCGGATCGCGGCCTCGGGGGCGCCGTCCTTGACGAGGGCCTCGCCGACGAGCACGGCACCGGCTCCCGCCCGCACGTACGCGGCGACGTCGGCCGGCCCGCTGACCCCGGACTCCGCCACGCCGACGACGCCCTCGGGGACGCGCGGCAGCAGGTCGGTCACGGTGCGGGGGTCGACCTCGAGGGTCTTGAGGTTGCGGGCGTTGACGCCGACGAGGACGGGGTCGAGCGCGAGGGCCCGGTCGAGCTCGGCGGCGTCGTGGACCTCGACGAGCGCGGTCATGCCGAGCTCGCGGGCCTGGTCGTTCAGGTCGCGCATGAGGGCGTCGTCGAGAGCCGCGACGATGAGCAGGATGAGGTCCGCGCCGTGGGCCCGGGCCTCGGTCACCTGGTAGGCGTCGACCATGAAGTCCTTGCGCAGCAAGGGAGTCCGGACCGCTGCGCGCACCTCGTCGAGGTCGGCGAGGCTGCCGGAGAACCGGCGCTCCTCGGTGAGCACGCTGATGGCGCTCGCTCCCCCGGCGGCATACGACCGCGCCAGCAGGCCGGGCTCGGGGATGTCCGCGAGCGCGCCCTTGCTCGGGCTCGACCGCTTGACCTCGGCGATGACGGCGACGCCTTCTGCGGAGCGGATGCCCGGCATCGGGTCGAGCGGCGGGGGCACCGACGCGAGTCGCGCCTCCAGGTCAGCCGGCGACAGCGCGGCGCGACGGCGTCCGAGATCCTCGCGGACGCCGCTGATGATCCCGTCGAGAACCGTCGGCACTGCTCTCAGCTCTTGCCGAGGGTCTCGGCACCCGTCTCGTCGGGGGCGTCGACGATCGAGCCCGCCTGCGCGTGGTGCCCCTTGTTGCCGTAGCCGGCCATGGACATCGTCTTGCCCGCGGCGACACCGGCCACGATGACGACGGCACCGATGATGCCGAGGACGAGGCTGGGGATGATGACCGCGACCGACGCGATGGCCGTGCCGAGCAGGATGACTCCGACCCCGGTCCAGGCTGCGGTGCTGTGACCGTGGTCCTCGTGCTGCTCTTCCATGGCGTCCTCTCTGGTCCGATCGGCGCCACTCGCGTGCGGGCCGACGACGTTCATTCTGTCAGGTCTCGTCGGGGGCGTCGCGCAGGGTCGGGTCCCGGCCCTCGGACAGCTCGTCCCACGTCGTGCGGACCTCTCCACGCGGCCCGCTCGCGGGCTTGTCGCCCCGCTCGTAGCGACCCGAGAGGCCGGCCCACCTGCGGCTCGACACGGCTGCCGAGGCGCACCCGAGGGCCAGCAGGACCGCCGAGGCGACGGCCAGCCAGACCCACACGGTGCTCGCTCCGGTGGCGGCCGGAGCCGTCGTCCGGGCGAGCTCGCGGGCGACCGCGTCGGCGACGGTGTCGACCGGGCGGAGCGCGACGAGGACCGTCATGGCCAGGGCACCGAGCGAGGCCAGCACGAGGACGATCGCGGCGACGGCCCGGATGATGCGGCCACCCGTCATGAGGCCGAGCAGGGCCACGACACAGACGGTCGTGAGACCGACGACCCCGGGTGCCGCGGTGCCGCCGGTCACGTCGGTGACCACCTGGCTGAGGACGTCCTTGGACTCACCGCTCGCCCACGTGCGCGTCGTGAGGCCGAGCAGCAGGGCCGCGGGAACGAGGACGACGAGGGCCGCGCGCTTCTTGTCGAGGGCGCCGGGCCGGGTGCCGGACGGGGCTACGGACGACATGGGCGGTGGTCTCCCAGCGGTCGCAGGCCCGCGGCGGCTGCCACGGCGCGCAGGGCGGCAGCGGCCTTGTTGACCGTCTCCTCGTACTCGAGGTGCGGCACGGAGTCGGCGACGATCCCCGCGCCGGCCTGGACGTGCGCGCGGCCGTCCTTGATGAGCGCCGTGCGGATGGCGATGGCCATGTCGAGGTCTCCGGCGAAGTCGAGGTAGCCGACGACGCCGCCGTAGAGACCGCGCCGCAGTCCCTCGTAGGCGTCGATGAGGGCCATGGCCCGCGGCTTGGGTGCCCCGCTCAGCGTGCCGGCGGGGAACGTGGCGACGAGCGCGTCGTAGGCGCTCTGGTCGTCGCGGAGGTCACCGACGACGGTCGACTCGATGTGCATGATGTGGCTGTAGCGCCGGATCGACATGAAGTCGACGGTGTCGACGGTGCCGGCGCGGCAGATGCGCTGGAGGTCGTTGCGGGCGAGATCGACGAGCATGAGGTGCTCGGCCCGCTCCTTCGCGTCGCCGAGCAGCTCCTCGGCGAGGTGCGCGTCGTGGTCGGGACTCTTGCCCCGCGGGCGCGACCCGGCGATGGGGTGGGTGATCGCCTGACGTCCCGTCACCTTGATGAGCGCCTCGGGGCTCGAGCCGACGATGTCGTAGGCCGTGCCGTCGGGATGAGGGAGCCGCAGGAGGTACATGTAGGGGCTCGGGTTGCTGACCCGCAGCGCGCGGTAGACGTCGAGGGCGTCGGCCCGGCAGGGCACCGTGAAGCGCTGGGAGACGACGATCTGGAAGGCCTCGCCGGCACGGATCGCCTCCTTGGCCTCCTCGACCATCTCCTCGTACTCGGCCTGCGTGTGGCTGCTCGTCGGGTTGCTCGGGGTGGGCTCGATCGTGGCGACGGTGCTCGGCGCGGGGGCCGCGAGCTCGTCGGTCATCCGGTCGAGACGGCTCACGGCATCGGCCCACGCATCCTCGATGCGCTCGTCGGTCGCGTCGTGGTTGACGGCGTTGGCGATGAGCAGCAGTGAGCCGTCGCTGTGGTCGAAGACCGCGAGGTCGGTGGCGAGCATCATCGCGACCTCGGGCAGGTCGAGCTCGTCGCGGCCGCCGTCGGGGACCTTCTCCCAGCGGCGGACGGCGTCGTAGGTGATGGCCCCGACGAGTCCACCGGTCAGGGGCGGCAGACCCGGCGTACGAGGCGTCGCGAGGGCGGCCACGGTGTCGCGGACGGCCGCGGTCGGGTCCCCGTCGGTGGGCAGCCCGACCGGCGGCTCGCCGATCCAGTGGACCCGGCCGTCCTTCTCGGTCAACGTCGCCGCGCTGCGCGCCCCGACGATCGAGTAGCGCGACCAGACGCCGCCGTGCTCCGCGGACTCGAGCAGGAACGTGCCCGGGGCGTTCTTGGCGAGCTTGCGGTAGACGCCGACCGGCGTCTCCGCGTCGGCGAGCACCCGGCGTACGACCGGGATGACGCGACGGTGCTCGAGCGCCAGCTCGGTGAAGACCTCGAGGCTCGGCCACGTGCGTCCCCACGCGAGGTCGGCGTGTGGCGCGGGCGCGGCGGCGAGCGAGGTGTTCGAGTCGGGCACCGAGCCATTCTGGCCCACGCGGTCGTATGCCGTGTCCCCGCCTCACCCGTCGAACACGCCCGGCCGCTCCCCACCACCCTCGAGTGAGCGCCCGACCCCACTCGAGTGAGCGCCGGGTCACAGGACGACCTGAGACCGCCCTCACTCGAGTGGGACGGAGCGCTCACTCGACGTGGGGGCTCAGGCGCTGGGAGTGGGCTCGCCGACGGTGGCGGGGAGGACGCGAGCGTCGAAGCAGGTGCGGTCCCCCGTGTGGCAGGCCGCACCGACCTGGTCGACGCTCACGAGAAGGGCGTCGCCGTCGCAGTCGAGACGCACGCCCTTGACCCACTGCACGTGGCCGCTCGTGTCGCCCTTGCGCCAGTACTCCTGACGGCTGCGCGACCAGAACGTCACCCGGCCCTCTCCGAGCGTGCGGCGCAGGGCCTCGTCGTCCATCCAGCCGACCATGAGGACGTCGCCCGTGTCGTGCTGCTGCACCACGGCGGCCACGAGGCCGTGCTCGTCGCGCTTGAGCAGCTCGGCGATCTGCGGGTCGAGCGTCGAGGGGTCGGGCGTGGCAGCTGGCGTCGGGTCGAGGGCGTCGGTCACCCGCCCATTCTGCCGCCGCCCGGACCGAACCCGGCACTCGGTCTCGCGGTCAGAGCGCCTGCTGCTGGGCGACCCAGGACTCGTGGAGCCGTGAGTAGACGCCTCCGAGCCGGACGAGCTCGGTGTGGTGGCCGCGCTCGACGATGCGACCCGCATCGACGACGATCACCTCGTCGGCGGCCTGGGCCGTCGAGAGCCGGTGCGCGATCGCGATGGAGGTGCGCCCGCGGGTCAGCGAGTCGAGGGCGCGCTGGATCCGCACCTCCGTGCTCGGGTCGACGGCCGACGTCGCCTCATCGAGGACGAGCAGGTCGGGGTCGGCGAGGTAGGCGCGGGCCAGCGCGACGAGCTGGCGCTCGCCGGCCGACAGCGACTCGCCACGCTGGCCGACGTCGGTCGCCAGACCGAGCGGGAGGGTCGAGACCCACGGGTCGAGACCGAGCTCGGTGAGGGTGAGGCGCACGACCTGCTCGCTCGCCTGCGGACGGCCGAAGCGGATGTTGTCGAGCAGCGTGCCGTCGAAGAGGAAACCCTCCTGGGGGACGAGCACGACGCGGGAGCGCAGCGACGAGAAGCGGATCGTGCGCAGGTCGACGCCGTCGAGGAGCACCTGCCCGCTGCTGGAGTCCATGAGCCGGGTGAGCAGCTTGGCGAGGGTCGACTTGCCCGACCCGGTCTCACCGACGATCGCGACGCGGCTGCGCGGCGCGATCGTCAGGTCGATGTCGTGGAGCACGGGCGCGCCACCGGGGTAGGCGAATCCGACCTCGTTGAACTGCACCGTGATCGGTCCGCGCGGCAGGGTGACGCCGGAGTCGCCCGGGTCGGAGACGTCGGCGGGGGTGTCGATGATGCCGATGACCCGGCGCCAGCCGGCGACGGCGTTCTGCATCTCGTTGAGGATCTCGGTGGCCTGCTGGACCGGCTGGGTGAAGAGGTTGACGAGGAAGAGGAAGGCGAGCAGCTCGCCCAGCGTCAGGCTGCCGCGGGCCGCGAGCACGGTGCCGACGACGAGGACGACTGCCGTGGTGAGTCCGGAGACGAGCTGCCCCGACGTGAACGCCACGACCGAGCGGGCCTGGGCGCCGATGGCCGCCTTGCGGTGCGCCTCGACCGCGGCGTCGATGCGCTCGGCGGTGCGGTCCTCGACGCCGTAGGCGCGGATGGCCTGCGCCCCGACGACGGCCTCCGAGATGGCTCCGAGCATGTCGCCGACGCGTTCGCGCACCTTCGTGTAGGCCCGGCCGACGATGCCCTGGAACTTGCGGATGATGACGAAGAGCGGCACGAAGCACAGCCACACGACGAGGCCGAGGAGCGGGCTGTAGACGACCATGAGCACCGTCGCGAGGGAGATCTGCGCGATGTTGATCATGAGCATGAGCCCGCCGAACTGCACGAACATCGAGATCGTGTCGACGTCGGACGTGACGCGGGAGACGAGCGACCCGCGCCGCTCGGTGTTCTGGGTGAGCATCGCGAGGTCGTGGATGTGCCGGAAGGCCCTGAGCCGCAACGTCGCCAGGCCGTTCTCGGACGACCGGAAGAGGCGGATGTTGACGAAGTAGGCGGAGACCGCCGTCACGGCGACGCCGACGAGCGCGATGCCGATGTAGACGGCCACGACCTGGGTGTCGGGACCGCCCTCGGCGAGGAGGCCCTCGTCGGTGATGCGCTGGACGACGAACGGCACGAGCACCCGGCCGAGGGTCGAGAGCACGGCGAGCAGCACGGTGACCCAGATGCCCTTGCGCAGCTCCGGTGAGAGCTCGACACCACGACGCAGGGTCTGCCACGTCGTCATCTCCTTGCCGGTGGCGACGCCGTGGTGCTCGACGAGGACCTGGGACCGCATGCTCATCGGGAGACCTCCTCGGCGGCGTCGACACCACGCCCGTGGTCGTCGTGCTCCTCGGCGGCCGCGATGGCCTGGCGCTCGGCGGCCTCGCGGGCGTATGCCGTGACGAGCCGCTCGTAGCCGACGCACCGGCCGAGGAGCTGGTCGTGGGAGCCGTGGTCGACGACCCGACCGCCCTCGAGGTAGACGACCTCGTCGGCGAGCAGGATCGTGGCCATGCGGTAGGCGACGACGAGGACCGTGGTGCCCGAGCTCGCCTCGCGCAGCCGGGCCAGGATGGCCTGCTCGACGCTGGGGTCGACGGCCGACGTGGCGTCGTCGAGGATGAGCAGCTGCGGCTCCCGGATCACGGCGCGCGCCAGGGCGATGCGCTGGCGCTGCCCACCGGAGAGGCTCGCCCCGCGCTCGCCGACGTGGGTCTCGAGGCCGTCGGGCAGCTTCTCGACGAAGCCGGCGCCCTGCGCGACGTGCAGCGCGCGCCACACGCTCTCGTCGTCGTGCTCGGCCCCGAGGGTGATGTTGCCCCTGACGGAGTCGTCGAACATGAAGGTCTGCTGCGCGACGAGCGCGGCGACGTCGCTGATGCCGCCGCGGCGCACCTCGCGCAGGTCGACGTCGTCGACCAGCACGGCTCCCGAGTCGGGGTCGACGAGCCGCATGACGAGGTTGGTCAGCGTCGACTTGCCGCTGCCCGTGGGTCCGACGATCGCGACCGTGGCCCCGGGTGCCACGTCGAGGGTGACGTCGACGACCGCGGGGTTGCGGTCGGCCTCGCCCGTCTCGGTCTCGATCTCGTAGGCGTACGCGAGTCGCTCGGCCTGCAGGTGGCTCGCGGCGCCCCGGGGCAGCGCCCGGTCACCGAAGGTCATGCTGCCCGTCGCGTCGAGGACCGCCGAGACGCGCTTCCATCCGACGACGGCGCGCGGCAGCTCGGCGAGGACCCAGCCGAGGGCGCGGACGGGGAAGGCGAGGATGGAGAAGAGGTAGGCGACCTGGATGACCTGACCGGCCGTGAGCACGCCACTGCTCACGCGGAGCGTGCCGACGAAGAGCACGGCGAGGGTGCCGATGGTGGGGATCGCCTCGATGGCAGGGTCGAAGCGGCCACGCGTGCGGCCGACCTCGATGTTGGCGTCGCGCAGCTCGCGGGTGACGCCGCGGAAGCGCTCGGCCTCGTGGTCCTCTCGGCCGAGCGACTTGACGATGAGCGCCGCCTCGAAGCTCTCGTGGGCGACCTCGGAGACGTCGGCGCGCAGCTGCTGCGCTCGAGTGACCCGCGGCGACATGGCTCGCTGGAAGGCCACGTTGGCCAGGAAGAGCATCGGGAAGACGGTGAGCCCCACGAGCGCGAGCCAGGGGTCGACGATGACCATCTGGACGATGCCGAACACGAGCATCACCACGACTCCGAGGGCCATCGGCAGCGGCGCGAAGATGTTCCACGTCGCCTCGACGTCGGCGTTCGCGTTGGAGAGCAGCTGACCCGACGGGTGCTTGTGGTGCCAGCTGAGCGGGAGCCGGAGGTACTGGCGGGTGACCTGGCCGCGGTACATCGCGCCGAGGTTGTACATGGCGACGCCGCCGGCGATGCGACGGCCGATGACACCGATGATCGTCGTGAGCACGACCGCCGCCATGACGCCGCCGATGAACCACAGCTGGGACGCCGTGACGTACCCGGCCTCGATGGCGGGCGACACGGCGTGCTGGACGACGAAGCCGATGGCCGCCGCGGTCAGGCTCGTCATGACGCCGTAGACGACGCTGCCGACCACGGCGAGGGAGAACCAGCGCGGCTGGCCCTTGATGCCCCGGCCGATGACGGCGAGACCCTCCCGAAGGGTCGAGGTGGGCGGGACGTTCACGGTGTGCTGCTCCCCTGGTGACGTGCTCTGTGGTCGACCCCTCAGCCTCTCACGTGCCGGCGACACCCTCGGCACCAGTCCCTCTGACCCAGAGCCACTCGGCGCCGTCCGCGGCGTCCTGCGCTTCGCGCCGCAGGAAGCCGAGGCGCGCCAGGACCCGGTGGCTCGCGACGTTGTCGGGCTCGGTGTGCGCGACCACGGAGAGTCCGGCCGCCTCGAGCGAGCGCACGAAGCCGGACAGGACGTCGGTCATCAGGCCCCCTCGTCGGGCGTCCGGGACGAGGCCGTAGCCGACCTCGACGACGCCCTGCTCCGGTGGCCCGAAGCAGCCGATCGAGCCGACGACGAGCCCGTCGCTCCTGCGCACGATGTGGCGCGGGGACCACGCGTCGGGGCCGGAGGGCATCATCCCGATGGCGTCGAGGTCGTCCTCACGCGGGTAGCCCTTCGCCCACTCGGCCCGTCGCTCCCCCGCGCGCATCGCCGCGGCCTCCTCGGCCGTCACCGGCACGAGCCTGGCGTCCCGTGTCTCGATCGGTCCGGGGCCGATCGGCTGCGCCGGGGCGTCGGTCCGGACCCAGTGCCGCAGGACGCCCTCCCGCTCGTCCTCCAGGACGCCGCCGCACGACGTGATGGTCCGCGCGGAGGCCGTGTTGGTCGCGTCGCACGTCACGAGGACGGGGTCGATCCCGCGGGACGCGGCGAGGCGGAGCGCGAGACCCAGCGCGGCGCGGGCGATCCCCTGGCGTCGGACAGCCGGCGACACGGCATACCCGATGTGCCCACCCTCGGCGACGAGGGACGGGGTGAGCGCGTGGCGCACAGCGATCGTGCCGACGACGCGACCGTCACGGACGACCCACCGGTTCGACGACGGCACGCGGCCCTCCGGGAGCGCCGCGTCGGACCGCTCCATCCGGCCGAGCCAGTCGACCCACTCCTCGAAGGCCTCGCGGTCGCGCAGCAGGTCGCGGTCGCCCGAGCGGTAGCTCGAGCCGTGGATGGTCTCGCCGGCGAAGTCGTCGACCATCTCCCACCACGAGTCGGACAGGTCGACGGTGGGGCGCACGAGCTCGATCACCGTCCGACCCTAGGCACAGACCCTCGCCCCGGCCACCGAGATTCGGTCGTGGCCGACGCCCTGAGAGGATGGCGTCATGACGCGCCACGCCCAGTCCGAACGCCTCCTGCTCTGCGACGAGCTCGACCGGCTCGGACCCGACCAGCCGACACTGTGCGAGGGGTGGGAGACGCGTGACCTGGCAGCCCACCTGCTGGTCCGCGAGCACCGGCCCGACCTGACGGCCGGGCGCTTCGTCCCGTTCCTCGCGGGTCACCTCGAGAAGGAGCAGGGCAAGATCGCGCACGGCGACTACTCGGCGCTGGTCGACCGCGTCCGCCGGGGCGCCCCGGTGTGGAACCCCATGGCGCACCCCAAGGTCGACGAGGTGACCAACCTCATCGAGTTCTTCGTCCACCACGAGGACGCCCGCCGCGCCCAGCCCGGCTGGGAGCCGCGCGAGCTGTCGCCCCAGCTGTCGGGCAAGCTCTGGTCGGCGCTCAAGCGCTCGTCACGCCTGATGTTCCGGAAGGCGCCGACGGGGATCGTGCTCATCGCCGAGGGCCAGGGCCGCTACGCCGCCAGGCTGCCCGACGAGCACGGCACCGTCGTGCTCCGCGGGACGCCTGCGGAGCTCGTGCTCTACGCCTACGGCCGCAAGAGCGTGGCGCGCGTCGAGTTCGAGGGCGACGCGGACGACATCGCCGCGCTCCAGAAGACCGCCCTCGGCATCAGCTGACCCACCGGCAACCGGCCGGACGGCATCAGCGGACCGTCACACCGGCTGCGTGCAGGGCGTCCTTGACGTCGCCGACGGTGAGCTCGCGGAAGTGGAACACGCTCGCGGCGAGCACGGCGTCCGCCCCAGCGGCGACCGCGGGTGCGAAGTGCTCGACGCGTCCGGCGCCCCCGCTCGCGATGACGGGCACCGACACGGCTGCGCGCACGCGCCGGATCAGCTCGAGGTCGAAGCCGTCCTTCGTGCCGTCGGCGTCCATCGAGTTGAGCAGGATCTCGCCCGCCCCGAGCTCCGCGGCCCGCGCGCACCACTCGACGGCGTCGAGGTCGACCGGCGTGCGGCCCCCGTGCGTCGTCATGACGAAGTCGTCGGTGGGCCGGCCGTCGTCGCCGAGTCGCCGGCGGACATCGGCCGACAGGACGAGCACCTGTGCGCCGAACCGTGCCGCGATCTCGGAGATCAGCTCGGGTCGGGCCAGGGCGGCGGTGTTGACCCCGACCTTGTCGGCGCCGGCGCGCAGCAGGCGGTCGACGTCGTCGACGGTGCGCACGCCACCTCCGACGGTGAGTGGGATGAAGACCTGCTCGGCCGTCCGGCGCACGACGTCGTAGGTGGTCTCTCGGTCACCGCTGCTCGCCGTGACGTCGAGGAAGGTCAGCTCGTCGACGCCCTGGTCGTCGTAGAGCTTCGCGAGCTCGACGGGGTCGCCGGCGTCTCGGAGGTTCTCGAAGTTGACGCCCTTGACGACGCGCCCCGCGTCGACGTCCAGACAGGCGATGACTCTCGTGGCGACCGGCATGCGACAAATCTAGGCCAGCCCGGGTGACCATCACTGGTCGGTAGGGTCACGCCCATGTGGGACGAGGTGACGCGGCCGCCGCGCGAGGATCACGTCGCCGCCGTCGTGTCCCTCGCGCTCGTGGCGGAGCCCCGCTGCGGTGACGTCGTCGTCATCGCCCTCGACGGGCCCAGCGGCGCCGGCAAGACGACGCTGGCCCGCGGGATCGAGCTCGCGCTGGCGCCGAGGGGTCCCGTCGCCGTCGTCCACATGGACCACCTCTACCCGGGCTGGGACGGGCTGGCCCAGGCACCCGGGCTGCTCACGGTGCAGGTGCTCGAGCCGATGGCGCGCGGCGAGCGGGCGACCTACCGGCTGTGGAGCTGGGTCCGCGAGCAGTGGTCGGGCACGCGCGACGTGCCTCCGTGCACCTTCCTCGTCGTCGAGGGGTGCGGCTCCAGCGTGGAGCCTGCGGGGTCGTATGCCGCCGTGTCCGTCTTCGTGGACGCCGACACCGCGTTGCGGATGCGCCGCGGGATCGACCGCGACGGTGAGGCCTACCGACCCCAGTGGCAGCGCTGGGCCGACCAGGAGTCGGCGCTCTTCAGCGCCGACGCGACGAGGGAGCGCGCGGACCTCGTCCTCGACACATCTAGTCTCTGATGGTGCTTCGACGAGACCGACCGCTCCGCCCCCTGCCGCCCGTCTGGGTCATGGCCCTCGCGCTCGTCGCCGTCGCCGCGAACCTCCGGATCGCGATCACGAGCGTCCCTCCGCTGCTCGACGCGATCTCCGCCGACCTCGGCCTCAGCCACGCCGCGGCCGGGGCACTCACGACCCTGCCGGTCCTCTGCATGGGGCTCTTCGCGCCGGTCGCGAGCCGGATCGCCCACCACACCGGGGCGGCCGCTGCGGTGCTCGGAGCGGTCATCAGCATCCTCGTCGGCACGGCCAGCCGCTTCGCCGGCGACCACGTCGTCGTGCTCTACGCGGGGACCTTCCTCTGCGGCGTCGGGATCGCCGTCGCCGGCACACTGCTGCCGAGACTCGTCAAGACCTTCTTCCCACCCGAGCGCACCGGTCTCGTCACGGGCCTCTACATGCTCGCGATGATGGGTGGGGCGGCCCTCAGCTCGGCGCTCGCCGTGCCGCTCGCCGACCGACTCGGCAGCTGGCAGGCCTCGCTGGGTTCGTGGTCGGTCATCGCCCTCGTCGGTGCCCTCGCGTGGGCGCCGTTCACCATGCGCGCCAACCCGCACCACACGCCGGACGAGGAAGGCCCGGGCCGGCTGCCGTGGCGGCACCACACGGCCTGGCTCGTCGCGGGCTACCTCACCCTGCAGTCGTGGTGCTTCTACTCGGCCGTCACGTGGCTCGCCCCGACCTACGTCGAGCACGGCTGGTCGCGCGGCTCGGCGGGCTATCTCGCGGCGGTCTTCAGCGGGGCCCAGATCGTCTCGGGCCTGCTCGGTCCGGTCGTCAGCGACCGCACCCGTGACATGAGGCGGCTCCTGTGGCCGGCCGCGGTGCTCGGGATCGCCGGCTCCGTCGGGATCTGGGTCGCACCACTCTCGGCGCCGTGGGTGTGGGCGGTCGTCACCGGGCTCGGTCAGGGCGCCGCCTTCTCCCTCGCGCTCGTGCTCCTCGTGCGCTACGCCCGCACCCCCGAGGCGAGCGGGCGCCTGACCGGCATGGCGTTCCTCATCTCCTACGGCCTCGCCTCGATCGGACCCCTGGCGATGGGGCTCGTGCGCGACGTCACCGGGAGCCTGTCGCTCGTCTGGGGCATCCTCGCCGCCATCGGGGTCGTCCAGCTCTTCGTCGTCCAGCGTCTGCGGCCCGACCTGAGCCGCGTGGAGTGAGCGCCGCGTGAGGGTCGGGGTGACGCCGGGACCGAACCGGTCGTTCGCCTCCAGACCCCCACATGTGGGGCTCGTGGTGCGCTTGGGGCGAGCCAATTAGGGCGAAACGGCGTACAAAGGACGATTTGCCTGTGCAGAATGCTCGCCGGACGTGCTGACTGCAAGGAGACGGACGAATGCTGCCCCGCCCCACCCCGCTGCCCGAGCGAGACCGCGACGTCGACCGCAGGACGACCGGGCGCCTGCTCTCCGGCCTCGTCGTGACGGCCCTCCTCGCCGCAGTGCCGGGACTCGCGACCGCGCCGACGGCATCCGCGGCCTCCGTCACCGCCGTCGCGGCGGCACCGTCCCTCGCCGCCGTCACCGGCACCGCCCCCACGGCGATCAGCCTGTCCGTCGTGGCGGGCCCGACCCGGGGCGGCACGACCGTCGAGCTGTCGGGCACCGGCGTGGGCGCGACGACGACGGCCTGGTTCGGCTCGACCGCCGTCACCCGCATCACGAAGGTCTCAAGCACCCGCGTCCGGGTCGTCACCCCCGCCCACCCCTTCGGCGTCGTCAACGTCCGCGTCGCCACCCCGGCCGGCACGTCGCCCGTCTCGTCACGCGCGACCTTCGCCTTCGACGCCGCCCCGTCCGTGTCCTCCCTGTCGTCCCGCTCCGCCACGACGCGCGGCGGCACCACCGTGACGCTGACCGGCACCGGGCTCTACCGCACGAGCGCCGTGCTCTTCGGCGCCACCCCCGCGGGGGGCCTCACCCGCCTGTCGGCGACGCAGGTCCGCGTCACGGTCCCGGCACACGCGGCGGGCGCCGTCGACGTCCGGGCCACGACGCCGGGCGGCACCTCCCCGGTGGCCTCCGGCGCCCGCTTCACCTACACCGCTCCCCCCGTCGTCACCCCGCCGGCGGTGACGGGCCTCTCCGTCTCCGCCGGTCCGCTGCGCGGGGGCACGGTCGTGACCCTGACGGGCACCCGGTTCACGGGCGCGACCGCGGTGACCTTCGGCGCGACGACGGCCCGCTTCACGGTGCTGTCCGCGACCCAGGTCCGCGTCACCTCACCGGGCCGCCCCGCCGGCCTCGTCAACGTGCACGTCCGGACCGCCGCCGGCATCTCGTACGGCTACTCCGCGAACAGCTTTGCCTACGAAGCGGTCCCGACCCTGACGGGGATCTCCTCCGCCTCGGGCCCCACAGCTGGTGGGGTCACCGTGACCCTGACGGGCACCGGTCTCAGCCGGGCCACGAGCGTCGCGTTCGGCTCCACGGCCACGACGAAGGTCGTGCCGGTCTCGGCGACCGCGCTCCGGGTCACGACGCCGGCCCGTCCCGTGGGGACCGTCGACGTACGCGTGACCACCCCGGGCGGCACCTCGGCCGTGACCTCACGAGCCCGTTACGGCTACCAGGCACCGCCGGCCGTCGCGTCGCTGTCGACCACCGCCGGACCGGTCCGTGGTGGCACCGTTGTCACGCTCACCGGGACCCGGTTCACGGGCGCGACCCGTGTCGACTTCGGCGGCACGCCCGCACGCTTCACCTTCGTGTCGGCCACGAGCATCCGGGCTACGACACCCGCCCACGCTGCCGGGGTGGTCGCCGTCACCGTGACGACCCCGTACGGCACGTCGCCCGAGCACACGTCGAGCACCTTCGCGTTCGATCCGGTCCCGGCCATCACCTCCCTGTCCCCTCAGACGGGTCCTCCGTCCGGGGGCACCGTCGTGACGCTGACCGGCACGGGTCTGAGCCGGGCGACCGCCGTCCGCTTCGGCTCGGTCGCGGCGACCAACCTCGTCCGCGTCTCAGCGACGACGCTGCGCGCCACGACGCCGCGCCACGCCTCCGGACCCGTCGACGTCCAGGTCACCACCCCGGGGGGCACCTCTGCCACCGGGGTCGGCGCCCGCTTCGCCTACGGCTCGCCTCCGGTCGTCGGCGCGCTGTCCACCACGGCGGGCCCGCTCCGCGGCGGCACGGTCGTGACGATCACCGGCGCCCACCTGTCCGACGCCACCGCGGTCCGCTTCGGCAACGTCGCCGCCACCGGTCTCGTGCGGGTCTCGGACACCAGCCTCCGGGTCACCGCCCCGGCGCAGGCCGAGGGGACGGTGTCCGTACGCGTCACCAATCCCAACGGCACGAGCCCCGAGTCCGCGGGCGGGCGGTTCACCTACGTCGGCGTGCCCGCCGTGTCCGCCCTGTCCGTCCCGGCGGGCCCGCTGCGCGGCGGCACCGTCGTCACCGTCACGGGCACCCGCCTCGGCCTCGCGACGGGCGTGGACTTCGGCGGTGTGGCCGGCACCGGGCTCGTCCGGGTTTCCGATACGACGCTGCGGGTCACGGCACCCGCCCAGGCCGTCGGCACGGTCGACGTCCGCGTCACGACTCCCGGCGGCGTGTCACCGGCTGCCGCTGCCGTCCGGTTCACCTACCAGGCCGTGCCGACCGTCACCTCGGTCTCCCCCACCCTGGCACCCACGAAGGGCGGCGGCACCGTCGTCCTCAGCGGGACGGCCTACGACCGCGTCTCGTCCGTGACGTTCGGAGGCGTCGCTGCCACCGCGGTGACGCGCCTCTCGGCGACCCAGCTGCGGGTCACCCTGCCGGTCCACGCCGAGGCTGACGTGGACGTGCGCGTCACGACTCCCGGTGGCACCTCGCCCGTCGTTCCCGGGGGCCGCTTCAGCTTCCAGGACCCGCCGGTCGTCGCCTCGGTCTCGCCGGCCTCAGGTCCGCTGGCCGGTGGCACGCTCGTCACCCTGCGCGGCACGTCGTTCACCGACGTGCGCGACGTCCTCTTCAACGGGGTCGCGGCGACCTCGTTCACCCGGGTCTCGGCCACCCAGCTGACCGCGGTGGTCCCGGCCCGCATCGCCACCGGCCCGATCCCGATCCGCGTCACGACACGCGCCGGCACCGTCGTGCGCACCGACGGCTTCACCTACGTCGCCGGCGCGACGCTGCAGTCCGGACAGTGGCTCTCCTCCGGCACGGCGCTGCGGTCATCCACCGGCGCGTACCTCGCAACGATGCAGGCGGATGGCAATCTCGTCATCACGACCTCGGCGGGTGTCCGACGCTGGACGAGCGCCACGCCCGGCGCCGGCAACCGCCTCGCGGTCCGGGCCGACGGCAACGTCGTCATGCTCCGCACCAACGGCACGGTCGCGTGGTCGAGCGGGACCACCGGCTGGACGGGCGGCCTGCTCACGCTGACCAACGACGGCCTGCTCCAGGTGCGCCAGGGCACGACGACCGTGTGGGACCACCGTGGCTACCGCTACGACCGGATGCTGCCCGGCCAGGTGCTGCGCTCGGGCGAGTCGATCCTGTCGACGAGCAAGGCGTGGCTGCTGACGATGCGCACCGACGGCAACCTCGTGCTGACCTCCGCCGCCGGAGTGCGCCAGTGGGCGGCCTTCACGACGGGCGCCGGGAGCACGGCCACGATGCAGACCGACGGCAACTTCGTCGTGCGCAACTCGCGCGGGGTGACGCTGTGGTCGACCCGGACGAGCGGGAGCGGGTCGGTGGTGCGCGTGCTCGGCAACGCCAACGTCGCCATCTACCGCTCCACCACCGTCACCTGGGCCATCACCGGCGGGCCGGCACCCACCGGCTGGAAGTGCTACTCCCGTGCGACCCAGGACTGCATCGAGCGGTTCGGCTACTACGGCCAGCGCGCGTGGAACTACCCCGTCGACCCGTGGGGCAACAACTGCACGAACTTCTCCGCGTACCGCCTCTCGCGTGACGGGGTCAAGAACCCCGGCAACCTCGGCAACGCGACGAACTGGGACACGAACGCCCGGGCCAAGGGCTTCGCCGTCGACCAGAAGCCCCGCGTCGGCGACATCGCCCAGTGGAACTCCAACCACGTCGCGTACGTGGACTGGGTCAGTGCCGACGGCGACACCGTCGCGATCTCCGAGAGCGGCTACGGCGGAACGGTCCTCGGCGCGACGTACACGTCGATGAGCGGTCGGCGCATCCTCGAGCGAGGCGGCTACTCCTGGCCCTCGAACTTCATCCACTTCCGCTGACAGAGAGCCCTGGGGACCCCTGCGGTCCCGAGGCCTTGTCGCGTTGCCCGCGGGATGGGAGCCTGCGACGGTGACACGGACCATCTACGACGCCGTCGGCGGGATGCCCGCGCTCGTCGCCCTCGCTCACGCCTGGCACGAGCGCGTCCTCGTCGACCCCGTCGTGTCGCACGCCTTCTCGCACGGCTTCCACCCCGACCACACCATGCGGCTCGCGGCGTACTGGGCCGAGGCTCTCGGCGGCCCGCCCACCTACTCGGGCTCCGTGGCGAGCGAGTCGACGGTCGTGCGGCTGCACTCCGGCAACGGTCCGCACCAGGAGATGGACGAGCGGGCGCTCGAGTGCTTCGAGCGAGCCGTCGAGGACGCCGGACTCTCCGACGACCCGGACGTGCGCGACGCGCTCGTGGCGTACTTCAGCTGGGCGGTGGGCTACATGAGCACCTACCACGGATCGGCCGACGACGTGCCCGACGGCCTGACCGTGCCGCAGTGGTCGTGGGACGGCCTGGTGTACGGCACCGACTCCCGGGCGACGGCCTCGTCGGCTCAGCCCCAGTAGTCGTCGATCGCCGCGGGTCCCTCGTCGCCGCCGGCAGACGTACGCCGCTCGGTGACCGTGAGACGTCCCCGGTAGAAGAGCATCGGCCGGCCCGACTCACCGTCCTCGAGGTCGAGGACCCGGCCGACGACGACGTCGTGGTCCCCGGCGACGTGCACCTGCTCGACCGAGCAGTGCACGCGCATGAGCACGCCCGGGAGGCTCGGGCCACCATGGTGCGACGGCTCCCAGTCCAGTGAGTCGAACCGGGCGCCGCCGGCCGAGCCGAAGCGCGCGATGAGGTCGCGCTGCTCGTGCCCGAGCACGTTGACGGTGAAGCGCCCGTCGTCGCGCATGCGCGGCCACGACCGGCCGCGGTGGTCGGCGCAGAAGAGCACGAGCGGCGGGTGCAGGGAGACCGACGCGAACGACTGGCAGGCGAAGCCGACGGGCTCACCGCCCTCGGCGAACCCGGTCACGATCGTCACGCCCGTGGCGAAATGGCCGAGTGCGTGGCGCATCCGCTCCGGCGTCGGCTCACCCGTCTGCCCAGCCGTCATGCCGGATCCTGCCGCGGCCCGGGCTCACGCGCCTCGCCGAACGCCTGGACGAGCGCCGCGAGACGAGAGGCCTCCCGGCCGGCGAGCGGACCGTCGGCCTTCTGGATCGCCATGACCGCGACGGTGTCGCCGTCCTCGAGGTCGAGGGTGACCCAGGGCTCTCCCCCGCCGAACTGGATGCCGACGACCTCGGGCCACTCGAGCGTGCGGGTGAGCACGAGGTTGCGCACGAGGAGCCCGGCGCGGCTCGGCACCGCGCGGATCGACGCGTACCGCCAGGCGAGGAAGGCGATCGCGACACCGAGTCCGAAGAACATGAGGCGGTCGCCGAGCCCCCACCGGCCGTCGACCTGCGCCGGCATGACGACGGCGATGATGCCGAAGACGGCGAGCGAGGACCAGACCACGCCGAGAGCGACGCCCCGTCCCCGCTTGGGCCGGAAGGGCGCCCACGCGGCGGAGTCGGCGGCCGGGTCGTGCTCCGGCCGGGAGGAGGGCTGCTGCGTCATCGGTTCACGTCCGTCGTCCCCGTCGTGCGTCACAGCCGGCAGGCGGCGATGTCGGTCACGAGGATCGCCCGCGCGCCCAGGTCGTAGAGCTCGTCCATGAGTCGGTTGCGCCCGATGCGAGGCACCATGGCACGCACGGCGACCCACGCCTCGTCCTGCATCGGCGAGACCGTGGGCGACTCGAGGCCCGGGGTCAGCCGGCAGGCCCGGTCGACGAGGTCCTTCGGGCAGTCGTAGTCGAGCATGACGTACGTGCGGGCCGTGATGACGCCGGCGATGCGCCGCTGGAGCACCTCGATGGCCTGGTCCTCGCCGGGGCGGTCGCCGCGGATGAGGACGGCCTCGGACTGCAGGATCGGCTCGCCGAACACCTCGAGGCCCTGCTGGCGCAGGGTCGTCCCGGTCTCGACGACGTCGGCGATGCAGTCGGCGACCCCGAGGGTGATGGCCGTCTCGACCGCACCGTCGAGGCGCACGACCTCCGCGGCGAGCCCACGAGCGGCGAGGTCGGAACGCACCAGACCGGCATACGACGTGGCGACGCGCTTGCCCGCGATGTCGTCGACGGTGGCCACGTGGCCGGGCTTGCCAGCATACCGGAAGGTCGAGGCGCCGAAGCCGAGAGACATGACCTCGACGGCGCTCGAGCCCGAGTCGAGCAGCAGGTCACGACCGGTGACGCCCGCGTCGACCGTGCCGGACCCGACGTAGACCGCGATGTCGCGGGGGCGCAGGTAGAAGAACTCGACGTCGTTCTCGGCGTCGGCGACGACGAGCTCCTTGGTGTCACGGCGTACGCGGTAGCCCGCCTCGCGCAGCAGCTCGACGGTCGCGTCGGAGAGAGAGCCCTTGTTGGGCACGGCGATTCGCAGCATGGAGTGAACAGTCCTCAGAGGTGGGAGTAGACGTCGTCGAGCGAGATGCCCTTGGCGAGCATGAGGACCTGCAGGTGGTAGAGGAGCTGGCTGATCTCCTCGGCGGCCTCGTCGTTCGACTGGTACTCGGCGGCCATCCACACCTCGGCCGCCTCCTCGACGATCTTCTTGCCGATCGCGTGGACGCCGGCGTCGAGCTGCGCGACGGTGCCCGAACCCTCGGGTCGCGTCTGCGCCTTCTCGGCCAGCTCGGCATACAGCTGCTCAAAGCTCTTCACGGTGCCCCAGCCTACGGGCCGTGCAGCCGTGTCCCGGACGGTGCTCACGTCGTGGCGACGCCGCGGAGGGCGACGACGGTCGCGACGGCCGCCGACGCGGCCTCGTGGCCCTTGTCCTCGGCGGAACCGGGGAGCCCGGCGCGGTCGAGCGCCTGGGCCTCGTCGTCGCACGTGAGCACGCCGAAGCCGATCGGCGTGCCCGTGCGCACCGAGACGTCGGTGATGCCGACGGTCGCGGCCTGGCAGACGTAGTCGAAGTGTGGCGTGCCGCCGCGGATGACGACCCCCAGGGCGACGAGCGCGTCGTAGCGGTCGGCGAGGGTCGCGCACGCGACCGGCAGCTCGAACGTCCCGGGGACGCGGACGACGTCGACGTGCGTGACCGCGGCATCCGCGAGGCCACGACGCGCGCCGTCGAGGAGGCCGTCCATGACCACGTCGTGCCAGCTCGCCGCGACGACGGCGACCCGCAGCCCGGTGCCGTCGGTGCTGATGGTGGGGGCGCCGTCCTTCATGCCGTCTCCTTGCCGTGCCGGTCGGTGGGGACCGGGATGTCATGGCCCATGCGCTCGCGCTTGGTCGTGAGGTACTGCTCGTTGTCCGCGCCCATCGGTCCGTGGAGCCGCTCGACCGCGACGACGTCGAGCCCGAGGTGGCGCAGCGCCGAGACCTTGTTGGGGTTGTTCGTCAGGAGGACGACCTGCGTCGCACCGAGGTCGTGCAGGATCGCCGCACCGGCGGCGTACTCCCGCGCGTCGACCGGAAGGCCGAGAGCCGTCTGGGCATCGACGGTGTCGGCGCCGGCGTCCTGCTGGGAGTACGCGCGGAGCTTGTCGACGAGCCCGACACCCCGGCCCTCGTGACCGCCGAGGTACACGACGACGCCGCCGTCGCGCCCGACGCGCGCCAGCGATGCCTGCAGCTGGGGTCCGCAGTCGCAGCGCAGCGACCCGAACGCGTCGCCGGTCAGGCACTCGGAGTGCAGGCGCGTGACGACGGGGCCGCCGCGGCCGCGGCCCTGCAGCCCGCGCGGGCTGACGAGGGCGACGTGCTCGTCGCCCGTCAGGGTGTCGCGGTATCCGTGGGCGGTGAACGTGCCGTGCACCGTCGGGATGCGGGTGGTCGCGAGGCGCTCGACGCGGTCGAGGCGCTGCCGGTGGTCGATGAGCTGCTCGATGGTGATGACGGGCAGGCCGAACTCGCGGCCGAGCCCGACGACGGCGTCGAAGCGCATCATCGTCCCGTCGTCGTGGACGAGCTCACCGATGACCCCGACCGGCGAGAGGCCCGCGAGCCGGGTCAGGTCGACCGCCGCCTCGGTGTGGCCGGGACGGGTCAGCACGCCTCCGTGGCGGGCGCGCAGCGGCAGGATGTGCCCGGGTCGGATGAGGTCGGCGGGCACCGAGTCGACGTCGGCGAGCACCCGGACGGTGTGCAGGCGGTCGGCCGCGCTGATGCCCGTGGTGACGCCTGACGCCGCATCGACGGACACGGTGTAGGCGGTCCGCAGCGGGTCGCGGTTCTCGGCGACCATGAGCGGCAGCTCGAGCCGGTCGGCGATCTCGTCGGGCATCGGCGCGCAGAGGTAGCCGGACGAGTGGCGGATGGTCCATGCCATCCAGTCCTCGGTGGCGGTCTCCGCCGCGAGGACCAGGTCGCCCTCGTTCTCGCGGTCCTCGTCGTCGAGGACGAGGACGGGCCGGCCGGCCTGGAGGGCCTCGAGGGCCTCCTCGACGGTGGAGAGGGTGGTCATGACTCGACCTCCTGTCGGTCGGTCTGTCGGTGGCTGAGCAGTCGCTCGACGTACTTCGCGATGACGTCGACCTCGAGGTTGACGACGTCGCCGACCCCCTTGTGCCCGAGCGTGGTCAGGTCGAGCGTCGTGGGGATGAGCGAGACGCCGAACGCGTCGTCACCGACGTGGGCGACGGTGAGCGAGACCCCGTCCACCGTGATCGAGCCCTTCTCGACCACGTATGCCGCGAGGCCCGGTGGGAGCGTGAAGTCGACCGTCTCCCAACGGTCCCCGGGCGTTCGCGCCGTGATGGTGGCAGTCCCGTCGACATGGCCCTGCACGACATGACCACCGAAGCGACCGTCGGCCGGCATCGCGCGCTCGAGGTTGACGCGGTCACCGGGGGCCAGGACCCCGAGACTGCTGCGGTCGAGGGTCTCGGCCATGACGTCGACCGTGAAGCCCGCGGCGTCGTGCTCGGTCACGGTGAGGCAGACGCCGTTGACGGAGATGGAGGCGCCGTGGGTGGCGTCGCTGACGACGAGGGGGCCGTCGATGCGCAGCACGGCCGAGTCGGCGCCGTGCTCGATGGCGGCCACGGTGCCGAGCTCCTCGACGATTCCGGTGAACATGACTGTCTCCTCAGGGTTCTGCGTGCACTCGCGGGTGGGCGCCGGCGTGGATGCGGACGTCTCCCCCGACGACCGTCACGTCGACGAGATCGAGGCGTCGGACGTCCGCGATGGAGATGATGCCGAGGTCGGCCACGGCAGCGCGGCCCGACCCGAGCAGCGCCGGGGCGACGTAGGCGTAGACGTCGTCGACGAGACCGGCGCGGAGGAACGCCGCGGCGAGCGTGGGGCCGCCCTCGAGCCAGACATCACGGATTCCGCTGTGCCACAACCGGTTCAGTGCCTCGCTAGGGTCGCGAGTTTTCAGGTGCAGCACCTCCCCAGGAGCGTCGTGGAGGCGCGCTCCGGCCGGAAGTGGACGCTCTCCCATGACGACGCGAAGGGGCTGCTGCGGCGCCAGCCCGCCACCCGGCATACGCACGGTGAGACGGGGGTCGTCGGCGAGCACGGTGCCCGTGCCGACGAGGACGGCGTCTCGGGTCGCACGCAGCGCGTGGACGTCGGCGCGAGCCGCCTCTCCCGTGATCCACTGGCTGCTCCCGTCGGCGGCCGCGCTCCTGCCGTCGAGGGTCGTGGCGAGCTTCCACGTGACGAGCGGTCGGCCGAGGGCCACGCTTCGTGCCCACCGGTCGTTGAGCGTGGCCGCCTCGTCGGCGAGCACACCTCCGGTCACGTGGATGCCGGCGGCGTGCAGCACCTCGGCGCCTCCCGCGGCGTCCGGGTTCGGGTCCGACTGAGCGAAGACGACCCGCGCAACACCCGCCTCGACGAGGGCCTCCGCGCAGGGACCGGTGCGGCCCGTGTGCGAGCACGGCTCGAGCGTCACGTAGGCGGTCGCCCCCCGGGCCGCGGAGCCTGCGGAACTCAGGGCCTCGATCTCGGCGTGCGGCGTCCCGGCCCCGTGGTGGTGGCCCTCGCCGACGACCAGGGCGCCGTCGGCCGCGACGATGACGCAGCCGACCCGCGGGTTGGGGTCGGGCCACGGCCCGGACGCGGCGAGCTGGAGGGCTCGTCGCATCCATGCCGGGGCGGCCGTGTCACCCATGGGTCAGCTCGACGTCCCGGTCAGCTGCGGCTCGACGTCGCGTTCGGCGACCCGTGACACCTTGACCCACTGGGTGAAGCCGTAGATGACGAAGAGGCCGTAGAAGGTGTAGAGCACACCGGTCGGCACGTAGTCGGTCGCGAAGGCGAACGGCACGCCGACGAGGTCGACGGCGATCCAGGCCAGCCAGAACTCGTTCCAGCCGCGCGCCATGGCGTACGTCGCGACGATCGAGCCGACGAAGATCCAGGCGTCGCACCAGTAGAACCACCACTCGGGCGTGAAGAACGGGTTCGGCGAGAGGTTCCACAGCCAGACGAAGGCCTGGTGCACGACGACCGTGCCGACGAGCCAGAAGACGACGACGGCGACGCGCTCGCGGCTCGTGGCCCAGCGAGGCGTGATCGCCACGCCGCTCGAGTCGTCGGCGTGGTTGAGCCTGCGGACCTGCGACCAGCGCCACCAGCCGTAGATGCTCGTGATGATGAAGAAGACCTGCCGGCCGGCCTGACCGAACAGCGGGATGCGCTCGTCGGCCCCGAAGACGGCACCGAGGTAGACGAAGAACAGCATGATGTTCGCGAGGATCCCCACCGGCCAGGCCAAGACCCACCGGCGCATGCCGAGGTAGGCGGACGCGAGCCCGATGAGGACACCGATCAGCTCGAGCCAGTGCAGCTGGTACTGGCCGATCGGGATGGTGGCGTCGATGGCCTGTTGGAAGACGTTCTTCGTCTCGTCGGCCAGAGCAAGAGCCTGCATGTGGTGTTCGTCCTTGGTCGTTCGTCGTGGCACGGACGAACTCCGGGGTGACTCCACACGCCACGCGGTCCGGACCCGGCCGGACGATGCCGACGGCCCAGGCCACGACGGCCTGTTTCGTGCTGCCTCCCATCCGGACTTTCACCGTCGGTCCCGGAATTTCACCAGGTCAACCGGCCGCTGGATGCGATCGGGTCGCGGACTGTAACCGCCGGCTCGGAATTACACCGACCCCGGAGCACGTAGAGCCAGTATGCACCCGCGTCCGTCGGCCGCGCACGCCGCGACCGCGTGATGGCCGCCACGGCAGCGGCGCCAGCCGTCCGTGACGGCGGCGCCCACGCGGTCAACGGCGTGGTCGTCGGCCACCGGGCGACAGGCCCCTCTGAGGCCACGACGAAAAGCTACGGCCGCGACGGAGAATCGCTCCCGGACCCCGTGTCGAAATCGCCCGTCGCCGTTCGTGTAGTAGGCATGACGCGGACAACAGGGTCCGCCGGACAGAAGGAGCCAGTCGTGGCCGAGTACCTCCTCTACTTCAACCAGCAGTGGGTGGGCGACCACTCCGAGGACTGGTTCCGCGGTCGCGGACCTCTCGCGATGGCGACCGTCGACGAGATGAAGGCTGCCGGCGTGTACGTCTTCGCCGGGGGTCTCGAGGAGGAGGACGGTCCCGTCTACCACGCCGATCCCTCCAGCGGCAGCGTGATGATCACCGACGGTCCCTACGTCGAGACGAAGGAGTTCCTCGGTGGCTTCGCCATCGTGGACGTGCCCGACGACGAGACCGCCAAGATGTGGGCCGGGAAGATCGCCGAGGCCTGCGGCTGGCCGCACGAGGTCCGCCGCTTCAAGCCGCAGCCGAAGGTCGACTGACCCTTCCGGGGTCACCGCCGCGTCAGTGCCGGTGCGTGAGAGCCAGCGCGCGCAGCTCGTCGACAGCGGCCGAGGCGTCCTCGGCGCCGTAGACGGCTGAGCCGGCGACGAACACGTCGGCTCCCGCCTCGGCGCACTGCTCGATCGTTTCGGCGCTGACGCCACCGTCGACCTGGATCCAGATCTCGCCGCCGTGGCGGCGCACCGCCTCGCGCACCTGGCGCACCTTGGGCATCTGGTCGGCCATGAAGGACTGCCCGCCGAAGCCGGGCTCGACCGTCATGACGAGCACCATGTCGAGGTCGGGCAGCAGGTCCTCGTAGGGCGCGAATGCCGTCCCGGGCTTGAGCGCCATCGACGCTCGAGCACCCGCGGCGCGCAGCGTCCGCGCCAGCGCGCGAGGGTCGCGTGCCGCCTCGACGTGGAAGGTCACCGACTGGCACCCCGCCTCGGCGTAGGCCGGCGCCCACCGGTCGGGGTCCTCGATCATGAGGTGCGCATCGATCGGGATCGGGCTCACCCCGAGCAGCGCCTCGACGACGGGCAGCCCGAGAGTGAGGTTCGGCACGAAGTGGGCGTCCATGACGTCGACGTGCGCCCAGTCGGCGTTCGAGATGCGCCCGAGCTCCGCCTCGAGGTTGGCGAAGTCGGCGGACAGGATGCTCGGTGAGATCTGCACGCGCACAGCCTAGGGGCGGGTGGCGGGCGTCAGGCACCGCCCTTGGTCGACACCGAGACGTGCGACTCCGACTCCGCCGTGAAAGGAGTGCGGTCCCAGTCCGCCCAGCGGTGCGTCAGGGTCAGGCTCGCGATGCACGCCATGAGGTCGAGCTCTGACGGCTACACGTAGCGGTGCGCCGAGGCGGCATACCTCGCCAGCTCCGACCCTGAGCGTCCTGCTGCCCCTTCCGGACGTCGTGGTGCGAGACCGACAGCTGCGACACGACGTCGACGGTGTCGAAGCCGACGCGGCGACTCCCGACGTGGAAGGGTACGGCGGTCTGGCCCGGCGGCATCCGACGCAGCTGCGGCACGAAGACCTCGACGACGAAGAGCGCCGGACCCTCCCCGGCGAGCTCGTGGAGCACGTCGACCGTGGGACCGAGGACGGCCGGCGCGAACATGTGGGCCGACCCCGCGTCGTACGTCGGTGCCACCCTCTCGTCGATGGGGCTGGGCTCGAGGTCGTCGGTCGCGTATGCCGTCACGGCCCCACCCTGCCCATCGCCAGGTCCGCGCGCGAGCGTTTTCGGGCCTACCGCTTGCGCAGCAGGGTGAAGAACATGGCGTCGGTGCCATGGACGTGCGGCCAGAGCTGGACGTAGGGCCCCTCGCCGAGACCCGGCAGCTCGCGTCCGGAGGCGTCGACGAAGAGCGGCCGCGCGTCGACGAGCTCGACGTCGTCGCGGCGCTTGAGGATGTCGGTGACGACGAAGCGCGTCTCGTTGAGGTGCGGGCTGCACGTCGCGTAGCCGACGAGGCCTCCGGTCGCGGTGGCCTCGATGCCGGACTCGAGCAGCTCGCGCTGCAGCCCGGCCAGGGCCGCCACGTCGCCGGGGCCACGCCGCCAGCGCGCCTCGGGTCGTCGGCGCAGGGCTCCGAGACCCGTGCACGGAGCGTCGATGAGGACGCGACTGAAGCCGCCCGGTTCGAGCTCGCCGAGCTCCCGGCCGTCCCCGTGTCGCACCTTGAGGCTCGTGTCGAGCTCGCGTGCCTCGGCACGGGCCGCGGCCAGGGTCTGCCAGACGAGGTCGGCACGGTGCTCGCTGATCTCGTTGGCCACGAAGGGGATCCGTCGCTCGATGGCGAGCGCTGCGAGCAGTCCCGCCTTGCCGCCAGGGCCCGCGCAGAGGTCGAGCCACCGCTCGTGCTCGGCGGCCTCACCCTCGGTGTCGGCGGCCGCGAGGGCGAGGACGAGCAGCTGCGAGCCCTCGTCCTGGACCGCGGCCCGCCCGTCGCGTACGGCAGAGATGGCTCCCGGGTCGCCCTCCGGCAGCGTCGCACCGACGGGGCTGAGCCCCGAGCGCTCCGCGCCGGCGTCCTCGAGCTCGTCGAGCGAGGCGAGGCCGGGTCGCGCGACGAGCGACACCTTGGCGGCGGCGTTGTCGCTCTCGAGCAACGCCGTCAGCGACTCCTCGACGTCGTCCGGACCTGCGGCGCCGTGCCCGATGAGGGCGGCTCGGAGGGCCTTGGCGATCCACACGGGGTGCGACGTGCGCAGCGCGAGACGCTCGACCGGGTCGACGACGCCGCGGGTGACCACGTCGATCCACTCGTCCGGCTCGCGTTCGCTGATGCGCCGCATGACGGCGTTGACGAAGCCGGCCGCGCCGGCCCCGTTGACCTGCCGGGCCAGGGCCACGGTCTCGTCGACGGCCGCGTGGCTGGGCACACGCATGCCGAGCAGCTGGTGCGCACCGAGCCGCAGGGTGTCGAGCACGTTGGCATCGATCTTGTCGACGGACCGACCCGCGGCGGACGCGATGATCGCGTCGTAGAGGCCGGAGAGTCGCGTCGCCCCGTAGACGAGCTCGGTGGCGAAGCCGGCGTCCCGCCCGCTGATCCGCTTGTCGCGCAACAGCTTCGGCAGCGTGAGGTTGGCGTAGGCGCCGTCGGCGACCTCACGCATCGCGGTGTAGGCGGCGAGCCGGGGCGCATCGGTGCGTCGGGCCCGCTCGGACGGTCGTTGCTCGGAACGGTGTCCGGCCGACCGCTCGCGAGCCTGCGGCCGCTGGCGCTCTCCGCGGCGCCCGTCGCCCGGTCGACCGTCGCCCCGTCGCTCGTCACTCATCGCCGACCCCCTCCCCTGCCCCGATGCGCGTGCCTCGGGCCCAGTCTGCGGCCGCCATCGGCTTCTTGCCGTGCGCCTGGACCGTGCCCAGACGGATCGGGTCGCTGCCCGTGCCGACGAAGACGGCCCTCTTCGTCACGAGGAGTGTGCCGGCTCCGAGCCGGGCGGAGTCGGGGACCTCTCCGGCGTCGACGACGCTCACCGGCGAGACCTTGAGCCGCTCGCCGCGGAAGGTGGTCCACGCGCCCGGCGCGGGCGTGCAGCCGCGCACGAGCCGGTCGACAGCGGTCGCCGGACGCGTCCACACGATGCGGGCGTCCTCGACCTCGATCTTCGGTGCGAGCGAGACGCCCTCGGACGGCTGGGGGACGGCTACGAGGTCGCCCGACTCGAGGCCGTCCAGGGTCGCGACGAGCAGGCCGGCCCCGGCTCCCGACAGCCGACCCAGCAGGTCGCCGGCGGTGTCGGTGGGCCTGATCGTCTCGGTCATGACGCCGAGCACCGGGCCGGTGTCGAGACCGCGCTCGATGACGAACGTCGACGCACCGGTCACCTCGTCGCCGGCCATGATCGCGTGCTGGACGGGTGCCGCGCCACGCCAGGCGGGCAGGAGCGAGAAGTGCAGGTTGATCCAGCCGAGACGTGGGATCGCGAGAGCGTCGGATGGGATGAGGTTGCCGTAGGCCACGACCGGGCACGCGTCGGGCGCGAGAGCCGTGAGGGCGTCGAGGAAGTCGGGGTCCTTGACGCGCGTCGGGGTGAGCACCCGGATCCCGAGCTCCTCGGCCCGGCGACGGACGGGCGAGGCCTCGAGCCGTCGACCGCGGCCCGAGGGTGCGTCGGGGCGGGTGACGACGCCGACGAGCTCGTGGCTCGAGGACGCGATGGCATCGAGGCTCGGCACCGCCGCGTCGGGGGTGCCTGCGAAGACGACTCTCATCTCACATCGCCCGGCCGAAGGTCGAGTGCGGGCTGATCCGCACCTCGGGTGGGTCCTCGGCGAACCACTCCGCCGCACGGATGGCCCGCATCGCCTCACGGCGCGCCTCGGGGTCGAGCCGGTCGAGGAAGAGGATGCCGTCGAGGTGGTCGGTCTCGTGCTGGACGCAGCGGGCGAGCAGCTGCGTGCCCTCGAGCACGACGGGTTCGCCCCACATGTTCTGCCCCTTGGCCACGACCGACAGGGCCCGCTTGGTGTCGAACGCCAGACCGGGGATCGAGAGGCACCCCTCGGGACCGTCCTGCTCGTCGTCGGAGAGATCGAGGACGGGGTTGACGAGGTGGCCGAGCACGCCGTCGACCCAGTAGGTGAAGACGCGGAGGCCGACACCGATCTGGGGGGCCGCGAGGCCGGCGCCGGGGGCGTCGAGCATCGTGTCCTCGAGGTCCTTGACGAGCACGCGCAGCTGCTTGTCGAAGTCGGTGACCTCGGCGGCGGCGGTCCGCAGGACCGGGTCACCGAAGAGTCGGATGTCCTTGATCGACACAGGTCTCCAGGGGTCGGGAAGGCGTGGGGCGCCGCCAGTCTAGGACCGCGAGGGCTCGTCGGCCGCCGCACCGGTGGCGTCACGGGTCGCGTCACGCGTCGCGTCACCTGTCGCGTCACGCGTCGCGTCACGGGTCGCGTCAACGGTCGCCACGCCCCCCGCGGGTCCGACCGCGGCTGGGTCCTCACTGCTGCGCCCCAGCTCACGCACGGACCGGGACAGCAGGGCGGAGAGGGAGACGACGACGTAGACGCCGGCGCTGACGAGCATCAGCACCTCGGTGTCGACGGTCGTCGCCAGCCAGCCGTAGAGGAACGTCCCGATGGGGATGGCGACGAACGACCCGAGGGCGTCGTAGCTCGAGACCCGCGAGAGCACCTGGACGGGGACGTGCTCGTGCAGGGCCGTGCTCCACCCGACGCCGAAGACCTCCACCGCGGCCCCGGCGAGGAAGAACCCGATGGCGACGGGCACGATCGCCGGCGCGACGCCCAGGAGCACCATGGGGACGGCGAGCACGCAGATGGCGAGCATCCCGGCGCGCAGGGGGCGCCGCAGCTGCAGCCGCAGCATGACGAGGGTCATCAGGACGGTGCCGACGGCTTCGGCGCTGAGCACGATGCCCCACCCCGCCTCGCCGATCGAGGCCGTCGACTTGGCGATGAGCGGACCGAGCACCCCGATGACGCCGGCGTGGATGGCGTTCGTCAGCCCGAAGGCGAGGACGATGACCCACAGCCACTCGCGGCGGGTGAACTCGCTCCACCCTTCGCGCAGCTCGCGGACCATCGAGTGGCGCGGCGCGCCGGCCTCCTGCGACCGGCGGGGCAGACCGACGCGCGTCAGGCAGACGATGGCGACGGCATACGTCAGGGCGTCGACGGCGAGGGCCCAGCCGGGCCCGACGCCGACGACGAGCAGGCCGGCGACCGCCGGTCCGATGATGGACAGGCCGCTGCGGCTGAAGGACAGCAGGGCGTTGGCCTGCTGGAGCCGGGAGCGGTCGACGACGAGGGGGACGATGCCCATCATCGCGGGCATGGTGAACGCCGACACGGCGCCGTTGACGCCCTCGATGACGGTCAGCTGGGTCAGGGTCGCGTCGCCGCTGATGATGAGGTACGCCGCGAGCGCCTGGGTCAGGCAGGTCAGGACGTGCGAGACCTGGAGCACGACGATGCGCGAGAAGCGGTCGGCGACGACGCCACCGACGAGGAGGAAGACGACCATGGTCAGGGTGCGCACGCCGAGCACCTGCGCGAGCGCCGCCGCCGACTGGTCGATGTGGAGCACGGCGAAGGCCAGGGCGACGGGCACCATGACGGAACCCGCCGTCGACACCGTGCGCGCCGTGAAGTACCACGCGAACCTGCTGTCGGACAGGGCTCCCAGCGACTCCCGGACCTTCATGAGCTCTCCCTCCCGTCCCGGAGCCGGAACGCGGCCACGGACAGGGCGGCTCGGACGGTGCCCTCGGTGCGCGGCGGGCGGGCCGAGGCGTGCAGCAGGGCGCTCGCCTCGTCGACGAGCGCGGTGACCTTCTCCCAGACCTCCGGCTCGACCCAGAGGTCGGCGTCGGTGAAACGGCTCGGCGCGCCGGGAGCGAGCTCGAGGTAGCGCCGCGGGATCATCTCGGCGAACACGCGCACGTAGGCGAGCCGGTCCTCGTCACGAGTGCCCGGCGGACGCACGACCGGCGCGTCCCACGGGTGGCGGTACTTCTTGGCCTTGCCGCCGCGCACGGTCTCCTCCCCTGCCACCTCGAGCAGGCCCGCCGCGTGCAGCAGGCGCAGATGGTAGCTGGCGTTGGCCTGGGTGACGTCGAGCTCGCGCGCGACCTCGGCGGCGCTCAGCTCGGCGCCGGTCAGCAGCGAGAGCATCTGCAGCCGCAGCGGGTGGGCCGTGGCGCGCAGGTCGCTGATCCGCTCTTCCTCCAAAGACATGTTTGGGAGTATGCCGTCCGGCCGGGTCAACCGTCAAGCATTCCTTTGGAGGTCGTTCCCTGACGTGGGTCGGAAGACGTCAGCCCTGACCGTAGGCCAGATGCACGACGCCGCTGTCGTAGGCCTCGGTCTCGAGCAGGCGCAGTCCCGAGACGGCCTCGTCGGTGAAGAGCCGCTCCCCCGCGCCGAGGACGACGGGGAAGACGAAGAGGTGCAGGCCGTCGACGAGCCCGTCCCGCAGCATGGCCCGGACGAGCGTGCCGCTGCCGCTGACGTAGAGCGAGCCCTCGACCTCGTCGCGGAGCGAGCGGAGGGCGTCCGCGTCGTACGGGCCGATGACGCGGGAGTTGTTCCAGTCGGGGTCGCGCAGCGTCGAGGAGACGACGTTCTTGCGGGCATTGTTGAAGAAGGCCGCTCCGGGGTCGTCGTCGTCGCTGCGCGCCGACCAGGCCGGGGCGAACATCTCGTACGTGCGCCGCCCGAGGAGCAGCTCGGATCCCGGGCCGCTGAGCCGCGCGATGGCCTCGCCCATCCTCGGGTCGAAGGGGAACTCGGCCGTCCAGCTCGGGCTCTCGTACACCCCGTCGAGAGAGATGAACTCGTGGACCTCGATGCGTCCCATGTGGTGCCCTCCTGTCAGTCGGTGCCGGTCGGTCGTGCTCTTCGGTGGTGCTCAGCCGTTCGGCTGGTCGTCGCGCTCGACGTCGAAGGTGAAGCCCTGGGCCCGCAGCCGCTCGACGAGGACCTCGCCGAGGGCCGTGGCGGGCGTGCAGACACCGGCACGGCGCGGCAGGCCCTCGTCGAGCGCCAGGGCGAGCGCGGTCTGTCCGAACATGACCGCCGTGCCGCCGTAGCCCGGGTCGTAGTCGGCGCCGACCCGCGTGCGGTAGCGCGTACCCGTCGTCGTCGTGGAGCGGATCTCGAGGCGGAAGCGTCCGGCGGCCTGCGCCTCGGGGCTCGGGCCCTCGCCCGGCTTGGGCAGGAAGCGGTCGATGACGGCCCGCGCCGGACGGAACGCCATACCGGCCACGACGCCGCCGAGTCCGACCGCCATCCCGCCGGCCAGGACCGGCGACATCGGGCCCGAGCCGAAGTCGGTCGCCTCGCGGTAGCGCAGGTCCCGACCGTAGGACCAGTCGGTCAGGGTGTTCGACAGTCGCACGATCCGGGTGTTGAACGACGCCATGACGAACGGCCCGGTCCATCGTCCCGTCGACGGGTCGCGGTCGACGGGCACGAGCCGGCGCAGCCGGCCGAGGACACCGCTGGGAGCCCGGCGACCCGAGGACGGCTCCTCCGAGCGTCGGGGGCTCAACGCGTACGAGTCGCCGAGCACGCGACGGGCGTCGGCGTCGGCACGAGCCGTGATCGCCTGCTGGCGGACGGAGTCGATGGTGCCGCCCGAAAAGCCACCCCTGAGGGACCGGACGAGCAGCGTCGTCTCGGCGAGCGTGCCCTCGCCGTCCGCGGCCACGCGCTGGGCCGTCGTCAGGACGCCGAGGTCGGAGGGGATGGAGTCGAAGCCGCACGCGTGCACGACGGAGGCGCCGGTCTCGCGGGCCCGGACGTCCAGCTCGTCGAGGGACCACCGCACGAAGAGCACCTCACCGGTGAGGTCGGCGTAGTGCGTCCCCGACTCGGCGCAGGCCCGCGCCACCTCCTTGCCGTACGTCGCGTACGGGCCGACCGTCGTGGCGAGCACGCGCGTGCGCCCGGCGAGGGAGCGGAGGGCGGGAGCGTCCGTCGCGTCCACGGCCACGAGCTCCCAGGAGGCCGCGGCCCGCCCGAGCTCGACGCGCAGCGCCTCGAGCTTGGGACGCGACCGGCCCGCCAGAGCGATCCGCACGTCAGGCCCCGCATGGGCGGCGAGGTGGGCGGCGGTCAGTGCCCCGACGAAGCCGGTGGCGCCGTAGAGGACGATGTCGAGCTCGCGATCGGGCATGCCGTCACTCTGTCACGGCGGCGTGCCCGTGACGCCTCGGAGACGCGACGGCTGGTCAGAACGTGTCGAGCGGGTCGACCCGCACGGCCACGACGTCCGTCTCCTTGCGAGCCGAACGGAAGGCCTTGAGCGCCAGCAGGGCCCGGGTCAGCGACTCGGTCTGGGAGGCCGGCACGCGGACGAGCACGTGGTGGTCGGCGGCGGCACGTTCGGGCTCCCCGTCAGCCGGGGCACGGCGGGGAGGTGCACCCGCGTGCGAGAGCCGGACCGGGCCGAGCACCTGGGCGACGTCGGGCAGGTCGGCCTGTCCGAGCGCCTCCTCGAGCGGCCGCCGGCCACCGGTCAGCTGGGCCACGCGCACGGCCGGCGGAAGACCCAGCTCACGCCGCTCCGCCAGCTCGCGGGCCGCGAGCCAGGCAGGGTCCCACCGCACGAGCGCCTCGACGGCCGGCAGCGCCACGGCCTCCGGGGCGCCGCTCAGCACCACGGCACGCCCCTCGCGGGCCAGTGCCGCCGCAGCCATCCACCGGCGCACTGCCTCGAGCGGCGCGTCGAGCACCGGCAGGTCGAGGCTCGCCCACGCATCGAGGAGCAGCACGGCGGTGTAGCCGCCGTCGGCGACCGGCTCGGCCCCCGGCGTCGCGATGACGAGGGACGGCTCGCGCCCGACGACGGCGAGCACCTCCCCGGAGCCCGACGTGTGGACCGGGAAACCCGGGAAGGCGCGCCCGATCTCCTCCGCCGTGCGCCGCGCGCCCGTGATCGAGGAACGCAGCCGACGCGAGCCGCAGTGGCCGCACTCGAAGCCGTGGCCGCTCAGCGCCAGGCCGCACCACCGGCAGGCCGGGGCCGTCCCGGAGGCTCCGAGCGCCACCGGCCCTTGGCAGCGCACGCACCGCACCGGCGTGCGGCACTCGGCGCAGCTGAGCGACGGCAGGTAGCCGCGGCGCGGCACCTGGACGAGGACCGGTCCGTCGACGAGGGCGTCCTTCGCGACGCGCCACGCGCGTGAGGGGATGTGGGCCCGGGCCGCCGGGCCGTCGCGCTCCTCGTCGACCCCCTCACCGGCGATGGTGACGCGTGGTGCAGCCGCCCGCACGGTCGCGGCATCGGCCTCGACCGGCACGAGCGCGCCCGCCTCGACGGCCACCTGGACGCGCAGGCTCCGCCCGAACCCTCCGGTGAGCAGGGCGGCGCCGGTCGCGGACGCCCTCAGCCCGAGCACGACGCCCACGTGGTGGTAGGGCGCCCGCGGCTCGGCCAGCAGGTCGTCGCCGTCGTCCCACCACGCGACGAGGCCGAGGTCGTGGACGGGGGCGAAGGCGGCCGCGCGCGTGCCGATGACGACGCGGACGTGGCCGCGGAGCACCTTGAGCCACGCGGTGTAGCGCGCCTGCGGGCCCTGGTCGGAGGTGAGCCGAACGTGGCGCCCCTTGCCGAGCACGGCGGTCAGCGCGGCGTCGAGCCGGTCGACGTCCCGGTGGTCGGGCACGACGACGAGCGCGCCCCGGCCCGCGGCCAGCGCCGTGGCCACGGCGACGGCGAGCGCGGCCGGCCAGTCCGCGTCTCCTGCGCGTCCCGGCAGGGCGGTCCACGCCGCGGCGGGCCCCTCCCCGGAGGCCACCCGACGCAGCCACGCCGGCCCGGCCGGGTAGGCCGCCCACGCGCCCGGGTCGGGTGCTGCGACCTCGTCCTGGGGCGGGCACTCCATCGTGAGGTTGCGCTCGGCCGTGGCGTGGCGCTTGGGCACCGCGAGGCGCAGGACGTCGCTCAGGGTGCCGGCATACCGGTCGGCGACGGCGCGGCAGAGGGCGAGGACCTCGGGGGTCAGCACCGGCTCGGGGCTGACGACCCGGCGCAGCGGCGTCAGCCGGCCGTCGTGCTGCGGCTGGTCCCGGCGCTCGACGACGAAGCCGTCGAGCTCGCGACCCGAGAAGCGCACCCGCACGCGTGCGCCGGGCACGGCGTCGGCATCGAGCTCCTCGGGCACGGCGTACTCGAAGACGCGGTCGAGGTGCGCGAGCGGGGTCTCCACGACGACGGCAGCGACCGGCCGTCCGGCCGGTCGCTGCCTCGTCTCGTCGTCGCCCACGGGGGCGAATCTAGCCTCAGCCGGAGACGGCCGTGCGCAGGGCCTCGATGCGGTCGGTGCGCTCCCACGTGAACGGGTTCTCGACCCCGTCGGCCTTGGTGCGGCCGAAGTGGCCGTAGGCCGCGGTCGGGCGGTAGATCGGGCGCAGCAGGTCGAGCGCGTCGACGATGGCGGCCGGGCGCAGGTCGAAGACGTCGCCGATGGCCTGCTGGATCTTGTCGACCGGGACGGTCTCGGTGCCGAAGGTCTCGATGTAGAGGCCGACCGGCTGCGCCTTGCCGATGGCGTAGGCGACCTGGACCTCGCAGCGACGGGCGAGGCCCGCGGCGACGACGTTCTTGGCGACCCAGCGCATGGCGTAGGCGGCCGAGCGGTCGACCTTGCTCGGGTCCTTGCCCGAGAAGGCACCGCCGCCGTGGCGGGCCATGCCACCGTAGGTGTCGACGATGATCTTGCGACCGGTCAGGCCGGCGTCGCCCATCGGGCCGCCGATCTCGAAGCGACCGGTCGGGTTGATCAGGGCCCGGTAGCTCGACACGTCGAGGTCGGTGCCGCTCTCGCGCAGCTCCGCGAGGACGGGCTCGATGACGTGGGCGCGAATGTCGGGCTCGAGCATGCCCTCGAGCGAGACGTCGGGGGCGTGCTGGGTCGAGAGCACGACGGTGTCGAGGGAGACGGCGCGGTCGCCCTCGTAGGCGATCGTGACCTGCGTCTTGCCATCGGGGCGCAGGTAGGCGAGCTCGTCGCTCTTGCGCACCTGCGTCAGGCGCTCCGAGAGGCGGTGGGCCAGGTGGATCGGCAGCGGCATGAGCTCGGCCGTGTCGTCGCACGCGTAGCCGAACATCAGGCCCTGGTCGCCGGCGCCCTGCTTGTCGAGCAGGTCGTCGACGTCACCCGTGCGGTGCTCGTGCGCCGTGTCGACGCCCTGGGCGATGTCGGGCGACTGTGCACCGATGGAGATCGAGACGCCGCAGGTCCGCCCGTCGAAGCCCTTCTGCGAGCCGTCGTAGCCGACCTCGAGGATGGTCTCGCGCACGATCTTCGGGATCTCGACGTAGGCCGTGGTGGACACCTCGCCGGCGACGTGGACGAGCCCGGTCGTGACCATCGTCTCGACCGCGACGCGCGCCTGCGGGTCGTCGGTGAGCAGCGCGTCGAGGATCGAGTCGCTGATCTGGTCGCAGATCTTGTCCGGGTGTCCCTCGGTGACGGACTCGGACGTGAACAGACGTGCGGACACTTGCTCTCCCTCGGTCGGGTGCGGAGTTGGTGCGGGTGGTTCGGCGGCCCCGGTCCTGCGGATGGCAGGCCATGCTGGGGCGAGAGTCTAGTGCTCAGTCGAGCAGGGGCGAGATGGTGTCCCACAGCGCGGTGGCGACGGTGTCCTTGGAGGTCGGTCCGACCGTCGTCGCCTCCTCGCTGCCGCGGCGGAGCAGGTGCACCGTCGTGTCGTCCTTGCCGAAGGTCAGGCCGGCGCCGACCTCGTTGACGACCTGCAGGTCGCTGCCCTTCCGGGCGAACTTCGCCCGCGCGTGGTCCATGACGCTGCCGTGGGCATCGCCCGTCTCGGCGGCGAAGCTGACGATGAACGGCGTGCCCGTCCCACGGGCGTCGCGCTCCGCGACGAGCCCACGGACGATGTCGGGGTTCTCGACGAGCTCGACCCTCAGGCCGGCGTCGGGGTCGGAGGACTTCTTGATCTTGCTCTCGCTCACGAGCGCCGGGCGGAAGTCGGCCGGAGCCGCGGCCATGACGACGACGTCGGCATCCGACGCCGCCTCCTCGACCGCCCGCTGCAGCTCGAGCGTCGTCTCGACCCGCACGACGTCGATGCCCTCGGGCACCGGGACCGCGACGTTGGCGGCTACGAGGATGACCTTCGCCCCGCGGTCGGCGGCGGCTCGAGCGATGGCCACGCCCTGCTTGCCGGACGAACGGTTCCCGAGGTAGCGCACCGGGTCGAGCGGCTCGCGCGTGCCACCGGCGGACACGACGACGCGGCGGCCCTCGAGGTCGCGCAGCGGCGGCCCGGCCACCGCAGTCCCGTCACCCCAGACGATCGCGAGGCATGCGGCATACAACGCCTCGGGCTCGGGGAGGCGGCCGACGCCGGAGTCCTTGCCCGTGAGGCGACCCACCGCGGGCTCGATGACGTGCGCTCCGCGCGAGCGCAACGTGGCGACGTTGGCCTGCGTGGCCGGGTGCTCCCACATCTCCGTGTGCATGGCCGGCGCGAAGGCCACCGGGCACCGGGCGGTGAGCAGGGTGTTGGTCAGGAGGTCGTCGGCCAGGCCGTGTGCGGCCTTGGCGAGCAGGTCGGCCGTGGCCGGTGCGACGACGACGAGGTCGGCCGACTGGCCGATGCGCACGTGCGGGACCTCGTGCACGGACGTCCACACCTCGGTGCTGACGGGCTTGCCCGAGAGGGCGGACCACGTCGGCGCCCCGACGAACTGGAGCGCCGCCGCGGTGGGCACGACCGTGACGTCGTGCCCGTGCTCGGTGAAGAGCCGGAGCAGCGAGCACGCCTTGTAGGCGGCGATGCCGCCACTCACCCCGAGGACGACGCGCATCGGCTGCTCCGGACCCGTCGGGGTGCTCAGGCCTCGGTGGGCGTCGAGGTCAGCAGGCCCTCGTTGATCTCGCGCAGTGCGATCGACAGCGGCTTCTCGTGGACCTCGGTCTCGACGAGCGGGCCGACGTAGTCGAGCAGGCCCTCCTGCAGCTGGGAGTAGTAGGCGTTGATCTGACGGGCGCGCTTGGCGGAGTAGATGACGAGCGCGTACTTCGAGTCGGCGGCGGTCAGGAGGTCGTCGATCGGCGGGTTGGTGATGCCGATGGGAGCAGCCTGGGTACCGGACACAGTGATCTCGTTTCGTTGGTTTCAGCGGGCTTGAGGTGCGTGCCGCGACGTCGACGGCGGTGCGGTCGTATGCCGTCGGCTGGCACACATCACGTCGGGACTCACCGGTCGGTGCGTCCCGATCTCATCAATGATACGAGTTCTTCGCTGGCCCGACGAACATCGTCGTTGACGATGACCTCGTCGAACTCGCTCTGGGCCGCCATCTCGCCCCGTGCGGTGGACAGGCGACGCTCGCGCTCGGCCTCGTCCTCGGTGCCGCGGCCGACGAGCCGGCGCACCAGCTCGTCCCAGCTCGGCGGTGCGAGGAAGACGAAGAGTGCCTCGGGCCACGTGTCGCGCACCTGGCGCGCGCCCTGCAGGTCGATCTCGAGCAGGGCGTCGCGGCCCTCGCGGATGACACGCTCGACCGGACCCCGCGGCGTGCCGTACTTGGCGGCGCCGTGGACGACGGCGTACTCGAGGAACTGCCCCGCCTCGACCAGACGGTCGAACTCGTGGTCGTCGACGAAGTGGTAGTGCACGCCGTCGACCTCGCCCGGTCGCGGCCGGCGGGTCGTCATCGAGACGGAGAACCAGACGCCCGGGAAGTGCGTGCGCACGTAGGCCGCGATGGTGCCCTTGCCGACCGCGGTGGGGCCGGCGAGCACCGTGAGCCGACCACGCCGGGGGGCAGCTGCGTCGTGCTGGGGCTCCGCGGGCGACGTCGGGTCAGCCGACATCACGGCTTCTCGAAGCGGTGGAGCAGGGCTGCGACCTGGTTGGCCCCGAGCCCACGCACGCGTCGCGACTCGGCGATGCCGACCTCGGCCATGATCGCCTTGGCGCGGACGCGGCCGACGCCGGGCATCGACTCGAGCAGCTCGGTGACCTTCATCTTGCCGATGACCGGGTCGGCCTTGCCGTCCTCGAGGACCTCGGAGAGGGAGCCGCTGGAGTACTTGAGCCGGTTCTTGACCGCTGCTCGCTCCCGACGTGCGGCTGCAGCCTTCTCGAGTGCTGCGGCCCGTTGCTCAGGGGTGAGCGGTGGAAGCGCCACGGTCTTCGGTCTCCTCGCTGCCTGCGGGGAGCGCCCTGCGCCCCCTGCCGTTCTTCACGTCTCGCGTGTTGTCTCCGCCGAACCTAGCGATCCGGCCGTGCGCGCCGCAACGCGGGGGCCGTGCCGGGACGCCGCCCGCTGCCCTCGTGCCGCCCTCCCGCTGCCGTTCAGCCGACGTTCGGACGCTGCTCAGCTGCCGAGGTCGATCCCGCACGTCTCCTTGGCGTGGGTCTCGATCCGCTTGGCCGAGCTCTCGAAACCCTCCATGTGCTTCGTCAGCTCCGTGAGGTCGGGCTTGGCCACCGTGAACTTCGCGACGAGGACCCGCAGCGAGGCCCAGTCGGTCCTGACCTCCTCGGGGGCACTCGCCTCGACCGAGGTGATGGTGGCGACGAAGCGCGCCGCCGCAGCGGGGTCCTTGAGGGTCGCGCCCGCATCCTTCCAGTCTGCCTCGGCGGCCGTCAGGGCGTCGCAGTAGGAACCGGTCGACCCCGACGAGCAGGCCGCGACCGAGGTCGCCGTGAGGAGCAGCGAGAGGGCCACCGAAGGGCCCTTGCGCAAGGCGGTCGTTCGCATCACCACACCGTATGCCGTGTCGTCGGCGACGTCCCGCGACTGCACGATGCGACGTGGTGAGCGGGGTCAGCCCCGCAGCATGTCCTGGACCTGGTTCGTCCGGACCACGAGACGGCTCGGGTCCGGACCGGCGGCGAGGATCTCGCGGCTCGATGACGCGAGCACCTGGCCGCGGGCCGCGCCGAAGGTCGAGGTCAGCGAGTCGACGGTGCCGCCCTGGGCACCGAAGCCCGGGGCGAGCACCGGCGTCGCGGCACTCACGAGGTCGAGCCGGAGGTCGTGCACGGCACTGCCGACCGTGGCACCGATGACGAGTCCGATGCTGCCCAGCTCGCCGCGGCCTCGCGCCGAGGCGTTGTCACCCGCAGCGCCCGCGACGACGGACGCAGCGACGGACCGGCCGTCGCGCACCGCGTGCTGGACGGTCGCGCCTTCGGGGTTCGACGTCAGCGCGAGGACGAAGAGCCCGCGCCCCGTCTGCTCGGCGAGGTCGATCGCGGGGCGGAGGGACTCGTACCCGAGGTACGGGCTGACGGTGAGCGCGTCCGGAGGGGCGACGGCGTCCGGGCCGAGGTAGGCCTCGGCGTAGGCACCCATGGTCGAGCCGATGTCGCCGCGCTTCGCGTCGAGGATCGTCAGCGTTCCGGCCTCGCGCAGGTCGGTCAGCACGCGCTCGAGCACGGCCAGGCCCCGACTGCCGAAGACCTCGAAGAAGGCGGACTGCGGCTTGACGGCGGCGACCCGGCCGGCGAACGCCTCGACGCAGGTCAGGGCGAAGCGCTCCAGGCCGGCGACGTCGTAGGACAGGCCCCACGACTCGACGAGCGCCCGATGGGGGTCGATGCCCACACAGAGCGGGCCGTGGGTCGCCATGGCGTCGTGGAGGCGGGCTCCGAAGGGCTGGGTCATCGTTCGGTCTCCGTTCACTGTCGGGTGGCTCAGCGGCCGTGAGCCACGGCGACGGCGTCGGTGAAGCGCTCGAAGCCCTTGGCGTCGAGCAGCTCGCAGAGCTCGCGCAGGACACGGACCGGCGCCGACGGGTCGTTGAAGACCGCGGTGCCGACCTGGATCGCGCTCGCGCCGGCGGCGACGAGCTCGAGGGCGTCACGACCCGTGCGCACGCCCCCGACGCCGATGATCGGCACGGTGGGGATGCGGCCCTCGAACATCGCCTGACGCACCTGCCAGATGGCCCGCACCGCGACCGGTCGGATGCCGGGTCCCGACAGGCCGCCGGTGACCCCGCCGAGCTGCGGACGCATCCGGTCGGTGTCGATGACCATGCCGAGCAGGGTGTTGATCATCGTCAGGCCGTCGGCGCCGGCCTTGACGCAGGCGGCCGCGATGGCGGTGATGTCGGTGACGTCCGGGCTCAGCTTGGCGAACACCGGGATGTCGCGCGGGAGCTGCTCGCGCACGAGGGCGATGACCTTGGCCGACGCGAGCGGGTCGCAGGCGAAGACGAGGCCGCGGTTGGCGACGTTGGGACACGAGATGTTCACCTCGACGCCGATGACGGCGTCGAAGGCCCGGCTCGCGCGCAGCGTGGCTGCGACGTGGGCGTACTCGGTGCTCGAGCTGCCGGCGATCGAGGGCAGCACGCGCGCGCCGACGGACTGGAGCCACGGCAGGTCCTCGTCGACGAACGCCTCGATGCCCGGACCCTGCAGGCCGATCGAGTTGAGCATCCCCGATGGCGTCTCGGCCATGCGGGGGGTGCCGCGGCCGGACCGCGGGTCGGCCATGACGGACTTGGTGACGAACGCGCCGAGGTCGGCGACGTCGAAGAAGCGGTGCAGCTCCCTGCCGTTGGCCGCGCAGCCCGAGGCGGTCATGAGCGGGTTGGGCAGCCGGTGTCCGCCCCCGAGGTCGACGGAGAGGTCCACCATCAGTGACCACCCACCTTCGGGGCGCCGACGGCATCGTCGGGGACGCGGGCATGGCCTCCGTCGAAGGCGTCCCACCGGACGCGGTCGCCGCGGAAGACGGGCCCCTCGACGCACGAGCGCACCATCCGGGTGCGGCCGTCGGAGCCGACGACCGGCATGACGCACGTCATGCAGACGCCGACACCACAGGCCATGGACTCCTCGACGGCAACCTGTGCGACCGCGTCGTGCGCCTGGGCGACCCGGGTGATCGACTCCAGCATCCCCATCGGGCCGCAGCCGTAGACGACACCCGCCTTCGTGCGCTCGATGATCTCGGGCAGCGGGTCGCTGACCCAGCCCCGCTGACCGGCCGAGCCGTCGTCGGTCGTCACCGTGACGCCGTCGCAGCTGCGGCGGGCCTCGACGACGCCGAAGAGACGGTCCTCGCTCGCGGCACCCAGGACCATCTCGACGTGGCAGCCGCGCTCGCGCAGCTCGGCCGCGAGCCAGAAGAGCGGTGCGCTGCCGTAGCCGCCGCCGACGAGGACGCAGGCCACGGGGTCGGTCGGCAGCGGGAACGCCTTGCCGAGCGGACCGACGACGTCGATCGTGTCGTGCGGCGCGCGGTCGACGATCCACCGGGTGCCGGTGCCGACGGCCGAGACGACGATCTCGACGGTGCCGCCATAGGTGCCGCTCGGGCTGACCTTGTGGATCGAGAAGGACCGGCGCAACAGGGTGCCGGACGTCTCGCCCCCGACGGCGAGCGCGACGAACTGACCCGGGCGGGCCAGCTCGGCGACGCCGGGGGCGACGAGGGTGAGGTGCTGGTACGCGCCGACCCGCCGGGTCGCGATGACCTCCGCGACCTCCTGCGTCACCCGGGCGCGCAGCTGGCGCTCGCTCATGCGGTCGCTCCAGCCGTCGCCGTAGCCGTGGCCGTAGCCGTCGTGGTGGATGGCGCCGCTGCCGTGCCGCGACCGTAGAGGTCGAGGTCGCGCGCGTGGTCCTGCAGCGACTTGACGCGGATCTCCTCCGTGAGTCCCGCCTCGATGCCGAGCACGGCGGCGGCGAGCGTCGCGATCGTCGTGATGATCGGCTTGTCGGCGCTCGTCGTGGCCGCGCGGATCGCGTAGCCGTCGGCACGGGCGTCCTGGCCCGACGGCGTGTTGACGACCATCTGCACCGTGCCCTCGCGGATGAGGTCGACGATCGACTTCTCCCCCGGGGCGTCACCGTCGCGCTCGGTGATCTTGCGGACCAACGTCGCGGGGATGCCGTTGCGCTTGAGCACCGCGGCCGTGCCGCTCGTCGCGAGGATGGTAAAGCCGAGGTCGACGAGGCGCTTGACCGGGAAGAGCATGGCGCGCTTGTCCCGGTTGGCCACCGACACGAAGATCGCCCCGGAGCGTGGCAGCGCCGACCCACCGCCCTGCTGGGCCTTGGAGAAGGCCGAGCCGAAGTCGACGTCGATGCCCATGACCTCGCCCGTCGAGCGCATCTCCGGGCCGAGGAGCGAGTCCACCGCGACGCCCTCCTTGGTGCGGAAGCGCTTGAAGGGCAGAACGGCCTCCTTGCACGAGACGGGAGCGTGATCGGGCATCCGTCCGCCGTCGCCGGTCGGGGGCAGCATGCCCTCCTCGCGCAGCTCCTTGATCGTGGCGCCGAGCATGACCCGGGCCGCGGCGCTCGCGATGGGCACGCCCGTCGCCTTGGCGACGAACGGCACCGTGCGCGACGCTCGGGGGTTGGCCTCGATGACGTAGAGGATGTCCTGGGCCAGCGCGAACTGGACGTTCATGAGGCCGCGGACGCCGATGCCCTCGGCGAGCTTGCGCGTCGCGACGCGCACGCGCTCGAGCTCACCGTCGCCGAGCGTCGCGGGCGGCAGCGTGCACGAGCTGTCGCCCGAGTGGATCCCGGCCTCCTCGACGTGCTCCATGATCCCGCCGAGGTACATGTCCTCGCCGTCGAAGAGCGCGTCCACGTCGATCTCGATCGCGTCGTCGAGGAAGCGGTCGATGAGGATCGGGTGGTCGGGCGAGGCCTCGGTCGCCTTCTCGACGTAGGTCACGAGCGAGTCGTCGTCGTAGACGATGACCATGCCGCGACCGCCGAGCACGTAGGACGGGCGCACGAGCACCGGGTAGCCGATCTCGCGCGCGACGACGAGGGCCTCGTCCGAGCTGTAGGCCGTGCCGTGCTTCGGGGCGATGAGGCCCGCCCGGGCGAGCACCTGGCCGAAGGCACCACGGTCCTCGGCGAGGTGGATCGCGCTCGGCGACGTGCCGACGATGGGCACCCCCTCGTCCTCGAGCGCCTGCGCGAGACCGAGCGGCGTCTGACCGCCGAGCTGCACGATGACGCCGGCGATCGGGCCGGCCTGGCTCTCGGCGTGGATGACCTCGAGGACGTCCTCGAGCGTCAGAGGCTCGAAGTACAGGCGGCTGCTCGTGTCGTAGTCGGTCGAGACCGTCTCGGGGTTGCAGTTGACCATGACGGTGTCGAATCCCTTGTCGCGCAAGGAGAACGACGCGTGCACGCAGGAGTAGTCGAACTCGACACCCTGCCCGATGCGGTTGGGTCCCGAGCCGAGGATGATGACGGCCGGACGCTCGCGCTGCGCGACTTCGGTCTCCTCGTCGTACGAGCTGTAGTGGTAGGGCGTCGTCGCGGCGAACTCGGCCGCGCACGTGTCGACGGTCTTGTAGACCGGGCGCACCCCGAGGGCGTGGCGCACGCCGCGGACCACGGCCTCCGGCATACGCCGGACCGAGGCCACCTGGGCGTCGCTGAAGCCGTGGCGCTTGACGAGGCGGAGCAGCTCCGGCGTCAGCTGGGGGGCGTCGGCGAGCATCGTCGCGACGTCGTTGACGAGCGCGATCTGGTCGAGGAACCACGGGTCGATGCCGGTGGCGTCGTGGACATCCTCGACGCTGCACCCGCCGCGCAGCGCCTGCTGCACGAGCACGATGCGGCCGTCCGTCGGGATCCTGGCCTCCTCGAGCGCGCGCTCGGCGGCGGCCTTGGTGATCTCGCCGTCCCAGTGGAAGCTCGCGCCCTTCTTCTCGAGCGAGCGCAGGGCCTTCTGCAGCGCCTCGGTGAAGTTGCGCCCGATCGCCATGGCCTCGCCGACCGACTTCATCGTCGTCGTCAGCGTCGGGTCGGCCGCCGGGAACTTCTCGAAGGCGAAGCGCGGCACCTTGACGACGACGTAGTCGAGCGACGGCTCGAAGCTCGCCGGGGTCTCGCGGGTGATGTCGTTGGGCACCTCGTCGAGCGTGTAACCGATGGCCATCTTCGCCGCGATCTTGGCGATCGGGAACCCGGTCGCCTTGGAGGCCAGGGCGCTCGACCGCGAGACGCGCGGGTTCATCTCGATGACGATGATGCGTCCGTCGTCGGGGTTGACGGCGAACTGGATGTTGCAGCCGCCGGTGTCGACGCCGACCTCGCGGATGACGGCGATGCCGATGTCGCGCAGCCGCTGGTACTCGCGGTCGGTGAGCGTCAGCGCCGGCGCGACGGTGATCGAGTCGCCCGTGTGCACGCCCATCGGGTCGAGGTTCTCGATGGAGCAGACGACGACGACGTTGTCGGCGTGGTCGCGCATGACCTCGAGCTCGTACTCCTTCCAGCCGAGGATCGACTCCTCGAGCAGCACCTCGGTCGTGGGGCTGTACTGGAGCCCGGCACCGCCGAGGAGGCGCAGGTCGGCCTCGTCGTAGGCGAACCCTGACCCGAGGCCGCCCATCGTGAACGACGGGCGCACGACAACCGGGTAGCCGAGCTCGTCCGCGGCCGCGAGCAGCTCGTCCATCGAGTGGCAGATGAGGGACTTCGCCGACTCCGCACCACACCGCTCGACGACGCCCTTGAACTTCTCGCGGTCCTCGCCGAGCTGGATCGCCTCGACGTTGGCCCCGATGAGCGGGCAGCCGTACTTCTCGAGGACTCCGTTCTCGTGCAAGGAGATCGCGCAGTTGAGCGCCGTCTGCCCGCCGAGCGTGGCGAGGACGGCGTCGGGGCGCTCCTTGGCGATGATCGCCTCGACGACCTCGGGCGTGATCGGCTCGACGTAGGTGGCGTCGGCGAACTCGGGGTCGGTCATGATCGTCGCTGGGTTGCTGTTGACGAGGATGACGCGGATGCCCTCCTCGCGCAGCACGCGGCAGGCCTGGGTGCCGGAGTAGTCGAACTCGCAGGCCTGGCCGATGACGATCGGCCCCGACCCGATGACGAGCACGCTCTTGATGTCGTCGCGCTTGGGCATCAGGCGTTGACCTCCGTGGTCTGGTGGGCGGTCTGTCTGGTGGTCATGAGCTCCACGAAGCGGTCGAAGAGGTAGGCGGCGTCGTGCGGGCCGGCCGCGGCCTCGGGGTGGTACTGCACGGAGTACGCGGGACGGTCGAGGCACTCGAGCCCCTCGACGACGTCGTCGTTGAGGCACACGTGCGAGACACGGACGCGGCCGTATGCCGTGTCGCTGTCCTCGTCGAGGGGCGCGTCCACGGCGAAGCCGTGGTTGTGGGCCGTCACCTCGACCTTGCCGGTCGTGCGGTCCATGACCGGCTGGTTGATGCCGCGGTGGCCGTACTTCAGCTTGTACGTGCCGAAGCCGAGGGCGCGACCGAGCAGCTGGTTGCCGAAGCAGATGCCGAAGAACGGGATGCCGCGGTCGAGCACCTGACGCAGCAGCGCGACCTCGCGCTCGGCGGTGGCCGGGTCTCCGGGACCGTTGGAGAAGAAGACGCCGTCAGGGCCGGACTCCCCCACCGCCAGGACGTCGTCGATCGTCGCGGTGGCCGGCAGCACGTGCACCTCGATGCCGCGCTGGGCCATGAGCGCCGGGGTCATCGCCTTGATGCCGAGGTCGACGGCCGCGACGGTGAACCTCGTGTCGCCGAGGGCCGGGACGGCATACGGCTCGGAGGTGGTGACCTCGGCGGCGAGCGCGGCCCCGGCCATCTGCGGGCTCGTGCGAACCGCCTCGACCAGCTCGGCCTCGGGGCGCTCGGCGGCGTCACCGCTGAAGATGCCGACCCGCATCGCCCCGCGCTCGCGCAGGTGGCGGGTCAGGGCGCGCGTGTCGATGTCGCAGATGCCGACGACGCCCTGGTCGACGAGCTCGTCCTCGAGGTCGCGCGTGGCGCGCCAGTTCGACGCCCGGATGGCGGGGTCGCGCACGACGTAGCCGGCGACCCAGATGCGGCTGCTCTCGTCGTCCTCGGTGTTGACGCCCGTGTTGCCGACGTGCGGCGAGGTCATGACGATGACCTGCCGGTGGTAGCTCGGGTCGGTCAGCGTCTCCTGGTAGCCCGTCATGCCGGTGGAGAAGACGGCCTCGCCGACGGTCTGCCCCAGTGCACCGTAGGACGACCCGTGGAAGGTGCGGCCGTCCTCGAGCACGAGGGTCGCCGCCACGCGGGTGCGTGTGGGCCACCCGTCACGGGTGGGCACGGTCAGGGGGGTCTGGGTGGTCACAGGTCTGCTCCCGAGGTCGTCGCGTTCGTCAGTTCTCGTCGGGTGCCCGCGCCGTTGCGGACGTCGTGGGTGACGCGCCCCGCGTGAACCGTCGCGAGGACGGCTCCGTGCAGGGTGCGCCCGTGCCACGGGTTGTTGCGCGAGCGGCTGCGGCTCGCGGCGGCGTCGACCGTGACCTCGCGGTCGGGGTCGACGAGGGTGATGTGGGCGGGGCTGCCGACGGCGAGCTCCCTTCCCTGGTGGGCGAGCCCGCCGATCCGTGCCGGCGCGGTAGACATGACCCGTGCCACGTCGGCCCAGTCGAGCAGGCCGGTTCGCACCATGACGTCGCTGACGACCGAGAGGGCCGTCTCGAGGCCGAGCATCCCGAAGGCCGCGTCGACGAAGGCGTGCTCCTTGTCGTGGCGAGCGTGGGGGGCGTGGTCGGTGGCGACCGCGTCGATGGTGCCGTCGGCCAGGGCCGCGCGCAGGGCCTCGACGTCCTCGGTCGGGCGCAGCGGCGGATTGACCTTGTAGACGGGGTCGTAGCCGAGCAGGAGGTCGGTCGTCAGGACGAGGTGGTGGGGCGTGACCTCGGCCGTGACGTCGATGCCCTGCGCCTTCGCCCAGCGGATGACCTCGACGGTCCCGGCGGTCGAGACGTGCGCGACGTGGATGCGGGACCCGGTGTGTCGGGCCAGCATGACGTCACGCGCGACGATCGACTCCTCGGCGATGCCGGGCCAACCGGGCAGGCCGAGCCGACCAGAGACCTCGCCCTCGTGGCAGCAGGCCTCGCGGCCCGCGAGGCGCGGGTCCTGCGCGTGCTGGCTGACGACGCCGCCGAAGGGCTTGATGTACTCGAGTGCCCGGCGCATGATCCGCGCGTCGTGCACGCAGTGGCCGTCGTCGCTGAAGACACGCACCTTCGCCCGCGAGCGGGCCATGAGACCGAGCTCAGCGAGCTCGGCGCCCTCGAGGCCCTTGGTCACGGCGCCGACGGGGACCACCTCGGTGAGCCCGCACGCGCGCCCGAGGTCGAGCACGCGTTCGGCGGCCTCGGCGGTGTCGGTGACGGGGCTCGTGTTGGCCATGGCGAAGACGGCGGTGAAGCCGCCGGCGGCAGCGGCAGCCGAGCCGGTGGCGATCGTCTCGGCATCCTCGCGGCCCGGCTCGCGCAGGTGCACGTGCAGGTCGACGAGGCCGGGAAGTGCGACGAGGCCGTCGGCGTCGAGCACCTCGGCGTCCGAGGGCGCCGAGACCGAGCCGACTTCGGTGATGACGCCGTCCTCGACGAGCAGGTCGGCCGGGTCGGCACCGAGCAGCCGGGCGCCGCGGATCACGAGGCGGGTCATCGGACGGCTCCTTCGGTGGCACTGGCGGGCATCGGCGCGGGCGTGTCCTCGCCGGCGAGCAGGTGGTAGAGCACGGCCATCCGGACCGCCACGCCGGCCGAGACCTGGTCGAGCACGACCGACTGCGGGGAGTCGGCCGCCTCGGGTGCGATCTCGAGGCCGCGGTTCATCGGGCCGGGGTGGAGCACGAGGACGTCGTCGTTGCGGGCGACGAGCCGCTCGAGCCGGTCGCGCGTCAGGCCGTAGCCGACGGTGTACTCGCGCGCCGTCGGGAAGTAGCCGCCGCTCATCCGCTCGCGCTGGACGCGGAGGATCATGACGGCGTCGACGGGCCCGTGCTCACCCTCGCCGTCGAGGACGGGGTCGAGGTCCCAGCTCGTCGCGAAGCCGTCGGCCGCGCTCCACGCCCCGATGCCGCTCGGCATGAGCGTCGGCGGCGCGACGACCGTGACGCGGGCGCCGAGCGTCTTGAGCGTGATGACGTTGCTGCGGAAGACGCGGGAGTGGGTCAGGTCGCCGACGATGACGACGTGCTTGCCGTCGAGGTCACCGAGCCGGGTGCGCAGGGTGTACGCGTCGAGCAGGGCCTGCGTCGGGTGCTCGTGGGTGCCGTCGCCCGCGTTGATGACGCTGCAGCGCACCCACTGCGCGACCTGGTGGCAGGCACCGGACGCGTGGTGCCGGATGACGAGCGCGTCGACCGCCATGGCGTCGACGGTCATCGCCGTGTCCCGGAGGCTCTCGCCCTTGCTCGTCGAGGAGCCCTTGGCCGAGAGGTTGATGGTGTCGGCCGACATCCACTTGCCCGCGATCTCGAACGAGCTGCGGGTGCGGGTCGAGTCCTCGAAGAAGAAGTTGATGACCGTGCGCCCGCGCAGGGTCGGCACCTTCTTGACCTCGCGTCGCTGGAGGTCGTGCATCGAGGCCGCGGTCTCGAGGATGTCCTCGACCTCGGCACGGCTGAGGTCGGCGGAGGAGATGAGGTGCTTGGTCATCGCGCGTCACCGCCGCTGATCCGCACGATGTCGAGGCCGTCGACCTCGGCGACCCGGACGTGCACCCGCTCGGCGCTCGAGGTCGGCAGGTTCTTGCCGACGTGGTCGGCGCGGATCGGCAGCTCGCGGTGGCCCCGGTCCACGAGCACGGCGAGGCGCACGGCGCGGGGTCGGCCGAGCTCGGAGAGCGCGTCGAGGGCGGCGCGGATGGTGCGCCCGGAGTAGAGGACGTCGTCGACGAGGACGACGACCTGGTCGTCGATGCCTCCGGCCGGGATGCGCGAACGATGAGCCGTGCGCACCGGGTTGCGGCGCAGGTCGTCGCGGTGGAGCGTGATGTCGAGCTCGCCGACGGGGACCGCGGTCCCCTCGACCTCCTCGATGCAGGCCGCCAGGCGGCGGGCGAGCGGGACCCCGCGCGAGGGGATGCCGAGGAGGACGAGCCCCTCGCTGCCCTTGTTGCGCTCGAGGATCTCGTGACCGATGCGCCGAAGCGCCCGGGAGATGTCTCCCTCGCTCATGACGTCGCGAGCGTCCTCAGGGATGCTCGAGCGGTCCGTCGATGACTGGTCAGGTGCGCTCAGGTCAGGGCAGGGCATCGCCGCTGGACCTCCTTCCCCGCCTCACAGGACGGTGGTTAAAGGATGTCTACGGCGCCGAGTGTAACGTCCGGCTCACGACGCCCCGACACCGCGCCACACCGTGAGAACGTCCCGAGCGGTCGCAACGACGGGTCGGTCCGTGACCCGGACCCCGATCGTCCGCCACCGCGGCTAGCCTCCGAGGGTGTCGATCACCTGGGCCGGGGCCCTCTCCTGGCGGCTGCAGCAACAGCTCCTCGATCCCGTGGGTGGAGTGTCGGTCGCCGAGGTCGTGCGGCGGCTCGGGGCCGTCCCGGCCAAGGAGGAGCGTCTCGCCGAGCTCACCGTGCGCCTGAGGCGCGCTCAGTCACGCCCCGACGAGGTGGCCCGGGCGCTCGTCGACGGTCGTCTCGTCAAGGTGTACGCGTTCCGCGGGGGCACCCACTACCTCACCCCGGAGGACGGCGTCGCCTACCTCGCGCTGCGCGCGGCCGGCCGCCAGTGGGAGCGCAAGAGCTGGCAGGAGTACTACCGGCTCGGCCCGAAGGACTGGCCGGGGTTCCGCGCTGCCGTGCGCGAGGCCCTCGCCGACGGACCGCTCACCGTCGCCGAGCTCGGCTCGGTCGTGACGCGGGGCTCCGCCTACCGCCACCTACGCCCCGTCTTCGACGAGGGAGCCGTCACCCTCAGCAAGGCACTGACGTGGCAGGGCGACATGGGGTTCGGGCCGCCACGCGACGGACGTGCGACGTTCCAGCGGCTCGAGGCCAACCCCCGGTGGGCGGGCGTGTGGGACCTCGCTGAGGCGGGCCCGCACGCCGTCCGCGCCTACCTGCACGCGTACGGCCCTGCGACGCCCGAACACGTCCACTACTGGCTCGGCGACGGCCTCAGCGCCGGACGCCGACGGATCGACGGCTGGCTGGCGGACCTGCGCGGGCACCTCGAGCCCGTCGAGATCGCGGGCGGGACAGCGTACGTGCTCGCGGAGGACGCCGACGGCCTGCGCGCGGCCCAGCCGACGGACGCCGTGCGGCTGCTCCCCGGCCACGACCCGTGGGTCATGGGCGCGGGCACGAAGGACGCGCGTGTCGTGCCCCCGGCGTTGCGCACCGCGGTGACGCGGGGAGCCGATGTCGTCCTGCGCGGCGGGGTCGTGTGCGGCACGTGGTCGGTCGTCCGCGGAGAGCTCCGGGTCACGTGGGCCGCCGGTCACGGATCGCCCCCGAGGACCTCGCTCGACGAGGAGGCCGCGCGGTTGGGCGAGGTCCTCGGGCGCTCGCTCGAGCCGGTCGTGACGACCGCCTGACCGACCCTGACCGACCCTTACCGACGGAGCACCGACGGCGAAGGGCACCCACCGGCCGCGGTGGGTGCCCTTCGCTCGCAGGTGCGTGCACGGTCTGCGTCAGACGATGGTGGCCTTGACCTCGGCGATGCGCGCGAGCAGTCCGTTGACGAAGGCCGGCGACTCGTCCGTCGAGAGGTCGGTGGCGAGCGCCACGGCCTCGGAGATCGCCACGCCGTCGGGGATCTCGTCGTTCCAGAGGACCTCCCACGCGCCGAGGCGCAGGATCGCGCGGTCGACGGCAGGCATCCGGTCGAGGGTCCAGCCCTGGCTGTAGTCGGTCAGCGCGGCGTTGATGTCGTTCCAGCGCCCGACGACGCCGCGCACGAGGTCCGCGGTGTACGGGTTGTTCGCCGCCCGCGACTCGCGGTCGCCGAGGCGCTCGTCGAGGAGCGTCTCGGCGTTGAGGCCGCGCTGGTCCGCCTCGAAGAGGATGTCGAGCGCCCGGGTACGGGCCTTGCTGCGTGCTGCCAAGGGAATTCGCGTCCGCTCAGTCGTTGACTCGGCCGAGGTACGAGCCGTCGCGGGTGTCGACCTTGACGCGGGTGCCGGACTCGAGGAAGAGGGGCACGTTGATCTGGGCGCCGGTCTCCAGGGTGGCCGGCTTGGTGCCGCCGGTCGAGCGGTCGCCCTGCAGGCCCGGCTCGGTGTGCGTGATCTCGAGGACGACCGACGCGGGCAGCTCGACGTAGAGCGGCAGGCCCTCGTTGGTGGCGACGAGCGCGTTCTGGTTCTCGAGGAGGTAGTTGGCGGCGTCGCCGACGACGGTCTCCGACACGTTGAGCTGGTCGTAGGTGTCGGTGTCCATGAAGACGAAGTCGGTGCCGTCCTTGTAGAGGTACTGCATCGTCCGCTTGTCGACGTTGCTCGTCTCGACCTTGGTACCGGCGTTGAACGTCTTGTCGACGACCTTGCCCGAGAGGACGGCCTTGAGCTTGGTGCGCACGAACGCGGGGCCCTTGCCGGGCTTCACGTGCTGGAACTCGACGACGGACCAGAGCTGTCCCTCGATGTTGAGCACCATGCCGTTCTTCAGGTCGTTGGTCGAAGCCATCGTCACAAACCACTTTCGTATGCCGGCCGGTCGGGGCGCGCGCCTCTGGGCACGCCGGATCGCCGGGCGTTCACTGTCTTGGGGAGTTGCCGCACGAGTCTAGCCGGGACGCCACCGGATCGCGGAATCGCGCACACCCGTCGCCGTCCTCGCCGGTGTACGCTGACCCGTTCCCCCGCCCGCAACGCACCGAGCAGGTCGCCAGCCACCGCCTCGAAGTTCCGGTGGGTCCGCACCTTCTCGGCGTGCTGCCCTGCACGGAAGGCTGCTGCGCGTGACCTCGCTCGACTCCGAACTCGCCCGGGAGCAGGCCTACCTCGACGACGCGCGGGAGCAGCTGGCCCGGATGCGCCGGCTCGCGGAGTCGCTCGACGCGTCGAAGGCGAGCGATGCGATCTCGGGCGAGGTCCTCGGCTGGGTGCTGGCCCGACGCATCGCGTCGCTGCAGGACGACCCGCGCACGACGCTCTTCTTCGGCCGGATCGACCTCGACCCCACCGACGGGCCGGCGGAGCAGTTCCACATCGGCCGACGGCACGTCTCCGACGAGGCGGGCGACCCCGTCGTCGTCGACTGGCGCGCCCCGATCTCGACCGCGTTCTACCGGGCGTCGCCGCTCGAGCCGATGGACGTCGTGCTGCGGCGTCGGTTCGGCGTCGACAGGGGTCGCCTCACCGCCCTCGAGGACGAGCACCTGCGCGAGCCCGAGCAGTCCGGCTCGCCGGCAGGCTCGCTCCTCGCGGCCGAGATCGAGCGCCCCCGCACCGGTCCGATGCGCGACATCGTCTCGACGATCCAGCCGGAGCAGGACGAGATCGTCCGCAGCGACGTGGCCGTCAGCGTCTGCGTGCAGGGTGCGCCGGGCACGGGCAAGACGGCCGTCGGGCTGCACCGTGCTGCGTGGCTGCTCTACTCCTTCCGCGACCGCCTGGACCGCGCCGGTGTGCTCGTCGTCGGCCCCAACCGCGCCTTCCTCGACCACATCGGCGCCGTCCTGCCGTCGCTCGGCGAGGTGCGAGTCGGCCACGCGACGATCGAGAGCCTGCTCGACCACGGTCGGGTGCGCGCCGAGGAGCCGGCCGACGTCGCCGCCCTCAAGGGAGACCCCCGTCTGGCGTCGGTGCTGCGCCGGGCCGTCTGGTCGAGCATCGTGTGGCCGACGGAGGCCGTCGTCGTGCCGCGCGGTGTGCGCAAGTGGCGCGTGCCGGCCTACGAGGTGGCCGACATCCTCGACGAGCTGGCCGCCCGCGGCGTGCGCTACTCCGCCGCACGCGACCTCCTCCCCCAGCGGCTCGCCCACCACGTCCTGCTCGAGATGGAGCGTGCCGGCGAGGCGCCCGACGACCGGGTGCAGGACGCCGTGGCCCGGTCGGCCGCTGTCAAGACGTACGTCTCGTCGGTCTGGCCCGCGCTCGACCCGCAGGGGGTGCTGCACCGGTTGTGGTCCGACGCGGACGCGCTGCGGGCCGCTGCCGCCGACGACCTGACCGACGCGGAGCAGTCGATGCTGCTGTGGGACAAGCCGGCCCGCACCAAGGGCGCCGCCCGCTGGTCGCGGGCCGACATGGCGCTGCTCGACGAGCTCGCCGACCTGCTGCGTCGCGTGCCGAGCCTCGGCCACGTCGTGCTCGACGAGGCGCAGGACCTCTCCCCCATGCAGCTGCGCGCCGTCGGACGGCGGTGCTCGACCGGCTCGGTCACCGTCCTCGGCGACATCGCCCAGGGCACGACGCCGTGGGCGACCGCGTCCTGGGACGAGGCCATGCGTCACCTCGGCAAGGAGGACCACGACCTCGTCGTGCTCGACCGCGGCTTCCGGGTCCCGGCCGTCGTCATCGAGTATGCCGCGCGCTTGCTGCCCGTCATGGCGCCCGGCCTCGGCGCACCGGTGTCGGTGCGCGACAACCCCGGACGGCTCGAGATCCGACCCGCCGCGGCAGGCGAGCTCGACGTCGAGGTCGTGCGGGCGGTCGAACGCGCTGCGGGCGCGGCCGGCTCGGTCGGCGTCATCGCGCCGGACACCGACGTCGACCGGGTCTCGGCCGCCCTCGCGGCTGCCGGTGTCTCCCACGGCCGGCTCGACCGCGACCACGGCGACGACGAGGACCACCAGGTCGAGGTCGTGCCGGCCAGCGTCGCCAAGGGTCTGGAGTTCGACCGCACCGTCGTCGTCGAGCCGGCCGCGATCGCCGCGGCCGAGCCCGATGAGCGCACCGGACTGCGGCGCCTCTACGTCGTGCTGACCCGCGCGGTCTCGGAGCTGACGATCGTGCACGCCGAGCCGCTCCCCGAGGCGCTCGGCGCCGCCTGACGCCGGCTCAGCCGAGCCCCTGGTGGGCCGCCCACCTCTCAGCGGCCCGGTCCGCGGCGGCCGCGACGAGTGCAGCGAGCTCTGGGCGGTCCGGCACGGTGAACGACACGTAGGCCCCGCGCCCGCCCTCGAGGGGTCGGCCGTACGCCTTGGCCGCGAGGTGGCCGTCGGGGAGCATCCGGACGTTGAGGGTGTCCAGCCGGAACTCCTGACCCCGGCGGGAGTCGTTCCAGCGCAGCGGCTCCGGGATCGTCACGTTGACCGCCATCGCGCTGATGACGAGCTCCTCGTTGTCACTCATCGGATCAGGCTCCCACTCGTCCCGGGCTCATCGCGGCTCAGACGCCGATCGTCAGCGCCGCGGTGTAGCCGGACGACGCGCTGCCCGACATCGTCGCGAGCTGGTGGATGCCACCGTCGTCACCGAAGACGTTGTCGCGCTGGAGACTGACCTGGGAGAGGTTGCCGACGCTCTGCTCGTAGCCCGTCGTGGCATAGACCGCCTCGCAGGTGGCCTGGGGCAGGGCGATCTGTGAGGTCTTGACGATGGGGCCGCTCGACGTCGCGTCGCTCACCTTCGAGTAGACCTCGAAGTGGATGTGCGGCCAGCGACCCGGGTAGCAGGCCGGGAAGATCGACGTGAAGGTCGCCGTGCCCGACTCGTCGGTGGCCTGCACGCCGCGCAGGTAGTTCTCGTCGGCCGCGGGCCGGCTGTACAGCGAGTAGTTGCCGTCGCGGTCGCAGTGCCAGACGTAGACGGCGGCGCCGACGAGCGCCGAGCTCGTCGCGAGATCCTTCACCGTCAGCTTGACCGTGAGGGGCACTCCCTCGGCCGTCGTCGCCGACGAGCCGAAGCTGCTGCGGATGTCGCGGCGCACGATGCCCGAGTCGTCGAGGACGTTCTGGCCGTTGGAGCCGTCGCCCGGGTAGGGACCCGCCGTCTCGTCCGGCGCCTCGACGAGGTCGGCGTCGGCCGTGTCGCCGGAGGTGGCCGCGGACGTCCCGGCTGCGGCGCTCGTCGTGGACGCCGAGGACGTGCTCGCACTCGTCGAGCTGCTCGTCGCCGATCCGGTCGAGGCCGCGGACGGCGTCCCGGTGCTGCACGCCGCGAGCGCGCCGGCGACCCCGAGACCGCCCAAGAGGGTCAGGGCACGACGCCGGTCGACGAGCGTCTGGAGGTCGTAGACGAGACCCCGGTCGTGGTCCTCGATCTCGTTGCCGTGCTCGTCGAGCCACTCGTGCGGAGGAGCCGAGGGAGTACGCGGTGCCATGGGCCGACCCTTTCGTCGCGGGACCCGGCGGTCCCTCCTGAGAAGACTCTGGAAGCCGCCTCCGTGCTGAGCCGTTGCGCCGTCTGTGCGGCCGCTGTGAGAGCGGCTGTCATCGTGGGGCACACCGGTCCCGGGCATCACGAACGCGCGTCCTGCGTCCACCGGCCGGAGACGAGCGCACACTCCTTGACCCGCGAGGCGTCGGGCGTGTCGACCGTGGCGAGGTAGACGTACCACCTGCCGTCGTGCTGGGCGGCGAGGCGACAGGCCGCCGACCATCCCTTGAGCTCGAACACCGGTGACCGGGCCGGGATGAAGCCGGCCGAGTGCTCCGTGGCCTCCGGCAGCTCGGACTGGGTGAGCTCGTTGAGACTCGAGTAGGTGCATGAGACCCGGAACACCTCCGGTCCGAGCTGGGCGCGTGCGAGTGCCTGCGGCCGATCAGGGCGCGAGCTGTAGGTGACCCCGTCGTGCACGACGAAGTCGGTGAAGTCGATGAGTGCGCGCCGCACCGGCGTGACCACCACCGGCGGGCAGCCGGACACCACCACGGTGGTCGCTGCCGGGGACGCTGCCGGATGCCGGACCGGCTGCACGCATCCCGACAGCGCAGCCGCGGCGACGAGCGCCGCGCCGCTGGCTGCACGCCGCCCTGCGTGGGTCACGACAGCAACGTACGACGTCCGGAGTCGAGCCGGACCGCCAGCGTCGGGCTCCGTCACCACATCGTGACGGGGCGTCCGTCCGTGGCGTCAGACGAGGGCGCGCAGCGCCAGCAGGTAGGACTGCAGGCCGAAGCCGGCGACGGTACCGGTCGCGACGCCTGCGACGACGGACGTGTGCCGGAACTCCTCGCGCGCAGCCGGGTTGCTGAGGTGCACCTCGACGAGGCTGCGACCGCTCGTCGTCACGACGGCACACGCGTCGCGGACGGCATACGAGTAGTGGGTGAAGGCGCCCGGGTTGAGCACGACGTCGGCGCCGACGTCGACGGCCTCGTGCAGCCAGTCGATGAGCTCGCCCTCGTGGTTGGTCTGGCGGCAGTCGGCGACGAGCCCGAGCTCGCGCGCCTCGCGCTGCACCGCGGCGTGGACGTCGTCGAGCGTGTCGGAGCCGTAGACCTCCGGCTCGCGGCTGCCGAGACGGTTCAGGTTGGGGCCCGACAGGACGAAGACCGTGGGTGCCGTCATGGCCGTGAGTCTAGTGAGCCCTCGCGTCGGGGCGCCGCGACACGAGGCCGTAGGCCGCCTGGAGCAGCGCGCCGTCAGGCCCGGCCAGGCGGCTCGGCCGGCCCAACCCGTCGAGCACGACGAAACGCAGCGTCGAGCCGCGGGACTTCTTGTCGCGTCGCATCGCGGTGAGCAGCTCGTCCCAGCGACCCGCGGCATACGCCGTCGGGAGGCCGAGCGACTCGAGGACCGAGCGGTGTCGCGCGACGAGCGCGTCGCCCTCGGGACCGGTCAGGTGACCGGTGAGGCGGGCGAGCTCGGCGACGTAGACCATGCCGACCCCGACTGCCTCGCCGTGCCGCCACGAGTAGTGCTCCACCTGCTCGATGGCGTGGCCGAAGGTGTGGCCGTAGTTGAGGACCTCGCGCAGCGAGCTCTCGCGCAGGTCCGCGGCGACGACCTCGGCCTTGACCCGGACGGCGCGCTCGATGAGCTCACGCAGGTGCGGGTTGGCGGCGCTGCGCGCCTGCTCCGCGTCGTCGGCGACGGCCGCCTCCACGAGGTCGAGGATGACCGGATCGGCGATGAAGCCGCACTTGACGACCTCGGCCAGTCCCGCGACGAGGTCGGCCTCGGGCAGGGTCGAGAGGACGTCGACGTCGCAGAGCACCCCGGCCGGGGGGTGGAAGGCACCGACGAGGTTCTTGCCCTCGGCGGTGTTGATACCGGTCTTGCCGCCCACGGCCGCGTCGACCATGCCGAGGAGGGTCGTCGGCACCTGGACGACGCGCACGCCGCGCAGCCAGGACGCCGCGACGAAGCCGGCGAGGTCGGTCACCGTGCCGCCTCCCACTCCCACGACGGCGTCGGTGCGGGTGAAGCCCGCCCGGCCCAGCTGGGCCCAGAGGGCTGCCGCGACCTCGGCCGTCTTGGCGGCCTCGGCGTCGGGCACCTCGGCGACGTGGACGGCATACCCCTGGCTCTCGAGGGTCGCGGTGAGACACGAGGTCAGCTCTAGCAGCGTCGGGGGGTGGACGACGAGGACGCGCTCGACGTCGTCGCCGAGCAGGTCACCGACCCGGTCGAGGACGCCGGACCCGATGACGACGTCGTAGTCGTCGCCGACGGGGATCGTCGTCGGCTCGGCCGCACCGCTCACGCGCGGGCCGCCTCGAGCTCGGCGACGACGACGTCGACGACCTCCTCGGGCGTGCGTCCCGCGGTGTCGACGCGCACGGTCGCGACGCGCTCGTAGGTGGGGCGACGGTCGTTCATCATCCGCACCCACGACGCGCGGGGGTTGACCGACAGCAGCGGGCGCGAGCGGTCGAAGCCGATCCGCTTGCTCGCGTCGGCGATGGCGACGTCGAGGAAGACGACGGCGTGACCGGCGAGGGCCACCTCGGTGAGCGGGTCCATGACGGCTCCGCCACCGAGCGAGAGGACGCCCGGCTCCTCCGCGAGGGCACGCGCCACCTCGGCGCGCTCGAGGTCGCGGAAGACCGACTCGCCGTCGTCGACGAAGATGTCGGAGATCGAGCGTCCCTGCGCGGCCTCGATGGCCGCGTCGACGTCGTGGAACGCCACGCCGAGCCGCGCCGCGAGGGCCTGGCCGACCGTGGTCTTGCCGGCGCCGGGCGGCCCGACGACGACGGCGACCGGTCGGGTCACGTGGTCGTTCACCATGTGCGCAGCCCCTCCCGGATGCCGTCGAGGTATGCCGTGTGGTTGCGTGACGTCTCGGCCACCGAGTCGCCCCCGAACTTCTCCAGGCAGGACTGCGCGAGCACGAGCGCGACCATCGCCTCGGCGACGACGCCCGCTGCGGGCACGGCGCACACGTCGGAACGCTGGTGGATGGCGGTGGCGGCCTCGCCCGTCGCGACGTCGACCGTCGACAGGGCGCGGGGCACCGTGCTGATCGGCTTCATCGCGGCGCGGACGCGGAGCACCTGACCGGTCGACATGCCACCCTCGGTGCCACCCGCGCGACCGGTGCGACGGGTGATGACGCCGTCGACCATCTCCATCTCGTCGTGCGCCTCGGAGCCACGACGGCGGGCCGTCTCGAAGCCGTCGCCGACCTCGACGCCCTTGATCGCCTGGATGCTCATGAGGGCCTGGGCGAGCTGCCCGTCGAGCTTTCGGTCCCAGTGGACGTGCGAGCCGAGGCCCGGCGGCACGCCGTAGGCGAGCACCTCGACGACGCCGCCGAGGGTGTCACCGTCCTTCCTCGCCGCGTCGACCTCCGCGACCATGGCCGCGGACCCCGACGGGTCGAAGGCGCGCACCGGGTCGGCGTCGAGACGCTCGACGTCGTCGGGCGTCGGCAGGGCCGCGCCTGCGGGCACACGCGCCGTCCCGATCGAGACGGTGTGCGAGACGAGGCGGATGCCGTAGGACTGCTCGAGGAACCGGGCGGCGATCTCACCGAGGGCGACCCGGGCCGCCGTCTCACGGGCCGACGCGCGCTCGAGCACGGGGCGGGCGTCCTCGTGGCCGTACTTCTGCATGCCGACGAGATCGGCATGACCCGGCCGCGGGCGGGTCAGCGGCTTGTTGCGCGCGACCTCCTTCTCGGCATTGACGTCGTCGGAGGCGGCGAACGCCTCGTCGCTGACGGCCTCGGGGCTCATCACGGTCGTCCACTTGGGCCACTCGCTGTTGCCGATGCGCACCGCGATCGGCGAACCGAGCGTCAGGCCGTGGCGCAGCCCGCCGAGGAACTCGACCTCGTCCTGCTCGAACTTCATCCGCGCGCCGCGGCCGTAGCCGAGTCGGCGGCGGGAGAGGGCGTCCTGCAGGTCCTTCGCGCCGACCTCGACGCCGGCGGGGAGCCCCTCGATCATGGCGACGAGTGCGGGACCGTGCGACTCACCGGCCGTCAACCAACGCAACATGACCCGATCCTCCCACGGGGTCCGTCGTCGCCCCCGACCCGCCCGCTCCGCGGGACCGCGGGCCGGGGCCGGCTCCCTCGGGTTCGGGTCGGTCAGACGAGCGGGCGCATCTGGACGAAGAGCGATATGAGCAGGCCGAGCAGCATCCACGGGCCGAAGGCGATGTCGTCCTTGCGGGTGCCGCGCCGGAGGACGAGCCGCACGAGCCCGTAGACCCCCGCGAGGATGAACGCGGCGTACGACGCGACCAGCGTCGTCGACACGCTCACGTAACCCGTCGCGAGACCGACGAGTCCGGCGAGCGTCACGTCGCCATAGCCGAAGCCGCTGCCGAGCAGCGCGGCCACGAGGGCGAGGACGAAGTAGATCGTCCAGAGGACGGCGCCGGCGATCGCCGCCCGCCGCAGCGCCTCCCAGTCTCCCGAGGCGAGGGACGCCAGCGCGAGCTGGGCGACGAGCAGGGGGTATGCCGGCCGCGTCAGTCCGCGCGGGAGGCGGTGCACGTCGGCGTCGATCCAGGCGAGGGCGACCGCGACGAAGGCGAACGCGAGGTAGGCCGGCGTCAGCGCCCAGTCCGACAGCGGACCGAAACGCCAGCCGAGCAGCCCCCAGAGCAGGGCGAGCGCGACGGGGACGGCCACCGAGGGCACCTGCGGCAGCGGCCCCGTCTCGTCGTCGAGCCGGTAGCCACCCGTCGCGACGCGGCGTCGGAGCACCTCTCCGACGAATGCACCGGCGACGGCGAGCGCCAGGACGAACCACCACGGCGCACCGGGGGCCTCGGCCCACGTCATCGGCGGGATCACGGCTCGTCACGCCGATCGCGCAGCGCCACCCGGAGGGCGTCCGACATGGCGCCGAGCGGTGCGTCGTGACCCGTCATGAGGCGTACCTGCTCGGTGGCCTGGTGCAGGAGCATGTCGGTGCCCTCGGCGACGCTCCAGCCACGCTCACGGGCTGTGCGCTGGAGGCGCGTCTCGCCCGAGCCGTAGACGACGTCGAGGACGACGGGGCGGTGGTATCGGTGGGTCGCGACGGGGAAGCCGTCGAGGTCGGGCACCGACGCCGGTGGGACGGTGCTGACGACGGCGTCGACCTCGGCCCCTGCGGCCCACTCCCCCAGTCCGACGGTCTCGACGGTCAGTCCGGCGGCCTCGGCCTGTGCCAGCGTCTCGGGGCGGACCCGGTCGCGGACCATGAGGACGACGCGCCCGCCAAGTGCCAGCGTCGCGATCGCCGAGCGGGCGGTGGCGCCCGAACCGACGATGAGCAGGCTCGTGGGGTCGGTGCACCCGGCGAGGCGCAGCGCCGTCGTGAGGCCGTGGACGTCGGTGTTGTGGGCCGTCCAACCGGACGTGTCGTCGGCGTCGCGCACGAGGGTGTTGGCGGCCCCCGTCGCCGCCGCGACCGGCGTCACCGTGGTCGCAGCGCGCAGCGCGACCTCCTTGAGCGGCATCGTCAGCGACAGGCCGACCCAGGTCTCGTCGAGCCCTGCGAAGGCGTCGGCGAACCCGGCCTCGTCGACCTCGCGCCGCTCGTAGGACCAGTCGTGCAGGGCCAGGGCCGCATACGCCGCCCGGTGCAGCACGGGCGAGAGCGAGTGCCCGATCGGGCTGCCCCACACCGCACAGTGTCGGGCGACGCCGCGCCCCTCGCTCAGCACTTGCCCTTGTTGTCGGTGCACCACTTCTGGAACTGCGCCACGTTGCGCTGGTGCTCCTGGTACGTCGCGGCGAACTTCGTCTCGCCGGTGTCGAGGTTGACCGTCACGAAGTACAGCCACGGTCCGGCCACCGGGCTGGCTGCTGCCTCGAGGGCGCTCTCGCCGGGGTTGGAGATCGGGCCGGGAGGCAGGCCGGTGAACCGGCGCGTGTTGTAGGGGTTGTTGCTGTCGAGCATCTCCTGGGTCGGCACGCCGCGCTTCTTGAAGATGTAGTTGACCGTCGAGTCGAAACCGAGCGACATCTTGGCCGCGAGACGGTTCTCGACGACTCGGGCGACCTTGGGGCGGTCGGAGTCGAGCTGGGCCTCACCCTCGACGAGGCTCGCGACCGTGACGACACGCTCCATCCGGTCGGGTGTGATGCCGAGTGCGTCCAGACGCTTCGTCGACTCGGCGACCATCTGCTTGAGCTGGTCGAGCGCCGTGGCCGTCGGGCCGAACTCGTAGCTCGCCGGGAAGAGGTAACCCTCGAGGTTGCCCTTGGCCGACGGCGGCAGGCCGAGCTCGTCGACCTTCTTGGCCGCGGCGGTGTACTGCGCCACCGGGATGCCCGACGACGTGGAGAGCTTGGTGTAGATCTCGGTTGCCCAGAGCCCCTCGGGGATGGTGACGCGGGTGACGAGGCGGTTCTTCGGGTCGACGAGGATCGAGAGGGCGTCGGACGCCTTCATCTGCTTCTTCATCTCGTAGACGCCCGGCTGGATGCCCGCGCTCTTCGGGTCGTTGTTGGCGGCCTCGATGAAGGCCTTGCTCGACTTGACGACGTCCTGCTCGGCGAGGGTCTTGGCGATCGCGCTGCCGCCCGCACCCTGGTCGACGGTCACGCGGATCTCGCCCGTGCCCGGTCCCGGGTAGTCGTTGGACTCGAGGAAGCCCTCGACGACGGGCTTGAGCGCCTTGTAGGCGACGGCCACGCCGCCACCGATGACGGCGAGGGCGAGCACGATGACGACGAGCCGCCGGAAGACGGACGGCCTTCCCTTCGGCGCACCGGAGGAGCCGCCCTTGCCGCCGCGACGGCTGCTGCGCTTGCGAGCGGCGAGCTCCTGATCGCGCATCTCGCGTCGGCTCATCGGGGGCGCGGCGTGCGTCTCCTCGACGTGCTCGACGGTCTCCTCGTGGTCGCCGAAGATCGATGCCTCGAGATGGTCCTTCATCGGCGACGTTCCTTCTTCCGTTTGCCCCCCGGCGTGACGGTCTCTCCGGGCGGCCTGCCCGACAACGCTTCGGTGTCGAGGGCCGACTGCAGGATGAGCACCGCAGCGGCCTGGTCGACGACGGCCCGTTGCCCCCGACCCGGGACGCCGCTGTCGCGTAGTCTGCGGTGTGCGTCCACGGTGGTCAAGCGTTCATCGACCATCCGCACCCCCACCGTACCCAGACGGGCCGCGAGCCGACCGGCGTAGTCGCGCGCGATGCGGGCGGCCTCGCCCTCGTCGCCCGACAGCAGCCGCGGCAGGCCGACGACGACCTCGATCGCCTCCAGCTCCAGCGTCAGGGCGACGATGGCCTCGACGTCGCTGTCGGAGGCGACGTCGCGGGGCAGGGTGCGCACCGGGTGGGCGAGCACTCCCGAGGCGTCCGACGCCGCGACGCCGACGCGGGCACTGCCCACGTCGACGCCGACGCGTGCACCGGGACGGGTGCGGAGGTCGGTCAAGTCACGCGCTCCGGTTTCGGAGCTGGTCCTCGACGGTGCCGAGCGCCACCGAGACACGGGTCGCATCGGTGCCTCCGCCCTGGGCCAGGTCGTCCTTGCCGCCGCCACCGCCGCCGAGCGCCTGGGCGGCCGACTTGACGAAGGCCCCGGCCTTGAGCCCGGCCTCCCGGGCGCGCTCGTTCGTCGCGACGATCACGACCGGACGGCCGTTCGCCACGGAGGCCATCGACACGAGCACCGGCCGGTCGTTGCCGAGACGGCCCCGCACGTCGGTGACGAGCTTGCGCAGGTCGTCGCCGGTGACCCCGTCGCCCGCGTCGTGGCTGACGAACGTCACGCCGGCGATGTCGCGAGCCGACTGGACGAGACCGGACGCAGCCCCGAGCACCTGGCTCTGGCGCACGGCTGCGATCTCCTTCTCGGCGTCGCGCAGCCGTCCGAGGATGGTCGCGATGCGGTCGGGGAGCTCGTCCCGGCGGACCCCGAGCGTGTCGGTCAACTGGCTGACGATCGTGGCCTCGCGGGCCAGGTGGGAGTACGCGTCGGCACCCACGAGCGCTTCGACGCGTCGCACGCCGGAGCCGATCGAGCTCTCACCGAGCAGCTTGACGACACCGATCTGGCCGACGCGAGGGGTGTGCGTGCCGACACACAGCTCACGCGACCACTCGCCGATCGAGACGACCCGGACCCGTTCGCCGTACTTCTCACCGAAGAGCGCCATGGCGCCGAGCTTCTTCGCAGCGTCGATGTTCATGACGTCCGCCGTGACGGGCAGGTCGTCGAGCAGCACGGCGTTGATCCGCGCCTCGATCTCACCCATCGCCGCGGCCGGGGGGGCCTGGAGCGACTTGAAGTCGAAGCGCAGGCGGCCCGGGGAGTTCTCGGACCCGGCCTGAGTCGCCGTGTCACCGAGTTCGTCGCGCAGGGCCTGGTGCACCATGTGGGTCGCCGTGTGGGCGCGCGAGATCGACCGGCGGCGCACGACGTCCACCTCGGCCTCGGCGTCCTCGCCCAGGCCGGCCTCGCCCTCGAGCACCGTCGCGCGGTGCACGACGAGGCCGGTGATGGGTCGCTGGACGTCGGTGACCTCGATGAGGGCACCGTTCGCGAGGCGGATGTGCCCGTGGTCGGCCTGCTGACCACCGGACTCCGCGTAGAGCGGCGTGCGGTCGAGCACGACCTCGATCTCGTCGCCGGGACCGACCCGGTCGACGACGGCGCCGTCGCGGATCAGCCCCCGGATGCGGGTGTCGGTCAGTGTCTGGTCGTAGCCGGTGAACTCGACGTCACGCCCGAGGGTGTCGGACAGCTGCCGGTAGACGCTCGTGTCACCGTGCGCCGACTTCTTCGCCCGCGCATCGGCCTTGGCCCGGTCGCGCTGCTCGCCCATGAGCCGGCGGAAGCCGGGCTCGTCGACCTGCAGCCCCTGCTCCGCGGCCATCTCGAGCGTCAGGTCGATCGGGAAGCCGTAGGTGTCGTGCAGCGCGAACGCCTCGGCCCCACCGAGGGTCGTCGCACCGGACGACTTGGCCCGCGCCACCGCCGTGTCGAGGATCGTCGTGCCCGAGCTCAGGGTGCGCCGGAAGGCGTCCTCCTCGGCGTACGCGACCTGGCTGATCCGGTGGAAGTCGGTCTCGAGCTCCGGGTAGGAGGCCTTCATCCGATCCATGCTGACCGGCAGCAGCTGCTCGAGGGTCGGCGCGTCGACGCCGAGCAGGCGCATCGAGCGGACCGCACGGCGCAACAGTCGGCGCAGGACGTAGCCGCGGCCCTCGTTGCCGGGCGTGACGCCGTCACCGATGAGCATGAGCGAGCTGCGCACGTGATCGGCGACGACGCGGAAGCGCACGTCGTCCTCGTGGTCGGCGCCGTAGCGACGGCCCGTGAGGTCCTCCGCGGCGGCGATGACCGGAAAGACCTCGTCGGTCTCGTAGATGTTGTCGACGCCCTGCAGCAGGAACGCGACGCGCTCGAGCCCCATGCCGGTGTCGATGTTGCGCTTGGGCAGCTCGCCCGCGATGTCGAAGTCCTCCTTCGACCGGACGTTCTCGAGCTCGTACTGCATGAACACGAGGTTCCAGAACTCGAGGTAGCGGTCGCCCGCCTCCCAGTCGCCGTCGGCGCCGAACTCGCGGCCGCGGTCGAGCAGGATCTCGGAGCACGGGCCGCCGGGACCGGCGACGCCCATGTTCCAGTAGTTGTCCTTGCGCCCGAGGCGCACGATGCGGTCGTCGGAAAGGCCCGCGATCTTCTTCCAGAGCGCGATCGCCTCGTCGTCCTCGTGGTAGACGGACGCGTAGAGGTCCTTCTCGTCGAACCCGAGGCCACCCTCGGCCTGGCTGCGGGTGATGAGCTCCCACGCCAGCTCGATGGCGCCTTCCTTGAAGTAGTCGCCGAAGCTGAAGTTGCCGTTCATCTGGAAGAACGTGCCGTGCCGGGTGGTCTTGCCGACCTCCTCGATGTCGAGGGTCCGCACGCACTTCTGCACGCTCGTGGCGCGCGAGAACTGCGGGGTCTCCTGACCGAGGAAGTACGGCTTGAAGGGGACCATGCCGGCGTTGACGAACAGCAGGTTCGGGTCCTCGTGCACGAGCGGGGCGCTCGGCACGACGGTGTGGCCGCGGCTGCCGAAGTACGAGAGCCAACGACGCCTGATCTCAGCGGTTTCCATGATGAGTCCTTGGGGTCGACGGGTGTGGTCTGCGGGAGCCCGTCGCGCGTGCGGACGGGCGGGCGGGCGGGGCGGGGTCAGCGAGGCGCCTCACTCGGGCGCGGCTGACCCCCGGGGAGCTCGCCTCGCCGGCTGCAGGCCACCGCTCCGGGTCGGCCTGGGTCCCTTGTGGGCCACGGTCATCGTCCTTCGGTCGTCGGCGCACGCTCGCGCCGAGGTGCTTCAACCCTAACGGACCGCGTGAGACTCGTCCCACCACCTTTGCCGGGGTATGCCGCTGGGCCGGCCCCCCGTGCGGGAGCCGGCCCAGCGGCACACGTCGTGCTGCGTCGCGCCCTCGGCGCTCACTCCGTGCTCAGGCGGAGTGCTCGACCTCCGCGACGAGGTCGGTCTTGACCTCCGGGAAGTGGCACGCCTGGAGGTGGACGCCGCCCTCGCGGAAGGTCCGGGTCGACTCCTCGGCTGTCGCCGAGACGAGCGGCGGCTCCTGCTGGGCGCAGATGTCCTGCGCCTTCCAGCACCGGGTGCGGAAACGGCAGCCGCTCGGCGGGTCGATCGGGCTCGGCACGTCGCCGACGAGGCGGATGCGCTCCTTGGGGGCGATGCCGCGCGCGACGTTGATGTCGGGCGCCGCCGAGAGCAGGGCCTGGGTGTAGGGGTGCTCCGGGGCCTCGTAGATCTTCTTCTTGTCGCCGTACTCGACGATCTTGCCGAGGTACATGACCGCGACCTGGTCGCAGAAGTGGCGCACGACGCCGAGGTCGTGGGCGACGAAGATGAACGCGAGGTCGAGCTCGTTGCGCAGCTTGGCCAGCAGGTTCATCACCTGCGCCTGGATCGACACGTCGAGGGCCGACACCGGCTCGTCGGCGATGATCAGCTTCGGCTCGACCGCGAGGGCCCGCGCGATGCCGATGCGCTGGCGCTGGCCGCCCGAGAACTCCGACGGGTAGCGGTTGATGTGCTCCGGGTTGAGGCCGACGAGCTCGAGCAGCTCCTGCACGCGAGCCTTCTCCTTGCCCTTGTGCAGGCCGTGCACGCGCAGCGGCGTGCTGAGGATCGCCCCGACCGTCTGCCTCGGGTTGAGCGAGGAGTAGGGGTCCTGGAAGATCATCTGCACGTTGCGACGGATGTCGCGCAGCTCGTGCTCCTTGAGGTGCGTGATGTCGCGCCCCTCGAACTCGACGGTGCCGCCGGTGGGCTCGTCGAGCCGCGTCACGAGCCGGGAGGTCGTCGACTTGCCGCAGCCGGACTCTCCCACGAGTCCGAGGGTCTGGCCCTCGTTGACCGTGAAGCTGATCCCGTCGACGGCCTTGACCGTCGCCTTGACCATGCGCAGGCCCTGGACCTCGCGGAACGGGAAGTGGCGCTGGAGGTCGGTGACCTTGAGCAGCGTCTTGTCGCTCATCGGACTCCCTCGTCGTGCTGCAGCGTGGCCACGGGGTCGGCCAGGTGGCAGCGGATCTCACGGTTGGACAGGCCCGGCGTGGGGCGCCACTCGGGCAGCTGGGTCCAGCAGGCGTCGCCCTCCACCTGCGTCTTGAACTCGCAGCGCGGGTGGAACGAGCAGCCCGACGGCAGGTTGAGCAGGCTGGGCGGCGTGCCCTTGATCGCCTTGAGCTCCTCGAGGTCCTCGGAGTGCGAGGGCAGCGACTGGAGCAGTCCGTAGGTGTAGGGGTGCGACGGCTGGGCCAGCACCTCCTTGGCACTGCCCTTCTCGACGCCGCGACCGGCATACATCACGAGGATGTCGTCGGCCGTCTCGGCGACGACCGCGAGGTCGTGCGTGATGAGGATGACCGCCGAGCCGAACTCCTTCTGGAGGTCGTTGACGAGGTCGAGGATCTGCGCCTGCACCGTGACGTCGAGAGCCGTCGTCGGCTCGTCGGCGATGAGCAGCTTCGGGTTGTTGACGAGTCCGAGCGCGATCATCGCGCGTTGGCGCATGCCGCCCGAGAACTCGTGCGGGTAGGAGTTGGCGCGCCGCTGCGGGTTCGGGATGCCGACGAGGTCGAGCATCTCGACGGCACGCTTGAGGGCCACCTGCTTGCTCACCTTGTTGTGGGCCTGGTAGGCCTCGGCGATCTGTCGGCCCACCTTGTGGAACGGGTGGAGCGAGCTCTGCGGGTCCTGGAAGACCATTGCGGCCTTGGTGCTGCGGATCTTCTGGAAGGTCGAGTCCGGTGCACCGACGAGCTCGAGGCCGTCGAGCTTGATGCTGCCGGTGATCTGGGTGCGCTTGGGGTTGTGCAGGCCGAGCACCGCCATGCTGCTGACCGACTTGCCGGAGCCGGACTCGCCGACGATGGCGAGCGTGCGGCCCAGGCGGGCCTGGTAGGTCAGGTTGGAGACGGCCTTGACCACGCCCTCCTCGGTGGGGAAGGCCACCGAGAGGTCGTTGACGTCGAGGACGACGTCGCCGGCGTTGCGGGCTTCTGTGGTCTGGGTCGAGATGGTGTTGACGGTCGCGGTCACGAAAGCCTCACTCGCGGGTCGATGAAGGAGTACGCGATGTCGACGACGAGGTTCATGACCACGACGACGACGGCTCCGATGAGCACGGTGCCCATGATGACGGGCAGGTCGAAGGACCTGAGGGCCGCGAGGCCGCGACGGCCGATGCCGTCGACACCGAAGATCTGCTCGGTGATGAGCGTGCCGGTCAGCAGCGCGGCGATGTCGAGGCCCAGGATCGTGGCGATCGGGCTCATCGCGGCGCGGAAGCCGTGCTTGAACAGGACCGTGCGCTCGTGGATGCCCTTGGACCGTGCCGTACGGATGTAGTCCATCGACAGCGTCTCGATCATCGAGTTGCGGGTGTAGCGGACGTACGACGACGCCGTGACGAGCCCGAGGATCAACGCCGGAGCCAGCATGCCCGCGAAGTAGGGGCCGACTCCTGCGGATATCGCGGAGTACTGCGGAAGGACGTTCCACAGGATGACCGGGTAGAGCGCGACGAGGAGCGCGAGGACGTAGTACGGGATCGAGCCGAGCACCTGGGAGGCGCCGACGAGCCCGCGGTCGGTCGCGGAACCGCGGCGGACCGCCGCGATGATGCCGAGCGTCACGCCCACGGTCACGAACACGACGGCGGCCATCAGGGCCAGCACGACGGTGTTCGGGAAGCGGGTGAAGAGCTCCTCGTTGACGGATCGACGCGTCACGAACGAGAAGCCCAGGCACGGGGCGCCGCAGTGCACGGTGTCGCCTGCGTAGACGAAGTCGCGGCCGACGAAGAGTCCCTTGAAGTAGGTGAGGAACTRCTCGATGAGGGGCTTGTCCAGCCCGATGCTCTTGGTGATGGCCTCGAGCCGCGCGGGGTTGCACTTGGTCTCGGGGCACATGGCCTGTGCCGGGTCGGACGGGCCCGCGAAGAACAGCAGGAACGCCGAGACCAGGGTGGCCATGATGACGCTCAGGGCGAGAGCCGACCGCCTGAGGATGTACGTGAGCACGTTTTGCCTTCCAAACGAGGTGGGCGCCGGTGGTGGGGGCCCGGGAAACCCGGACCCCCACCACGGCTTCAGTTCAGATCTTGCTCCCCTTGCGGGGCGCTGTCACTGACGACTTACTGGTCGAGCCACACGTCAGTGAGGTCCGGCATGCCCTTGTTCGGGTTGTTGTGGACGTTCTTGACCTTCGTGCCGAAGACCGAGTTGCCCTTGTCGTTGTTGTCCGGGATGGCCAGTAGGTAGTTCTCCGTCAGCCACTTGTCCATCTTGCCCCACTCCGGGCCCTGCTCCGTGATCGACAGCTGCTGGATGCGCTTGATCTCGGCGTCGATCTTGGCGTCGGAGAAGTTGCCGAAGGTCGTACCACCCTGCGAGAGGGCGATCGTGCCGAAGGTGGGCGGGATGATCGAGTCGGCGGACGGCCAGTCGAAGCACCAGCCACGCGGCGACTGGAGCATGTTGTACTTGCCCTTGGGGTCGCTGACGATCTTGCGACGCTCAGCCCCCGGAACGCCGATGTCCTGCACCTTGAAGCCGGCGGCCTCGAGCTTCTGCTTGCGGACCTGGTTGACCTTCTGCGCGATGTCGTCGTCGTTCGTGTAGTAGTAGATGAGCTCGAACGGCTTGTCGGGGCCGTAGCCGGCCTTGGCGAGCATGTCCTTGGCCATCGTCGGGTTGCCGTCGCCCTGGCCGTTCATCTTGACGCCCGGGGCCGCCTCGGCCGTGTAGTCGAGGTGACCGGCGATCTGCGGCGGGATGATCGTGCTGGCGGGCGAGAACGAGTGCGTCGTCTCACCGCCGGCCTTGTGGATCGAGTCGAAGGGCCACGCGACGGCGATGGCCCGGCGGATCTCGAGCGGGATCTTGCGGGCGTCCATGTTGACCATGAGCACGCAGGAGGAGGGGCCCTCCTCGAACTGGGCCTTCTTGTCGCCCTCGATCTGGGGGATCAGCGAGGAGTCGATCGGGTCCCAGTTGAGGGTCGTGGCGTCGTCGCCGTTGGAGGCGAGGATGGCCGTCTGCGTCTTGATGGTGTCGACGCCCCACTTGAAGTGGAAGCCGTCGGGGTAGTTGTGGCGCGCGGGGTCGGTGGCGGGGTCCCAGTTGGGGTTGCGCTTGAGGACCAGCTCGGTGCCCGGGGTGTACTTGTCGAACATGTACGGGCCGGTGGCGAGCGGGTGCAGCTGGTAGTCGGCCTTCTTGTCCTTCGCCTCGGGGATCGGCGTGAACTGGTTGAAGGAGACGAAGTAGGGCAGCGTCTCGAAGCGCTTCTCGAGGTGGAAGATGACCGTCTTGTCGTCGGGTGCCTCGACACCCTTCCAGTTCTTGTCGCCCTTGTAGGGGCCCTGGTAGTCGGCGCCACCCTTGAAGAACTCGCGCTGGTACGTCGGGCCGTTGGCCGCGAGGTCGGGGTCGAACGAGCGCTTCGCGGCGAAGACGATGTCCGCGGCCTTGACCGGGCTGCCGTCCTCGAACTTGATGCCGTCCTTGAGCGTGAAGGTCCACGTCAGGCCGTCCTCGGACTGCTTGCCGAGGTCGGTCGCGAGGTCCGGGACGAGCACCTGCTTGCCGTCACGCGAGACGTAGGTCGTCAGGGCGCGGTGCGTCAGCGAGAAGATGACGGCCGTGTCCTGGAAGAACTGGTCGCTCGGGTCCATGTTCGCGGGCGTCGAGGCGTAGGGCACCGTGAGGATGCCACCCTTCTTCGCGCCGGGGACCTCAGGCGCGGGGCCCTTGGCGTTCGGGTCGAGGGCGGCACCCGCCTGGTCGACCGGGGCGTTTCCGCCGTTGGTGCCGTTGCCGGCACCGCCGTTGTTGGCGGCAGGGGCGCCGCAGGCCGCGACGAAGCCGAGGGAAGCCGCGGCTCCCACGGTCAGGACTTTGGTCCAGCGCATTGTTGTTTGCTCCCTTTGTGCTTGTCCCGGCGCTTTGCCGAGAACATCTGGTGACCGTGACCCGGTGGGGTCAGCGGCGGCTGGTGGGGTCGAACGCGTCGCGGATCGAGTCGCCGAGCAGGCTCAGGGCGAGGACGAGGAGCGACAGGCCGATGACCGACGGCCAGAGCCACAGGGGGTACGTGGCGAAGAGGTTCTGCGCGTCGGCGATGGTGCGACCCCACGACGCGGTGGGCTCGACGAGACCGGCACCGAGGTAGCTCAGCGTCGCCTCGTAGGTGATGTAGGCCGGGACGGCGATCGAGGCGGAGACGATGATCGGACCGACGAGGTTGGGCAGGATCTCGCGGAAGAGGATCGAGCGGGTCGGCACACCGATGGCGCGGGCCGCCTGGACGAACTCACGCTCGCGCAGGCTCTTGACCTCACCACGCACGAGGCGTGCCAGACCCATCCATCCGAAGACGACGAGGATGACGATGAGCACCCAGAAGCGGATCGCTGAGGTCTCCTCGGGAGTCAGGTCGCTGCCGGCGGCGATGCGCTTCTGCATGATCGGGATGATCGCCAGGACGAGCAGCAGGATCGGCAGCGAAAGGAAGAAGTCGATGACCCAGGAGATGACCTTGTCGGAGGCGCCACCGAGGTAGCCGCCGACGAGGCCGAGGGCCACGCCGACGACGGTGGACGCGAAAGCCGCGACGAAGCCGATGATGAGCGAGGGGCGAGCGCCGTAGGCCCAGCGGGCGAAGAGGTCGCGGCCGAGGCGCGGCTCGACCCCGAGCCAGTGGGCCGAGCTGGCCCCGACGGTCGGCAGACCGTTGAAGTCGACGAGCTCGGTGTGCACGGTGCTCGGGTCGGCTTTCGCGCCGGTGATGGGGTCGACCGCCTCGAGCGAGACGAGGAACGGGGCGAAGATCGCGACGAGCAGGAAGAACAGGATGATGGCGAAGCAGATGATCGCGACCTTGTCCCGCTTGAGCCGGGCCCAGGCCACCTGGCCGGGAGAACGTCCGGTACGGACCTCCTGGTGCTCACGGGCGGTCGTCGAAGACGTCTCCTCGGATTCCTCGGTCAGCGTTGCTGCTGAGGGCTCCGGCATTGCGTTCAACGCGTTGTCTCCATCCTTGTGGGATCACATCCGACCCGGGGATTCGTCACCCGAGCCGCCCTCGGGAGCGCACCAGTTGATCCGGATGCCACCCCCGCCGGGACGACGTGAGCCTGCCACACAGTTTCGCGCTGTCCAAGCATCGAGACGTGCATGGATGACAAATCGTTACCGAGTACCGCGTCCCGCGACACAATGTGCGTCCACGCGCGGCAGGCCCGAAACAATCCCCGACACGCGCCCGCTGACACGTCGCTCCGGTCACTCTCCGCGCGTGCGCCCCAGACGTCCCGAGAGCCATTCCCAGCGCGCCCGGAGGCGCTCCTCGAACCCGCGGTCCGTGGGGCGGTAGTAGCTGACGGCGTCGTGGAGGTCGTCCGGGAGGTACTGCTGCGCGGCGACCCCGTCGGGCTCGTCGTGGGCGTAGACGTAGCCCTTCCCGTGGCCGAGGCGCTCGGCCCCGGCGTACCCGCTCCCCCGCAGGTGCGCGGGGACGACGCCGCCGCGCCCCGCGCGTACGTCGGCGATCGCCTCGTTGATGCCGAGGTATGCCGCGTTGGACTTGGGTGCCATGGCGTTGTGCACGACCGCCTGGGCGAGGATGATCCGCGCCTCCGGCATGCCGATCTGCGCCACCGCGTGCATCGCTGCCACGGCCGTCTGGAGGGCGGTCGGGTCGCCCATGCCGACGTCCTCGCTGGCGGAGATGACGATGCGGCGGGCGATGAAGCGGGGGTCCTCCCCCGCCTCGAGCATCCGCGCGAGGTAGTGCAGGGCGGCGTCGACGTCGCTGCCTCGCATCGACTTGATGAGCGCGCTCGCCACGTCGTAGTGCTGGTCGCCGGCACGGTCGTAGCGGACGGCCGCCTGGGCGACAGCCTGCTCGACGTGCGCGAGGGTGATCTCGACGGGGTCGTCGGAGATCCGGCCCGCCGGCTGCGCGTCGAGCGCGACGCCGGCGGCGGCCTCGAGCGAGGTCAGCGCCCGGCGCGCGTCGCCGCCGGCGATCCGGACGAGGTGATCGGTCGCGTCGACGACCATCGTGTGTGCGCCACCGAACCCGCGCTCGTCCGCGAGCGCGGCGGCGAGCAGCTCGGCGATCTCCTCGTCGGACAGGGACTCGAGCGTGACGAGCACCGAGCGCGACAGCAGCGGCGCGATGATGCTGAACGACGGGTTCTCCGTCGTGGCGGCCACGAGGATGACCGTTCGGTTCTCCACGCCCGGGAGCAGGGCGTCCTGCTGGGCCTTGGTGAAGCGGTGGATCTCGTCGAGGAAGAGCACGGTCTGGCGGCCGTACAGGTCGCGCTCGCGCACGGCCGACTCCATGACCGATCGGACGTCCTTGACGCCGGCCGTGACGGCCGAGAGCTCGACGAAACGGCGCTCCGCCGCGGTGGCGACGAGGTGGGCGAGCGTCGTCTTGCCGGTCCCGGGCGGCCCCCAGAGGATCGCGGACAGCGGTCCGGCGGCCCCGCCTGAGCCCTCGATGAGCCGGCGGAGTGGGCTGCCGGGGCGCAGCACCTTGGCCTGGCCCCGGACCTCGTCGAGGGTGCGGGGCCGCATCCGGACGGCGAGCGGGGCGACGCCTGCCGACGCCGGCTGCTCGCCGCGCTCGGCGGCGGAGGCCGCACCGAAGAGGTCCTCCGTGCTGTTCGACATCACTGTGGAAGGCTATCCGCGTGCAGAACCCCTCAGCGGTGGGCCCGGCGCCGCGCACCCGTCTGGCTCGCCTCGGCGCACTCATCGCCCGCCACCCGCGCACGTGGATCGTCGCCTGGGCCGTCGTCGCGATCGCGTGCTTCGCCGTCGCGGTCGGTGGGGTCACCGGCGAGTCGCTCTTCGAGCGCCTCCACTCGGGTGCGCCGACCGTCGAGTCCGAGTCGTCGCGCGCCCAGGAGGTCATCGCCGAGAGCCAGCCGGCGCTCGAGACGCTGACGATGCAGGTGACGGGTGCCGACCTCGCCGACGCAGCGACGGTCGAGGCCGGGACGGCGGCGACGCGCGAGGTCGCGCAGGTCCCCGGGGTCAAGAGCGTGCGGTCGCCGCTGCTGACGCCGGGCGGCGTCACCGACCCGTCGGTGGCTCCCCTGCTCAAGGGCGGCACGCCGACCGCGGGCGGCTTCGTCACCGTCGTCGACTTCGCGCCGGGTCTCGACAAGGCGGCACAGGACGCGGCCGAGACCCAGGCGGAGGCCCGACTGCTCGGTGTCGCCACGGCCATGCACGCCCAGGGCTCAGTCGGCAGCACGAGCAAGGTCATCGAGGCCATCACGACGACCGTCGAGCGGGACCTGCTGCGGGGCGAGGGCATCGCCCTGCCGCTCACCTTCATCGTCATGTTCTTCGTCTTCGGCGGCTTCGTCGCCGCAGGCATGCCCATCGTCGGGGCCGTCGTCTCGATCGGTGGTGCGCTGCTGTCGCTCTTCGGCTTCTCGCACGTCGTCGAGCTCGACGCGACCGTCGTCAACATCGTCACCCTGCTCGGGCTCGGGCTGTCCATCGACTACGGCCTGCTCACCGTCAGCCGCTTCCGCGAGGAGCTCGCCCACCGGGAGCACGACGTGCCGACGCGCGCGGAGATCGCGCACGCGGCCGAGCGCACGGTGGCGACCGCGGGCCGCACCGTCCTCTTCTCCGGACTGACCGTCGCCATCGCCCTTGCCGGCCTGCTCATCTTCGAGGCGTCGATCATGCGCGCCATCGGCGTGGCCGGGGTCAGCGTCGTGCTCGTCGCGATGGTCGTCGCCATCACGCTCGTGCCGGCGCTGTGCGTGGTGGGCGCAAAACGGCTGTCCCGCAAGGCTGTTGAGAAGCCGTCCGACGTCGGCCTCTTCTCTCGCCTGGCTGTCGGCGTGCAGCGGCGCCCCGTTGCCGTCATCCTCGGTGTCGTCGTGGTGCTCGTGACGCTGGCCCTGCCCACCCTGTCGATGAAGCTGACGTCGTCCGGGACCGAGCTGCTCCCCAAGGACGCTCCCGAGCGGGTCTTCTTCGAGCAGCTCGACCGCGACTACCCGGCCCTCTCCGCCCCGGAGGTCACCGTCGTGGCCCGCACGGCCGACACTGCCGCCGTCACGGCGTGGTCCCAGCAGTTCCGCTCGCGTCCGGGCGTCGAGGGTCTCGTCGTCCGTCCGCTCGGCAGCGGCGACCAGCGCGTCGACATCCGCGTCGCCGGGCGGCCCACCTCCGACGAGGCGCAGGACCTCGTGACGACGATCCGCGCGACGAGCGCCCCCTTCGAGACGCTGACGACGGGCCAGGCCGCCGGACAGATCGACTTCCTCGACTCGATGTCGGCCCGCGCCCCGTATGCCGTCGCGCTCGTCGTGCTCGGCACGTTCGTCCTGCTCTTCCTGATGACCGGGTCCGTCGTGCTGCCGGTCAAGGCGCTGCTGCTCAACGTCATCTCGCTCGGTGCCGCCCTCGGCGTCGTCGTGTGGATCTTCCAGGAGGGCCACCTCGAGGGGCTGCTCGGCTTCACCTCCGTGGGAGCCCTCGAGTCGATGGTCCCCTTCCTCGTCCTCGCGTTCGGGTTCGGCCTGTCCATGGACTACGAGGTGTTCCTGCTCTCGCGGATCGTCGAGTTCCACCGGCACGGCGCCGGCAACGATCGGGCCGTGTCGCTGGGCCTCCAGCGCACCGGCCGCATCATCACGTCGGCCGCCCTGCTCATCGTCATCGTCTTCGGCGGTTTCGTCGCCGGCGACATCCTCATCATCAAGGAGATGGGGGTGGCTCTCGTCGCGGCCGTCGTCATCGACGCGACCCTCGTGCGGATGCTGCTCGTGCCCGCGACGATGACGGTGCTCGGCCGGTGGAACTGGTGGGCGCCTGCACCGATGCGTCGCCTCCACGACCGCTTCGGGATCACGGAGTGACCACCGTCGTCGCGGCGCACGGACTCGACGGCCTGCTGGACGCGACCGGCGGCCATCCCTTCGTGCGGTGGGAGGTGACGGACGAGCTCGCCGCGACGTGGTGGGCCGCGACCGACGCCGTCGCCTTCCAGCGCACCCGCAAGGCCGTGCGGCGCACCGTCAACGTCCTCGGCGGAGACGACGGCGTGACGGCGCTCCTCGACCACCTGCCGGAGATCGCGGCGACCATCTCGCCCGACCGTCGCGCCTTCTCGGTCAGCGTGCCGCAGCACCTCGAGCCGCACCTCCGGGAGCGCTACCGGGTCATGGACGGCGGCGACTGGGAGTGGTTCCACACGACCACCCCTCCCGACGAGCACCCCTCGCACGAAAGGGTGGTCGTCATCGACGACGTCGCGCGCGCCGACGAGGTCCGGGCCTTCCTCGAGGCACAGTCCCCCACCGCCGACACCGAGCCCGGCTCCGGGGAGCGGTGGTTCGCCGTGGAGGACCTCGACGGCTCCCTCTGCGCGGTGGCCGCCTGGGGCACCACCCGGGCCGGCGCGCCGCACCTGTCGTCCGTCGCCGTCGACACGCGCCTGCGGGGACAGGGGCTCGGCCGCACGATCGTCGGCGCCGTGACCCGCCTGGCCGTCGCCGAGACCGGCGTCTGCACCCTCGGGATGTACTCCCACAACACCGTCGCCCGAGAGCTCTACCTGTCGCTCGGCTACGACCGGTTGTGCGCCTGGTCGAGCCGCCCGGTCGTCATCGACCGCTGACCGGGCGGCGCACCGCGCTGCGGCGTCAGGCGAAGTCGGACGCGGTGACGGTCCGGTCGGCGGGCTCCACGAGCACGACCCAGTTGCCCGAGTTGTCGCGGCAGACCGCCTCGGTCCCGTAGGGACGGGCCGACGGGGGCTGGAGGAACTCGACGCCCTTGGCCGACAGGTCGGCATACGTCTGCTCGCAGTCGTCGACCGTGAGGCCGAGACCGTTGAGCCCGCCGGCGTCCTGCGCTCGCTTCATCGCGGTGACGAGCTCGTCCGGGAAGGGCGGGCCGGGGATGGCGAGGCTGACCTGCAGCTCCGGCTGGCTCGGGTGCACGACCGTGCACCAGCGGTAGCCGTCGCCGAGGGTGATGTCGTCCTTCTCCTCGAACCCGAGGACGTCGACGTAGAAGCGCTTGGACTCGTCGATGTCCTTCACGAAGACACTGACGATGGAGATGTTGGTGATCATGTGACCACGCTAGGACGGGTCCGCCGCCTCGTGCTTCTCCTGGGTTGCGGAGCCTGCGGGCGCGCTCTCCGCCAGGCCCCACATGAACAGGACGCAGCCCGGGATGTGCGGCGCACCGGTCGCGGCGTACCTCGCCTGGTACTCGCTGGGGCTCTGCCCCACGACCGTGCGGAACCGGCTGCTGAACGAGCCGAGGCTCGAGAAGCCGACGGCGTGGCACACCTCGGTGACGGTGAGGTTCGTCGCACGCAGCAGGTCCTGGGCGCGTTCGATGCGGCGGCGCGAGACGTACCCGGCCGGCGTCACGCCGTACGTCGCGCGGAAGAGCCGGAGGAAGTGGTACTTCGACAGCCTCGCTTCGGCCGCGAGCGCGTCGAGGTCGAGGGGCTCCGCGTAGTGCCGGTCGGCGTGGTCGCGAGCGCGGCGCAGGTGGACCAGCACGTCGTCGGGGGCGCGTCGCTCCATCGTGGTCACCCGCTCATTGTCGCCCTCCGCGCCTCAGCCGACGGCATCCGTCACGAACGTGCCGTTGACGGCGCGCAGCCGGTGCTCCCAGGAGGTCGCCGGCCGGCCGAGGACCTTCTCGCTCAGGGTGGCCCGGGCACGGGTGTCGGCGGTCGCGTGCCGCTGGTCACGCGGCACCCCGTAGATCCAGCTCGCCTGCCCCTCGTAGGACGAGGTCTCCGACCGGCTCGACAGGTGCGCTCCGCCGCGAGTCAGCGACTCGTCACGCGACCACGTGATGGCGAGATCGCCCGTGACGTCGTACGCGCCGGCGACGTCGCTGCGCGGGTGGAAGCCGAGGACACCGTCCTTGTCCCAGCGCTGCTCGGTGCGCTCGAGGGTCGGAGCTCCCCGTCCGTGCCCGGTCGCGACGACCTGGGTGTCGGTCCACGACGCCGTCAGGGTGTCGTCGGCCTCGTCGTCGGTCCACGAGTGCCTCGACGTGTTGGAAAGAGTGCGCGTGACCGTCGTCGTGACCGGTCCGCGTGAGGTGGACAGCGTTCCCGTGACGCGGAGCTCACGTCGCGCGTCGAGATCGACGTGGCCCGCCCGGTCCCCCGCCCCCGACACGCTGCTGTCGACGACGGGATCGCTTGCGTATGCCGTCCCGGTCGTTCCCGACACCACGCTGCGGGCCGCGTCGCGCCAGATGCGGAAGCGGGGCGCGAGGGTCCAGCCGCCCTGGCCTGCCGGAAGACCCACGACGGAGATGCGGACGTCGTGGGGCCGCCCGTCGTTGAGCCTCGCGAGGTAGGGCGTGAGGTCGTAGCCGAGCGGCGGGATGTCGAACGCCTTGGGCGAGGGGATGGTGTACCAGAGGAACGGGTTGCTCCAGCCGCCCGTGTAGACGACGGGGTACGGCGCGGCGATGCCTGCGAGCTGCCCGTCGATGTGCACGTCGACCTCGCGGTAGGGCAGACCGTCCGGACACGAGTAGCCGGTGCTCGCAGGGGCGCTCGTGTCCCAGAACTCCTCACAGCCACCGCCGGACCCGGTCGCGAAGACGTCGGCGAGCAGCCGGGTCGAGTTGCGCGGCACCGTGAGGGACCCGACGAGGTCGCTGCCGTCGCGGGCGGTGTCGGTGAGGGGCACGACGGCATCGGACGTCCTGGCCGCAGGCGCTCCGCGCCCGGTCGTGGAGAAGTCGAGGTCGACCGTCACGTGGATGACCCCGGTGTAGGTGCCGTCGACGACGTTGCCGATGAAGGCCTGCACCTGCTGCGGGTCCGCAAGCAGCGGAGCGAGGTCCGTGACGTCCTTCTCGACGTGCCAATGGATCCCGTCGACGCTCGGCTCGGGCGTCGAGAGGGTCAGCATCCGCACTCCCCCGACGTCGACGTAGCCGATGCGGTCGAACTGTCGCCCGGCCACCGACCCCTCGAGCCGCATGACGACCTTCGACCACGGACCTGCGCAGCCGACCGGCGGCCTGTAGGCCTTGGCGTGGACGTCGAAGTCGTCGAACGCGTCGTCGACGACGCGAACGGTGCAGTGGTGCGTGGCGGGTACCGGGACGCTCGGCTCCGGTGTGCGCGGGTCGTCCCAGTCGGTGCCGAACTCCTGCGGCGGGGTGGCCGCGGGCACCGCCGAGGGACTCGGCGCGGGCACGGCGGCGGGCAGGCTCGACGCGGAACTGGCTCCGGTCATGGCGAGGACCGCACCCAGGAGGACCGCGGTGACCGGACGTCGACGTGGTGATCGCATGCCTTCGACCGTAGGACGGCCCGAGTCAAGGCTGGGCAAAGCGCACGGCAGGTGACGGCATACGCGTGGAGGGCCGTCCTCGCTCTCGCGACGACGACCCTCCACGGTCGGCTCCTGCCGGAGGTCAGCCCTGCTTCGGCTCGACCTCGGGGGCACCCTGTGCGGCCGGTGCCGAGTCCGCGGGCTTCGCGTCCACGCCGGCCTCCTTGCGCTGGGCGGGCGTGATCGGGGCCGGCGCCGCGGTCAGCGGGTCGTAGCCGCCACCGGACTTCGGGAACGCGATGACGTCGCGGATCGAGTCGGTGTGCGCGAGCAGCGAGACGATGCGGTCCCAGCCGAAGGCGATGCCGCCGTGCGGCGGGGCACCGAAGGCGAAGGCCTCGAGGAGGAAGCCGAACTTCTCCTGGGCGTCCTCCTCCGACAGGCCCATGACCGAGAAGACGCGCTCCTGCACGTCGCGGCTGTGGATACGGATCGAGCCGCCGCCGATCTCGTTGCCGTTGCAGACGATGTCGTAGGCGTAGGCGAGCGCCGGACCCGGGTCGGTGTCGAAGGTGTCGAGGAACTCGGGCTTGGGCGAGGTGAAGGCGTGGTGGACGGCCGTCCACGCACCGGCACCGACGGCGACGTCGCCCGAGGCGACGGCGTCGGCGGCCGGCTCGAAGAGCGGGGCGTCGACGACCCAGAGGAAGCTCCACGCCTCCTCGTCGATGAGCTCGCAGCGACGGCCGATCTCGAGACGGGCCGCCCCGAGCAGCGCCCGCGACGGCTTCGCCGCACCCGCGGCGAAGAAGATGCAGTCGCCGGGCGTGGCGCCGACGTGCTCGGCCAGGCCGGCGCGCTCGGCGTCCGTGAGGTTCTTCGCGACCGGGCCGCCGAGCTCGCCGTCCTCCTGGACGAGGACGTAGGCGAGGCCACGGGCGCCGCGCTGCTTGGCCCACTCCTGCCAGGCGTCGAGCTGCTTGCGCGGCTGGCTCGCACCACCGGGCATGACGACGGCACCGACGTAGTCGGCCTGGAAGACGCGGAAGGTCGTGTCGGCGAAGTAGCCGGTGCACTCGACGAGCTCGTTGCCGAAACGCAGGTCGGGCTTGTCGGAGCCGTAGCGGGCCATGGCGTCGGCGTAGGTCATCCGCTGGAACGGGGCGTCGAGCTCGACGCCGATGAGGCGCCAGAGCGCCTGCACGATCGACTCGCCCAGCTCGATGATGTCGTCCTGCTCGACGAAGCTCATCTCGATGTCGAGCTGGGTGAACTCCGGCTGGCGGTCGGCGCGGAAGTCCTCGTCCCGGTAGCAACGGGCGATCTGGTAGTAGCGCTCCATGCCGGCCACCATGAGCAGCTGCTTGAACAGCTGGGGGCTCTGCGGCAGGGCGTACCACGACCCGGGCGCGAGACGCGCCGGCACGAGGAAGTCACGGGCACCCTCGGGCGTGGAGCGGGTCAGCGTCGGCGTCTCGATCTCGACGAAGTCGCGGGCCCCGAGCACGGCGCGGGCGGCAGCGTTGACCTTGGAGCGCAGGCGGATCGCAGCGCCGGCAGAGCTCGCGCCGGGGCGGCGCAGGTCGAGGTAACGGTGCTTGAGGCGTGCCTCCTCGCCGACGGTGACGCGCTCGTCGATCTGGAACGGCAGCGGGGCGGCCGGGTTGAGCACCTCGAGCTCGCTGACGATGACCTCGATGTCGCCGGTGGGCAGGTCGGGGTTGGCGTTGCCCTCCGGACGCTCGCGCACCTCACCGGTGACCTTGACGCAGAACTCGTTGCGGACGTCGTGGGCACCGCCCTGGGCGAGCACCTCGTCACGCGCGACGACCTGGGCCACGCCCGAGGCGTCGCGCAGGTCGAGGAAGGCGACCCCGCCGTGGTCTCGACGCCGCGCCACCCAACCGGTGAGGGTGACGGTCTGGCCTGCGTGGTCGGCGCGGAGAGTGCCGGCCTCGTGAGTGCGGAGCACGGAGGGTCCTTCCGGGACGTGGTTCCCGCGGCACGAGGGCCGCCGGGGCTGAGCGAGGTGGTGAGCGAGTGTCGTGCGCAGGTGCCCGGCCGCTGGTCGGCCGTGGGCACCGAGGACCAATCCTAGACCGCCTGCGCCTAGGCTCTTCGCCGTGCAGCACTCCCGCAACCGCGACCTCGACGGCGTCCGAGGTCTCGCGATCCTCCTCGTCGTCGCCGCCCACTCCGGGCTGCCGGCGCGCTGGGGTGGGCTGTCCGGGGTGACGCTCTTCTTCGTCCTGTCGGGCTACCTCATCACGAGCCTGCTCATCCGGGAGTGGGACCGCTGGGGGTCGGTCAGCCTGTGGCGCTTCTGGGGACGGCGCGCCCTACGCCTCCTGCCCGCCCTCGTGCTCCTGCTCCTGCTCGCTCCCCTGCTGCTCTGGGCGACCGGCGACGACCGGCTCTCGACCTACCCGACGGCGGCGCTCGCATCGATCTTCTACGTCGGCAACTGGGTGCGCATCGCCGGCACGGACCTCGGGGTGCTCAACCACCTCTGGTCGCTCTCGGTCGAGGAGCAGTTCTACGTCGTCTGGCCGGCGATCTTCATCGTCCTCATGACGTGGCTTCGCAGCCGAGCGCTCGCGGTCGTCCTCAGCCTCGCGGCGCTCGCGACCTTCTACTCCGTCTGGACGGTAGGGAGCGCGATCCGCCTCGACATCTCGACCGAGACGAACGCGTTCGCCCTGCTGCTCGGCGTGGCGCTCGCCTTCTCACTGGCCGCCGTACGGTCCCGTGGCTGGGAGCTGCCGGCCACGAGCCCGCTCGTCCCCTTCGTCGTCATGGTCGCCGTCTCGGCCTTCCCCGGGCACGGGCTCGAGGTGGACCACCCGCTCTTCCGACCTCTCGGCGCCGTCTACGCCGTCGTCGGGGTGTGGCTCGTGTATGCCGCCGTGTCGGGTCACTCGCGCATCGTGGGCTCCCGCGTCATGGTCTTCTTCGGCACCATCAGCTACGCGCTCTACCTCTGGCACCAGACGTTCATCAACAGCCAGCTCCTCGGTGAGCACACGACACCCCGCAACCTGCTGCTCATCGCGGCCGCCGTGCTCGTCTCGTGGCTGTCGTGGGTGCTCGTCGAGCGGCCCGTGGGTCGCCTGCGCGGACGCCTCCGCCTCGACCAGCCGTCACGCCGCCAGCAGGAGTTCGTCGACGCCCGCGACCCGCAGGCCGCTCCGCGCGCCACGCCCACGACGTAGGGCGGTCCGGCCGGTCGTGGCCGCCACGTCCGCGGCGCGGCCTCCTCGGTCTACGCGGTCTGTCGCGCTCCCGCACCCACCGCGTCAGCCGGGGCGTCCGGCACGTCGTGCTCCTCGACGCTGCGTGAGTCGGTGAGGGTGAGGGCACCCCACGTGGTCACGACCCCGACGATGACGGCCAGCACGGCATACGTCACCCGCTCACCGTGGAAGAAGGACGACGCGAGCTCAGGACTCCACGTGCCGGCGGGCAGCGTGGTCGTCACGAGCACGGCGACGAGGGTGCCCACGACGGCGGTGCCGACGCTCGTGCCGACCTCCTGGGCCGTGTCGTTGAGCGCCGTGCCGATCGACGTGCGGTTGGCGGGCATCGCCTCGACGAGGGCCACCGCGCAGATCGTCATGACCGTGCGGAGGCCGAGGGTCATGACGACCGTCGCGACGGCGACGGCCGGGTAGCCGCGGTCGACACCCCAGGCCATCCCGACGAGCGCGACGACGAGCAGGCCCGCTCCGACGAGGCACGCGACCCGGTGGCCGAAGCGGCGGGCGAGCCACTCCGAGAGCGGGGTCGCGAGGACCATCGTCATGATGAGCGGGAGGTTGGCGAGCCCCGCACGCACGGGGCTCCACCCCCACGCGTACTGGAAGTGCAGGATGAGGCCGAACATGACGCCGGCCATGGCGACCGAGGTGCCGGCCTGCGCCAGCGTGGCCCCGCGCACGGTCCCCGACGAGAAGAGCGTCAGGTCGAGCATCGGGGACGCGGCTCGCCGTTCGTGGCGGACGAACCCGACGAGCGCGAGCGCGGAGCCGACGACGGTCGAGAGCGTGGTCGCCGACGTCCATCCGTGCTCGACGCCACTGGTCAGGGCGTAGCAGCCGAGCCCGATGGCCGCGATGCTCAACAGGGCACCGGGCAGGTCCAGCCGGTCGGTGGTGAGGTCCTCGGGCCGGTCTGCCGGCACCCCCAACCGGACGCCGACCCAGGCCACGAGGGCGATGGGGGCGTTGACGAGCAGGAGCCACTCCCAGCCGACGTGGGCGAGGGCCGTGCCCCCGAGCAGCGGACCGAGGACGAAGCCCGACATCCCGACGACGATCATGACGGTCATGGCCCGCATCCGCAGGGCCTGGTCGTCGAAGAGACGGAAGACGAGCGAGTTGGTGATCGGCGCCATCGCTGCCGCCGCCACCCCGAGGGCGGCGCGCAGGGCGATGAGCTCGCCCGTCGTCGTCACGGCGGCCACGGCGAGGCTGATGATCCCGAAGCCGGCGAGCCCCCAGAGGAGCACCCGGCGGCGGCCGAGCCGATCCGCCGCCGAGCCGGCGGTGAGCAGCAGTCCCCCGAACGTCAGCGAGTAGGCCCCGGTGACCCACTGGAGAGCGGTGGTGCCGCTCCCGAGGTCGCGGCCGATCGTCGGCAGCGCGATCGTCAGGAGGGTGTTGTCGACCATCTCGACGAAGAAGGCGAGACAGAGCGCGAGCATCGGGATCCACGCCGCGCGGAGCGACGGATAGGTGCGGGTCGGCGTCGTGGTCGTCATGTGCCGTCTCCTCTCATCGAACACCGTTCGACTATCGAACGTGGTTCGATGTTATAGAACGTTGTTCGATGAACGCAAGTCCGCCCGGGGATCGTGTGATGGGATGGGCACATGAGCCCCCAGCGACAGCACGCCGCTCGGCCCTCCCGCGAGGCTCGGGCAGTGCGTGAGCGCCCCGCACGGGGCCGCCGACGGGCCTCGCACTCGCTCGAGGCCGTCCTCACGGAGGCGGTCGCCCTCCTCGACACGAGTGGCGAGCAGGGCCTGACGTTCCGTGCCCTCGCGGCCCGTCTCGGCGGTGGGGCCGCGAGCATCTACTGGTACGTCTCGAGCAAGGACGAGCTGCTCGACCGAGCGGCGGACCACGTCCTGGCCGACGTGCTCGCCACCGTCGAGGACGTCGGGGCGGGCGACCCCGTCGACGACCTCCGAACCATCGCCTTGGCCCTCTTCGACGCGATCGTCGAGCGGCCCTGGCTCGGTGCCTACTTCATGCGCGACACGGGCGTCCAGCCCAACGGCCTGCGCCTCTACGAGCGACTGGGGCAGCAGGTGCTGCGGCTGGAGCTCACTCCGCGCGAGAGCTTCCACGCGGTCTCGGCGGTCGTCGGCTTCGTCGTCGGCACGGCGGCCGACATGGGTCAGCAGCCACCCGAGGCGGTGCTCTCCGGTGAGGTCGACCGTGACGCGTACCTCGCCCGTTACGCCGCCCAGTGGCGCGCCCTCGACGCGGACGACTTTCCCTTCATCCACCACGTCGTCGACGAGTTCGCCGGCCACGACGACGCCGAGCAGTTCCGGGCCGGTCTCGACCTCATCCTGGCGGGGCTGCGCCTCCAGGCCGCCGGCTGACGCGTCGCGCAGGCACGCCCGATCAGTCTCCCGAAAGGGGCCGGAGGTCCCGGGAGGCTTCTGCCGCAAGGCAGTCCACGGCCACGGCGAGCGCGGGGCTTGCCGTCATGGTGCTCCGCCAGACGAGGCTCACGGTGCGCTCGGAGATCGGGTCGACGATGGGGACCGCGACGACTCCCGCGGGCAGCGGTCCCCGGCCGAGGCGTGGCACGAGGGCGATGGCCTCCCCCGCCGCGACGAGGGTTACGTGCGTGGCGAACTCGAGCGCCACGTGCGCGATCCGAGGGGACCGACCGACGTCGGCATACATCTTCTGGAGCCACTGGTGGCAGATGGAGCCGGGCGCGACGCTGGCCCAGTGCTCGTCGAGCACGTCCCGCACGCCGATGCTGCGCCGGGCGGCGAGCGGGTGGCTCTCGTGGACGAGGACGTCGGCGCGGTCCCGGCCGAGGTCGCGCACCTCGAGGTGGTCGGGGATGGCGAGCGGCAGCGGCTCCCAGTTGTGCACGAGGGCGAGGTCGTGGGTGCCGGCCGCGACCGCGTCGACGGCGTCCCAGGGGTCGATCTCGTCGGGCCGCAGGACGACGTCCGGCGCGGTCGATCGCAGGCGGCCGATGGCGCCCACGACGACCCCCCGGTACGCCGTGGCGAACGTCGCGAGTCGCACCGTCCCGACCGTCTCTCCGCTGTCCCCGTGGAGCCGGGACTCGAGTCGCTCCATGTCCGCGAGCAGGGACCGCGCAGCCTCGGAGAGCGTGCGACCGGCCTCCGTGAGCAGGACACCGCGCCCCTGCCGCTCGAGCAGCTGCACCCCCGTCTGGGTCTCGAGGCGCTTGATCTGCTGGGACACCGCGCTCGGGGTGTAGTCGAGCGCGGCCGCGGCGGCGCCGACGGAGCCGTGCGCCTCGACGGCGACGAGCGAACGCAGCGCGACGGGATCGATCATGCAGCGATGCTACACAGTCATGGCCACAACAGTTTGATGGACGTGAACGGTGTACGGCGCCCACGATGAGCACATGCGCCGCCGTGACACCGCCCTCGCCGTCCTCGTCGCCCTGATCTGGGGCACGAACTTCGTCGCCATTCGCACCGGCATCGACTCGGTGCCGCCGTTCCTCTTCCTCGCGGTGCGCTTCGTCGTCGTCTGCGTCCCCGCGGTCTTCCTCGTCCGGCGCCCGGGGCTCCCCTGGCGCGACCTCGCCCTCATCGGGCTCTTCACGAGCCTCGCCCAGTTCGCCCTCATGTACCTCGCGCTGCACCTCGGCATGCCACCCGGGCTCGCCTCGCTCGTGCTCCAGGCGCAGGTGCTGCTCACCGTCGTCATCGCGGCGGCCTGGCTGCGCGAGCGCCCGTCCACGGCACAGCGCCTCGGCGTCGCCCTGGGCGGAGCGGGGCTGCTGACGATCGCGGTCGGACGCGGGCTGTCGGCGCCGCTGCTCCCACTCGTCGTGCTCGTCCTGGCCGCCGTGTCGTGGGCGGTCGGCAACGTGCTGACCCGCCGGGCGGGGGCCCTCACGGGTCCGGGCGCCGGGCTCGGGGTCACGGTCTGGTCGGGGCTCGTCGTGCCGCTGCCGGCCCTCGCCCTCTCGTTCGTCTTCGAGGGGCCGACGGCCATCGGGGCGGCCCTGCGCCACCTCCAGTGGCAGGCCGTGGCCTCGACCGCCTACACGGCCTACCTCTCGTCGCTCGTCGGCTACGGGATCTGGAACACCCTGCTCAGCCGCCACCCGGTGGCGAAGGTGACGCCGTTCGCGATGCTCGTCCCGGTCTTCGGGATGGTCGCGGCCGCGGTCGCGTTCCACGAGCGACCCAACGCCTTCGAGCTGGTCGGGGGGCTCGCACTGCTGGCCGGTGTCGGCGTAGCGGTGATCCGCCCACGTGGCGGTGTGACGGCGCCCGCTCCGGCCGTCCCTGCCGACGCGTCACCCGTGCTCGCCGTCGACGTAGAGCCAGCGGCCGCCCCGGCGGGCGAAGCGGCTCATCTCGTGCAGCTCGCCCCGACGCGTGGCGCCCGCTGACGGCTCCGTCCAGCGCGCCACGAACTCGACGACGCCGTCGTCGTCACCGAGCCCGCCGCGCTCCGTGCGCAGCACCGTCAGGCCCGTCCACCGCGTGTCCGGATCGAGTCCCACCCGCTCGGGGCGCGTCCGTGGGTGCCAGGTGCGCAGGAGGTACGCCTCGTCCCCCACGGCGAACGCCGCGTAGCGCGAGCGCATCAGCTCGCCTGCGGTCCCGGCCGGGCGGTCGCCCGCGTGGAGCGGGCCGCAGCACGCGGCATACGCCAGGTCTTCCGGGCCTCCCCCACAGGGGCACGACCCCGAGAGGCCTGTACCGAACGCCCCGCTCACGACCGCTGGGCGCGCTGGGCCTCGCGGGCGGGCCACGGCGCGTCGTGCGGCCGCAGCGTGGACCACCCACGTCCGCGCGACAGTCCCGCGGAGAGCAGGCCGACGAGCGTCGCCGAGTTGCTGATGCGTCCGTCGAGCGCTGCGTCGACGGCGTCGTCGAGGGACACCCAGAGGGGCCGGATCCCGAGCTCCTCCGCAGTGCGTTGGTGGGCGTCGGCGGCGGCGACCTCGTGGAGGTCGCGCGCGAGGAAGATCCGCACCGTCTCCGGGAAGGCCCCGGGAGACGTGACGTCGTCGGCGAGGACGTGCCACTCGTCGGCCGTCAGGTCGACCTCCTCGGCGAGCTCACGCGCGGCGGCCTCCCACGGCGGCTCGCCGTCGACGTCGAGCAGGCCGGCGGGCAGCTCCCACACGTGGCCACCGCTCGCGTGGCGGTACTGCCGGATGAGCAGCACGTGCGAGGCACCCTCGAGCTCGCGCAGGGCGAGCACGGCGACAGCGCCGGGGTGCGTGACGAAGTCACGTGTCACGACACCCCCGGCGCCGAGGTCGACGCGCTCGCGCACGACGTCGAAGATGATCCCCTCGAACGGGGTCGTCGTCTCGACCACCGGCTCGGCGGTCCACTCCTCGACGAGGTCGGCAGCGGTGCCCCGCGGCGCGTCCAGGCTCACCCGCGGCTCAGTCGGCGTCCGGGGCGGCGCCGGACGCGGACACCGAGGCGAGCTCGTCGTGCCCGGTCCGTGCCTCGGCGTCCCGCTCGGTCTGGCCGGCGTCGACCGCGGCGCGGTGGCGCTCGACCTCGACGAGGCGCTCGCTGCGCTGGCGCTCCAGGGCGGCCCCGACGAGACCCGCGAAGAGCGGGTGTGCGCGGTTGGGGCGCGACAGGAACTCCGGGTGCGCCTGGGTCGACACGTAGTACGGGTGGACCTCGCGCGGCAGCTCGACGAACTCCACGAGGTTGCCGTCGGGCGAGGTGCCGGAGAAGACGAGACCCGCCTGCTCGAGGTCGGCCCGGTAGGAGTTGTTGACCTCGTAGCGGTGGCGGTGGCGCTCCTTGACCTCGGCCTCGCCGTAGGCCCCACGGATGACGCTGCCCTCCTTGAGGGCGGCCGGGTAGAGGCCGAGGCGCATCGTGCCGCCGAGGTCGCCGGCGCCCTCCACGAAGGCCTTCTGCTCCTCCATCGTGGCGATGACGGGGTGCTCGGTCTCGGGGTCGAACTCCGTCGAGCTCGCGTCCTGGTTGCCGAGGACGCTGCGGGCGTACTCGATGACCATGCACTGCAGGCCGAGGCAGATGCCGAGGGTCGGCACCTGCTTCTCGCGGGCCCAGGTCAGCGCGCCGAGCTTGCCCTCGATGCCGCGCACCCCGAACCCACCGGGGACGAGGACGGCGTCGACACCGCCGAGCGCCTTCTGGGCGCCTGCCGGGGTCTGGCACTCGTCGCTGGCCACCCAGCGGATGTTGACCTTGGCGTCGTGGTGGAAGCCACCGGCGCGCAGCGCCTCGGTGACCGAGAGGTACGCGTCCGGCAGGTCGATGTACTTGCCGACGAGGGCGATCTCGATGTCGTGCTCCGGGTCGTGGACCCGCTCGAGCAGCTCGTCCCACTCGGTCCAGTCGACGTCGCGGAAGTTGAGCCCGAGCCGGCGGATGACGTAGGCGTCGAGGCCCTCACGGTGGAGCACCTTGGGGATGTCGTAGATGCTCGGGGCGTCGACCGCCGCGGCGACCGCGGTGACGTCGACGTCGCACATGAGCGAGATCTTGCGCTTGATCGGGTCGGGGATCTCGCGGTCGGCGCGGAGCACGAGCCCGTCGGGCTGGATGCCGACCTGGCGCAGGGCGGCGACCGAGTGCTGGGTCGGCTTCGTCTTCAGCTCGCCGCTCGGCGCGAGGTAGGGCACGAGCGAGACGTGCAGGAAGAAGCTGTTGTCGCGGCCGATGAGGTGGCGCACCTGGCGCGCGGCCTCGAGGAAGGGCAGCGACTCGATGTCGCCGACCGTGCCGCCGATCTCGGTGATGATGACGTCCGGGGCGTCCGGACCTCCGGTGGCGAGGGCGCGCATCCGGGCGACGATCTCGTTGGTGATGTGCGGGATGACCTGGACGGTGTCGCCGAGGTACTCACCGCGCCGTTCCTTGGCGATGACGTTGTTGTAGACCTGCCCGGTCGTCACGTTCGCGCTGCCGACGAGGTTGACGTCGAGGAAGCGCTCGTAGTGACCGATGTCGAGGTCGGTCTCGGCTCCGTCGTCGGTCACGAAGACCTCGCCGTGCTGGAACGGGTTCATCGTCCCGGGATCGACGTTGATGTAGGGGTCGAGCTTCTGCATCGTGACCCGCAGGCCCCGCGATCTGAGAAGTCGTCCGAGGCTCGAGGCGGTGAGCCCCTTGCCGAGAGAGGAGGCGACGCCCCCGGTCACAAAGATGTGCTTCGTCGTATCCACCACGGGCTTTGAGTCTACGTCACTCCGCGGGTCTCCGTGACGTAGCGTTCCACCCACCGGCGCGTCTCGTCGTCGGGAGTGGGCCATCCGGCGGCCCGGGCTCGTCCCGCGTCACCCTCTCGGAGCCTGGCGTCGGCGTCGGTGAGCAGGCGGTCCACCTCGGCTGCTAAGGCGGCCGGGTCCCCCACGGGGAGAAGAGAACCCGCGTCCCCGACGAGGTCGGGCAGACCGCCCGTACGGGTCACGACGACCGGGAGCCCAGCCGCCATCGCCTCCTGCACGACGAGCGCCCGGGCCTCCCAGCGGCTCGTGAGGACGAAGACGTCCGCCGCCCGCAGCCACTCCGACACATCGGTGCGCGCCCCCACGAACCGGACCTTTGCCCTCGCGTCCTCCCCCTGCCGTATGCCGTCCGCCTCCTCCTCGAGACGGGCACGGAGCCGCTCGTCGCCGTCGCCGACGACGACCCACGTGGCGGCGGCGTCGGAGCGCCGCGCGGCCGCGAGGAGGGTCGGGAGGTCCTTCTGGGGCGCGATGCGCGAGACCGTGAGCACGACGGGGCGGTCGGTCGGCAGGCCGGCTCCGGCCAACAGGGCGGCGCGTTCGGTCGGTTCGAGCGCAGGACGCTCCAGCAGGTCGGCGACCGCGGCGGAGGGCACGAGGGCGAGCTCGGTGCGCCGGGCACCGAGGGCGTCCGCGAGCTCGACGAGGTCGGCGCTCGCGCCCGTCACGAGGTCGGCTCGGTGCAGGGACCACGCGACCAGCCGCCGGGCGGCGGACGCCGCGGCGCGGGCGACGGCGGAGCCCGGGACCGGCGGGAGGTCGTTGTGGAGAGAGACCACGAGCCGCGGGCGTGGCCGCGCGCGGGCGACGGCCACGGCAGCGACGACGGCGGCCTGGTGGCCGTGCGCGTGGACGACGTCGACCGTGCCCGCCAGGCGCATGATGCGGTGCCAGTCCACGAGACCCCGAGGTGCGCGTACCCCGCCGTGGACCGGCCAGAGCCGGTGGGCGTCGGCCCAGTCGAAGGCCCGCGCCGTCGACTCCGCCGTCACGACCTGGACGTCGTGCCCCTGCCCACGAAGTCCCGTGAGGAGGGCGTCGACGTGCGCACCCACGCCACCGGCCGCGTGTCCGAGCACCATGAGCACCCTCATCGCGTCTCCGGAGGCGCGGCCGGGTGCGGGTCCTGCTCGCCGGCAGGGGCGGACATCGGCGCGGACGAAGGGGCGGTCATGGACGTCGGCGAGGTCGCGGCGGTCGGTGACGGCCGCCGCAGCCGGGCCACGACCGAGCGGTCGACGAGGAGCACGACGACGACGAGGGTCACGGTGGCCGCGAGCGCCACGGCGACGCCCTGCGCGGCGGCGGCGAGGAGTCCGTCCGCGGTCCAGAGGCCGCCGAGCCACCAGCCGAGGATCGCGGCTGACGCGGCGCCGAGCAATCCGGCTGCGACGGGGCGCGCCGGTACGGTCAGGGCCGCGCGGCCCCAGCTCCGCGCGACGAGGACCGCGAGCGCGACGGCCCCGGCCACGAGCCCGACGCTGGTGCCGAGGGTGAGAGCGCGCACGGTCGTCGCGGGTCCGGCCGCGCCTCCGAGGGCCACGAGCGGGACGACGGTCGTCGCGAGCCACGCGACGGCGACCACGGCGCCCGCGACCCGGGCACGGCCTCGCACGTAGGAGGCCCGGGTCAGCAGCCCGATCGCGCAGAGGCCGACGATGCCCGGGGCCACGAGCACGAGGGCGTCGGGGATGGCGGACAGGGCCACGGCCCCGTTGCCGTCCGCTCGCCCGGCGTCGAGCAGGGCGAAGAACGCGCCGACCGGTCGGGCGACGGCCACGAGCAGACCCCCGGCCAGCAGACCGGCCAGGAGGGTGGCGAGCCACGTCCGCCGCAGCACGTCCACGGCCGCGGACCCCGGCGCGGAGGTCGGCGCGGAGGTCGGCGCGGAGGTCGGCGCGGAGGCCGGCGCTGCTGCTCCTGCGTCCGGCTCGGGCCCGCCGGCTTGCGCGCTGCCCGCCAGCGTCGGGAAGGCCGCAGTGGCGAGCGGGACGGCGAGGACGGCATACGGGAGCAGGGAGACGGCCTGGACGTAGGTGTACACGTTGAGCGTCCCGGGGCCGCCGCGGTCGTTGGCGAGGCGGATGAAGACGAGCGTCGCCAGCTGCTGTCCGGCGACGGCGAGGAGCCCGGCGACCGCGAGCCGCCGGACGCGGGCGGCGACGCCGTGCGGGAAGTGTGTCGTCACCGTGAGGTGGACCCCGGCGCGACGCACCGGAACGAGGAGCGGCAGCGACAGCGCGACGACCCCGAGGGTCGTGCCCACGGCCAGGATCGTGGTCGCGCCCGCCGGGACCTGCGCGATCGGGGCGGCCGGGTCGCTGGCGACGGCGGCGTAGGCCACGTAGGTCGCGATGACGACGAGGCTCGACATGAGCGGGGCGATCGCGGCCGCGACGAACCGGTGGTGAGACTGGAGCACACCGCCGAGCACGATGCCGACGCCGTAGAGCGGGATCTGGATCGCGAAGACCCGCAGCAGGTCGGCGCCGAGGCCCACTGCGCCGGGACAGGTGTCGCCGGCTCCGACCAGGCCCCGCGCGATCGGCTCCGCGGCAAGGGCCACGACCAGGCCCAGCGGCACGAGCACGACGACCACCCACGTCAGCAGGGCGGAGGCCGTGTGGTCGGCCTCGATCCGGTGGCCGCGGGCCAGGGCGCCTGCCACGAGAGGCACGGCGACCGCCGCGAGCACTCCCCCGGCCGCGATCTCGAAGAGCACGTTGGGCACCGCGTTGACCGACTGGTAGACGCTCCCGACGCAGGTCGCACCGACGGAGTGGGAGAAGACGAACCATCGTCCGAAGCCGACGACCCGGGCGACGAGCGTGATCACCGCGATGGTGCCTGCGGCGGCGAACAGCCCGCGCCGTGAGACGGGCCCGCCCCCTGCGCTCCGGTCGGTCATCGGGGGGCCCGGCCCCACTCGTCGAGCCGGCGCAGGGCGGGGTGGGCCTCGATGACCCGGGTGAAGCTGACGCGCTCCGAGGCGAGCGTCAAAGCCGCGAGGCCGGCCACGGCGACGACCCGGCCCACGAGCCCGGTGCGCTCGACGAGCGCGAGACCGACGAGCGCCCCGGCGGCGTTGGCACCCGTGTCGCCGAGCATGGCGGTGGCGCGGAGGTCGTCCCGGACGACACCGAGCGAGGACCCGACGGCGGCGGCCGCGGGCACCCCTCCCACCAGCGGGAGACCTGCGGCCACCGTGACCTTGAGCGCCCGTCCAGGGCGCAGGTCGAAGAGGTTGACGGCGTTGGCGGCACCGGCGACGACGGCCCCGCCGACGAGGGTGGCCAGCAGTCCGGGACGGGAGGGACGGCTCGCGTCGGAGAGCGCCGCACCGACCAGCCCGGTGACGCCGAGACCCACGATCTTGACCGCGCCCGTCGTGACCTCGCCGCGTGCCAGCGCACCGAGGTGGCCCTTGAGACCCTTGTCGGACGTGCCTCCGGCGAGGTCGTCGAGCGCCCCGAGGGCACCTGCGGCGAGGGCGACGAAGCCGGAGCTCATCGACCCGCGGCTCGGTCCCTCGGTCGGGCGCGAGGCGACTGCCGCTGCAGCGGCACCGGCAACAGCGCCTGCCACGGCGCCGCCGACCCAGGCCGGCCCCTCGAGCAGGGTGACCGGGTCGCCGGCATGGTTGGTGCGCTCCCAGGCCTGGCGGAGGGCGGGGGGCGCCGTTCGGCCGAGACGCAGCACCGCCCAGGAGGCCGCGGCCGAACCGAGCAGGGCAGCCAGTGACGCGGCGGAGATCGAGTCCGCGCGGCGGCTCGACCTCACGGAAGCACCCGCGGGACGGTGGCGGTGGCGCCGGCCGCGACGCCGTAGTGTCCGACCCGCTCGTCGAGGGCGTCCTCGACGGCGAGGACCACCGTGGCAGGTCCGTCACCGGCCCGGGCGTGGTCGACGGTGGAGACGATCCCGGCCGTCTCGGACTTCTCACGCACGGCCTGGACGGCGTTGGAGGTCACGGGCTGGCCCGCCGCTGCAACTGTCTCGCCGCTGGCGACGACGGTCGACCGGGTCGAGCCGGCGAAGGAGGTGACCAGCGCGCGGATGGCGTCGGAGCGGGACTCGACGACGGACTCGGTGCCGGCGTAGTCCGCGGACACGACGACCGCGATGTCGGCCGGCGCGAGGTCGGCCACCGAGCTGTCGACGAGGTTGGCGTCGACGAGCACCTTGAGCGCGGCGGTGCGCTGGGCCGAGGTGCCGGCGTCGCTCGTCGAGACGAGGAGGTCGGTGAGCACCTGCACGAGCAGCTCGTCGCCCGTCGCGGTCGACCCGACCCCGAGGGCCGACGCGGCTTCCTTGGCCGCCTGTGCTCGGTCGGAGGCCTGGCTGGGGTCGAACCAGTCGGGGCTCAGGGTCACCGTGCCCGTGAGGCCGGCGCCGCTCTGGGTCACGACACCCTCGAGGTTCGTGGTCATCGTGCCGTCGGCGGAGGGCAGCACGACGACGACCGCGCGGTGACCGGACAGTCGGCTCTTGACGACCCGTTGCTGCACGGCGGTCGCGTACTCGTCGGACGCGTCGGCGAGCTTCTCGCTCGTCGTCAGCTTGTCGTTGAGGGCCTGCTTCTCGGTGCGCAGCGCGGAGACCTGGTCGCTCAGCTGGTTGCCGAGGTTGGCCTGCAGGGGGCCGGCCCCGAGCACGATGCCCACCGCGAGGGCGAGGAACACCGAGATGATCGAGACGAGGTGGTAGCGGAAGTCGATCACGTGAAGATCCCAACGATGGCGGTCCAGAGGTCGTCCCAGCGGGCGGCGAGGACCTGCAGCCACGCCTGCCCGGCCGGTGTCGACGCGAGGGCTGCGAAGAAGGCGAGCACGCCGGCGAGCAGCATCGTCACGAGCAGCCGGCCCGGGATGCGGGCGCGGTAGAGCTGGCTCACGCCCTTGGCGTCGACGAGCTTGCTGCCGACGCGCAGGCGCGTGAGGAACGTCGACGCCTGCCCGTCGCGACCCTTGTCGAGGAACTCGACGAGGGTGACGTGGGTCCCGACGGCGACGATGAGCTCGGCACCGGAGTCGTCGGCGAGGAGCATCGCGACGTCCTCGCTCGTGCCCGCGGCGGGGAAGACGACCGGGGTGATCCCGAGAGCCTCGACCCGGGCGAGGCCGGGGGCACGCCCGTCGCGGTAGGCGTGCACGACGATCTCGGCGCCGCAGCGCAGGGCCTTGTCCGAGACGGAGTCCATGTCGCCGACGATGAGGTCAGGCTGGTGGCCGGACTCGAGGATGGCGTCGGCGCCGCCGTCGACCCCGATGAGGATCGGGCGGTACTCACGGATGTAGGGCCGCAGTGTCTCGAGGTCCTCGCGGTAGTGGTAGCCGCGCACGACGATGAGGCAGTGCCGGCCGTCGAGCTGGGTGGTGATGGGGGGCACGCCGATGCCGTCGAGGAGGAGGTCGCGCTCCTTGCGGATGTACTCCATCGTGTTCGTCGCGAAAGCCTCGATCTGCACGGCGAGCCCGGCCCGCGCCTCGTGCATCTGGGCCTGGACCGCCTCGACGTCGAGCAATGTGCCCGTCGCGACACGGGTCTCCCCGGACCACAGGTCGGCACCGTCGAGGCGTAGCGTCTGCCCGTCCGTGAGCGCCATGACGTCCGGGCCGGCGGCGTCGAGCACGGGGATGCCGGCCTCGACGAGGATCTGGGGTCCGAGGTTCGGGTAACGACCGCTGATCGAGGCGCTCGCGTTGACCACGGCGGCGGGGCGCACGGTGACGAGGGCGTCCGCGCTCACCTTGTCGAGGTCCGCGTGGTCGATGACGGCGATGTCGCCCGGCTGCAGCCGCTTCGTCAGCGCCTTGGTGCGCCGGTCGACGCGCGCGGTGCCGACCACGCCGGGACCGGTGTCCCGGGCGCGCGAGCGACGTCGGATGGAGAGGGCCATGATGGCCTCAATCGTGCCACGTCGGTGGGTCGGCGACCCCATCGGTCCGGGCCGTGACGCACGGCTCGGGACGACACTCGGGACGGCCTTCGGGAGCGAGGTCCAACGGCTGGGCGGACCGCAGGACGGTGCCGCGGACGGGACTCAGACGCGTGAGCCGCTGCGGGCGGCCGGCCGCGTGCCGACGCGGGCACCGCTCGTCTGCTCGAGCAGGTCGCCGGCGTGGGCCAGCCCGGCCTCGGAGTCGGGGTCGCCGCCCATCATCCGCGACAGCTCCCGCAGCCGGGCGTCACCGTCGACGACGCTGACGCTGCTCGAGGTGATGCGGCCGTCGTCGGCCTTGTGCACGACGAGGTGGCGGTCGGCGAACGCTGCGACCTGGGCGAGGTGGGTGACGACGATGACCTGGGCGTGCTCGGCGAGGGCAGCCAGCCGGGCACCCACGTCGAGGGCCGCCCGCCCGCCGACACCGGCGTCGACCTCGTCGAAGACGAACGTGGGTGGTCCGCTCGCCGCCTCGCCCGAGGCGTTGCGTGAGCCGACGACCTCGAGCGCGAGCATGACGCGAGAGAGCTCACCGCCCGAGGCGGCCCGCGCGACGCTGCGCGGCGTGGCTCCGGGATTGGCCGCGAGCAGGATCTCGACGTCGTCGATGCCGTGTCGGGCCAGCCGCACGCGGTCGCCGTCGGGCAGGGCCACACCCTCGGGGTCGGTGCGTCGGCGCAGCTCGACGTGGACGACGGCCTTGCCCATGGCCAGGTGCGAGAGCTCCTCCGAGACGCGGGTGCCGAAGTCGTCACCGGCGGCCCGGCGAGCCTCGGACAGCGAGAGGGCGGCCGCGACGACGGACGACTCGAGCTCGGCCACCTCGACGCCGAGTCGCTCGACGCGGTCGTCGGCGGTCACGAGCTCGTCGAGGCGAGCGGCCCCGCGGCCCGACCACTCGAGCACCTCGTCGACGGTCTCGCCGTACTTGCGCGTGAGGACCCCGAGGGCGGCCCGCCGCTCCTGCACGTAGCCGAGCCGCTCGGGGTCGAGATCGACGTCCTGGAGGTATGCCGTGAGGTCGGCCGACAGGTCGGTCACGAGCGTGCCCACCTCGTGCAGGCGCTCGTCGAGCCCGGCGAGGGCCTGGTCGTGCGCCGTGGCCGGACCGAGCGCACCCCGCGCCGACCCGATGAGGTCACGGACGTTCGGAGCCGGCTCGGCGGCATACTCGTCACCGCTGAGATCTGCGAGCGCCTGGGCTGCGGCCAGGCGGAGCGTGTCGGCGTGCGCGAGGCGCTCGTCCTCGACACGCAGCGCCGCGTCCTCGCCCGGCTGGGGGTCGACGGCCTCGATCTCCTCGAGCGAGGCGGTCAGCGAGTCGATCTCGCGGGCGCGCTCGCGCGCCTCCGAGACGAGGCGCTCGTGCTCGCGGGCCGACGCACGCCAGCGGTCGTAGAGCTCGCCGACGCGGTCGCGGAGCGCCGTGAGGTCGGGACCCCCGAAGTCGTCGAGCACGACGCGGTGGGCATCGCCCTGCTTGAGACGCCACTGGTCGGCCTGCCCGTGCACCGCCACGAGCATCTGGCCGAGCTCGGCGAGCACGGAGACCGGTGCCGTGCGACCTCCGACGTGGGCGCGCGACCGGCCGGCCGCGGCGATGGTGCGGGCGATGACGAGCTCGCCGTCCTCGTGGTCGGCGCCCGCCTCGTCGGCCCGGACGAGGGCCGGGTGGTCGGGGGGCAGCTGCACGACGCCCTCGACGAGCGCCGAGGCCGAGCCGGTGCGCACGAGGCCGGAGTCGGCGCGCTCGCCCAGCAGCAGGCCGAGCCCCGACACGACCATGGTCTTGCCGGCGCCGGTCTCACCGGTGAGCACGTTGAGCCCGGGGCTCAGGTCGAGGACGGCGTCGTCGATCACACCGACGCCCCGGATCCTCATCTGGCTGAACACGGGTCCACCTTAGGGCCCGGCACCCTCACCGCCGTCGACGTCGTCCACGGGCGAGGCGGTGTCGCCGTTGCCGCGCCACCCGGCGACCGAGAGGTCGAACTTCGCGACGAGACGGTCGGTGAACGGTGCGCTCGTCAGCCGGGCGAGGCGGAGCGGGCGCAGCCCACGGCGCACCTCGATGCGGGCTCCCGGAGGGAGGTCGACGTGGCGCCGGCCGTCGCACCACATGACTCCTGCGCCCTCGGTGGCCGCCTTGATCTCGACGGCCAGGTGGGTGTCGGGGCCCAGCACCAGCGGCCGGGCGAAGAGCGCGTGGGCCGCACTCGGGACGAGGAGCATGGCCTCGACCTGCGGCCAGACGACCGGCCCGCCGGCCGAGAAGGCGTATGCCGTCGACCCCGTCGGCGTGGAGACGATGACGCCGTCGCAGCCCCAGCTCGACAGCGGTCGACCGTCGACCTCGACGGTGACCTCGAGCATCCGCTCGCGGGCGGCCTTCTCGACGCTGACCTCGTTGAGGGCCCAGCTGCTCGCGATGAGGTCGCCGTGCAGCTTCGCGTCGACGTGGAGCGTCATGCGCTCCTCGACGGCGTAGTCGTTGCTCGCGATGTGCTCGACCGTGGCGTCGAGGTCGTCGCGCTCGGCCTCCGCGAGAAAGCCCACGTGGCCGAGGTTGACCCCGAGGAGCGGCACGTCGACGCTGCGGGCGAACTCGGCGCCGCGCAGGATGGTCCCGTCGCCGCCGAGCACCACGACGAGGTCGCACCCCTCCGCGACCTGCTCCTCGGCAGACGCGATGTGCACGCGCGAGCTGTCCTTGAGGTCGAGGGCCTCGGCCTCGTCGGCCTGGAGGGACACGTCGATACCGAGATGGGTGAGGCGTTGCACGACGCCCTTGGCGACCGTCAGCGCCTCGGGGCGCCTCGGGTGGGCCACGAGCAGGATGCGGCGCGTCACGGGACTCCTTCCAGGTCGACGGCCTCCAGCATGTCATCCACCGCCGTCACCGAGGCGCCCGGGACGGGTCTCGGGGCGAGCCAGAAGAGGAACTCCCGGTTGCCGTCGCCCCCCGCGATGGGGCTGGCCGTCGCACCGTGCAGGTGCAGGTGGAGGTCGGTCGCGACCTGGGCCACGTCACGCAGCACGCGGCGGCGCTCGTGCGGCGAGGTGACGACTCCTGTGCGGCTGAGCCGCTCGCGCCCCACCTCGAACTGCGGCTTGACGAGGACGACGACGTCGCCGTCGTCGGTGACGAGAGGTCGCATGGCGGGCAGGGCGATGGCGAGCGAGATGAAGCTGAGGTCGGACACGACGAGGTCGAAGCGGCCGCCGAGCGCCTCGGCGTCGACGTCACGGATGTTGGTGCCCGGCAGGTCCCGGACCCGCGGGTCGGAGCCGATCGACGCGACGAGCTGGTCGTGCCCGACGTCGAGGGCCGTCACGTGGGTGGCACCGCGCTCGAGGAGCACCTGGGTGAACCCACCCGTGCTCGCCCCGACGTCGAGGCACCGTCTGCCGTCGACAGGGACCGACCACGTGTCGAGGGCGTGGAGCAGCTTGACGGCCGCGCGCCCCACCCAGCGGTCGGGCTCACGCGTCAGCTCGATGGCCGACGAGCCGTCGACGGGCAGGGCGGGCTTGCCGGCCGGGCGACCGTCGACGAGCACCACGCCGGCGGTGACGAGCTCACGGGCCTGGGTGCGCGATCGGGCCAGGCCGCGGGCGACGAGCTCGACGTCGAGACGTCGCGTCACGCGCCACCCAGACCGCCGAGGCGGCTCTGCAGGCTCCGGTGGGCGTGCTCGCCCGACTCGATGCGCTCGGCGAACGACCCGGCCTGCGACTCGGCCAGACGCATCATCGCCTCGTCGACCGCCTGGTCACCCGTCAGGGGCGGGGTGGGCACGTCTGGCGTCGCGTCCAGCGGGGCGTAGGGCACCTCGGCCGTCGCGGTGTCGTCGTCGGTCCGGCGCTCGTCGTCCACGCTGTCGTACACGCCTTCATCGTCCGCGCCGTCCTCATCGGTGAGGTCCTCGAGGTCGTCTCCCGACACGTCCGCATCGCTGACGTCGTCGGACTGGTCGTCTGAGTCGTCCCACTCGTCGACGGCGTCGTCGCTCGCGTCGGCGTCCGAGTCCATCGGGTCGAGCTCCTCGGCGACCTCGAGCGGTTCGCCGGACCCGAGATCGTCGCGTCGAGGGTCGCTGTCGCCGAACATGTGCTGCCTCCGTGCCGAGTGGTTGGTTCGCTGCGGTCACGCTACCGGGTCGAGGTCGGTGAGTCGTCGAGGAGGCGGTCGAGCGTCGCCGCCGCTCGACCGAGGTGCGCGGAAGACGCTCCCTCGTCGCGCGACGTCAGCAGGGCCGCCAGGCCCGCTCGCACCACCTCGATGGGGTCCGCGCTCCCCCGCTCGATGACGAGGTCCTCGCCGTCGAGGGCTACCCGGGCGGCGCCGCAGCGCCAGCCGCCGACGTCGGCCACCGGGGCGGCATACGGCATCAGGAGCTCGGCGAGGGAGGCGATGACGTAGGTGGGCGACGACTCGCTCGCCACGACGTCGGAGGGTCGGTCCACTCCCGTGAGGACCCACGCCGAGTCGAGGCCGGTGGCCTCGGCGCCGACGATGTCGGTGCCGATCCGGTCGCCGACCGCGAGCGTCCTGGCAGCGACGGTGCCGAGGCGCTCGAGGGCGAGCTCGTAGAGCGGGGGGTGCGGCTTCCCGACGACGTCTGGGCGTCGCCCGAGCGCGGCGACGAGCAGCTCGATGTAGGCGCCGTTCCCCGGGGACTGCCCCCACGGCAGCGGCAGCGTCGCGTCGTCGTTCGTCGCGACCCACGGCAGGCCGGAGGAGAGGAGACGGGCCGCCGTCTCGAAGTCGCGCACGCGCAGCTCCTTGCCGAAGCCCTGGAGGACGGCCGCGACCTCGTCGGGTCCGGAGCGGGCGTGGTCACGGGCGCCGGCCACGGGGACGAGGCCTGCGTCTCGGAGCGCCTCGACCACGCCCTCCCCACCCAGCGCGAGGACGGCCGCTCCGGGTGGGAGGTCGGTGGCGAGCCGGGCGGCCCCTGCCTGAGCGCTCGACACGACGTCGGATGCCGTCGCGGGGGCACCGAGGCCGGCGATCTGGGTGGCCACCTCGGTCGGGACACGGGATGCGTTGTTCGTCGCGTAGACGACTCGGATCCCCCGAGCCACGATGTCCTGCAGCGCTTTCGGCGCACCCGGGACGGCATCCGCTCCGCGGTAGACGACACCGTCGAGGTCGCACACCACCCCGTCGTAGCCAGCGATCAGGGGTTGCGTCCATGTTTCCGTGTCCATGCGTCCTCCTGGGCCAGACCCTACGTCGGGAGCCGTCAGCGAGACCCGTCGGTCCGGAACGCAGAACGGGCCCGACCGTGCAGGTCGGGCCCGTTCCGGGTGGGGTACTCAGCGCTCGTCGACGTCGTCCTCGTCGTCCGCGTCCTCGTCGTCCGCGTCCGCGTCGTCGGCGTCGTCGGCAGCGTCGTCGTCGTCCAGGTCGTCGGCGTCGTCGTCCGCGTCGACGTCGTAGAACTCGGGGCTGTCCTCGTCCTCGTCGCCGAGCAGATCGGTGACGTCGACACCGTCGAGCTCCTCGAGCCGCTCCGCCGCATCGGTGGTCAGCTCGTGGTCGGCATCCGCCGCCCGGGCGAACCAGTCACGTGCGACCTCGAGGTCGCCGGCGGCCAGCTTCGCGTCCGCGTAGGCATAGAAGAGCCGCGCTGCCGACGGGCGGTTCGGGTTGATCCGCTTGACCAGGTCGCTGAGACCGGCGACGGCGGCATCGAGCTGACCGAGGTCACGGCGGATCCCGGACACCACGATCGCCAGCTCGACACGGTCGTCGATCGCCAGGTTGGCAGCCTCGTCGGACTGGGCGAGCTCGAGCGCCTTGTCGTGGCGTCCAAGGGCACGCTCGCAGTCCACCATGAGCGGCAGCAGGTGACTCGAACCCGAGAGCCGGCGGACCGTGCGGAACTCCCCCAGAGCCCGCGCCCAGTCGCCGAGGCGGTAGGCAACGAGGCCGAGGGACTCACGGGCCGCCGGGACGCGTCCGGCGCGGCGCACGGCGGTCTCGGCGTGGGCCAGGGCTGCCTCGGGTTCGACGTCCAGCAGCTCGGCCACCATGACGAGGTGCTGGGCGACGCCCTCTGCGTTCTCCTTGGAGAGCGTGCGCAGCTGGTTCTTGACGCCCCGGTCCACCTCGTGGCCCGTGACACCCTCGCGGATGGCGGGCTCGGGCTTCCTCGGGGACTTCGGGGTCAGCCGAGCGCCACCGCGACGGTCGTCGTCCTGGGGACGACCCGATCCCCCTCGAGGGCGGTCGTCGAAACGTCGGGGACCACGGTCACTACCGCCGCCGGAGCGACGGTCGTCCGAGCGGTAACCGCCGCGGTCACTGCTGCCGCCGGAGCGACGGTCGTCGGAGCGGGAGCCACCGCGGTCACTGCCGCCGCCGCTCGAGGGGCGGTAACCGCCACGGTCGCTGCTGCCGCCGGAGCGACGGTCGTCGGAGCGGGAGCCACCGCGGTCACTGCCGCCGCCGCTCGAGGGGCGGTAACCGCCACGGTCGCTGCTGCCGCCGCTGGAGCGACGGTCGTCCGAGCGGTAGCCACCACGGTCACTGCTGCCGCCGCCGGAACGACGGTCATCGGAGCGGTAGCCACCACGGTCACTGCCGGTGCTCGAACGACGGTCGTCCGAGCGGTAACCCCCACGGTCACTGCCGCCTCCGCTCGAGGGACGGTAACCCCCGCGATCGCTGCCGCCGCCGGAACGACGGTCATCGGAACGGTAGCCACCACGGTCACTGCTGCCGCCGCTCGAGGGGCGGTAACCGCCGCGATCGCTGCCGCCGCCGGAACGACGGTCATCGGAACGGTAGCCACCACGGTCACTGCCGCCTCCGCTCGAGGGGCGGTAACCGCCGCGATCGCTGCCGCCGCCGGAACGGCGATCGTCGGAGCGGTAGCCACCACGGTCACTGCCGCCGCTGGAGCGACGATCATCCGAGCGGTAGCCACCACGGTCATCTCGACGCGGACCCGACGATCGGGGTGCGCCCGACCCGGGAGCCCCTGAGCTCCGGCCGGCGCCACTGCCTCGTGCGGGACCTCGCTGGCCGCCGTCGCGGTGGCGTCGGTCGCCTCGGCTGTCGTTGCCGTCCTGGTCACTCATGTTCATCATCCTTCCGCGCCGACCGCGGTCGGCGCCACCTCTGGTGTCGTCGAGCACAAAAAGACAGAGCGCCCCAGTCGGATCAATGAAGTTCCGTCTGGGGCGCTCTGACAAAGTGTGTCCGGCTGCGTCCTACTCTCCCACACCGTCACCAGTGCAGTACCATCGGCGCTGAAGGGCTTAGCTTCCGGGTTCGGAATGGAGCCGGGCGTTTCCCCTTCGCTATGACAGCCGAAACTCTATGGAGATATCAATTCAGTGGGTGGT